>JBLNAY010000072.1:0-3491 GCA_050259715.1 Candidatus Dadabacteria bacterium
CAGTATCACCTGCAGGAAAGTTGAACACTACAACATCACCTCTTTTTACCGGGGCAGCCCACCAACGGATATAGGGAAGCTTTACGGCATCAGTATATGATTTCTTATTAGTACCTGGAATATAATTATGAACAAATGGAATGGATAATGGTGTATTCGGAATACGTGGCCCGTAGCTGAATTTACTTACAAACAGGAAGTCATTAATCAGCAAGGTTTTCTCCATGGATCCTGAAGGGATCGTATATGCCTCGAAGATAAAAGTACGTATCAGCGTTGCAGCAACGATAGCAAAAATGGCAGCATCTACCCATTCTCTCCAACTCGGTTTGTGATACCTGCGGGCACCTTCCGGGCCGATGTATCTTACTTTGTCGCTATAACCGAGATACGGAAAATAAAATGGTGCAAATAGGGCGGCCAGTGTATGATCACCAAAGGAAAAGCGGCCAAATAGTTTTACAAACTCAATGAAAATGCCCGGACTGATAAACCAGCCAACTACCGGGATGAATTGCCAGAACACCCAATGCTTCGGTCTTTGTGCAAGCTCCTGCATCACCCAGGTATTGTAAAATGGAATGTAAGCTTTCCATTCTGCCACACCTGCCTTTCTAAACATCTTAGCCAATCCGAAAGAAGGGAGAAATACAATAAGGAATGAAATGAAATAAACAACCAGTACGTGTGAAACGGGCATTAGTTCTTTTTTAACGCGGACAAATTTATTATTTAAAACAGGTAAGAGTTAGTGCTCTAAGCCAAGTTTTTGCTAAAGTACTCGGAAATTCCCGGTAGTTTACTTAGATTATGTGAATGCAGGTAAAATAGTTTTCAAAAGAAGAATCTGCATTCATTCGCTTCGTGTTTACATGCTGACTCAACAAACCATCATTGCGATACAAACAAAACAAGTTAGGTTAATCTATTGAAATGGATCACACTTTTGGAAGAACGTATGTCCTGATGTCCTCTCTTGAAATGCCTTTTCCGGAAAGTATGATCAGTCTCTCCACTACATTTCTTAATTCCCGAATGTTGCCCGTCCAATTGTATTCCTGCAACATCTTCAATGCATCATCAGAAATCATTTTCTTCGCTATACCATATTCGTTACAGATGTCTTCCAGGAAATAATCCACTAACAGGGGAATGTCATCTTTTCTATCATTTAAAGAAGGCACGTGTACCACTATCACACTTAACCGATGATAGAGGTCCAGGCGGAAAGTCTTCGCTTCCACTTCTTTCAAAAGATCTTTATTGGTAGCAGCAATCACCCGCACATCAACAGTGATATCTTTATCAGCACCCACACGCGTGATCTTCCCTTCCTGTAATGCACGTAACACCTTAGCCTGTGCACTCAAACTCATGTCCCCGATTTCATCAAGGAAAAGAGTACTGCCATTGGCCTGTTCAAATTTGCCTATCCGTTGTTTGATTGCTGAAGTAAACGATCCTTTTTCATGACCAAACAATTCACTCTCTATAAGTTCACTTGGAATTGCAGCACAATTGACTTCAACAATAGGATTAGCTGCCCTTGAACTCTTTTCATGAATCCACCTGGCCACAAGTTCTTTTCCAACTCCATTCTCTCCTGTAATCAGGATACGTGCTTCTGTAGGAGCTACCTTCTCAATAGTCTCTTTGATTTTCCGAATGGGCTCCGAATCGCCAATCATTTCCTGCACCTTAAAGGCTCTGCGCCTTAGTGTTTTTGTTTCACTCACCAGGTTATTCCTTTCCATCGCATTTCGAATGGTGATGAGTAAACGATTCAGATCCGGGGGCTTCTGAATGAAATCATAGGCACCTTTCTTCACCGCTTCTACGGCTGTTTCAATGGTACCATGACCCGAGATCATGATAATGGGAACATCGGCATTTATCTCAACAGCCTTCTGCAGGAAATCAATGCCATCTATCTTTGGCATCTTTATGTCGCAGAGCACAGCATCATATTGCTTTTCCCTGAACTTTTTGATTCCTTCTTCGCCATCGGCCGCTTCGTCAATTTTGTAACCTTCAAAAGATAAGATTTCGGTTAGGGTCTTTCTGATTGCTCTTTCATCGTCTATAATAAGTAAGGTCGCCATGCATTCAATTATGCCGGCAAAGTAAAGCAAAACGTGAGAATAAGAAGTTAACAGGAGTAGAGATAAAAATAAAGGCCGGATAGAAATCCAGCCTCGTGTAAAATCCAATATCCTATGAAAAACCGAGACAAAGATGCACTTTAAAATTGAATTTCAAAATTTATTTAAAAAGATTTTTTACCCTTGTAAAAGAAAAAGTTGTGCACATAGCACAACTTCAAAAGACATTCTCTATGTGGGGTATAAAACCCGCTATTTTGTTTAAGATTATTTGTTTAAATACATCACTTCCTTAACCAGTTTAATGGTCCGGGGTACATCTGGCAAACCTGCAGCTACCAGGTTAGGTGCATAGTGCAATGGTGCATCGGCAGAAGTAATCCGGCGTATAGGTGCATCCAGGTAATCAAAACCTTCTTTTTGAATACGATAACTGATCTCTGAAGAAATAGAAGCAAAAGGCCATTGTTCTTCTACAATCACCAATCGATTGGTCTTTTTTACACTCTCGAGGATTGTCATCCAGTCCAAAGGCCTGATGGTGCGCAGATCAATAACTTCCGCACTGATTCCTTCCTTCTCTAATTCTGATGCTGCACCCAATGCAACTTTCATCATCTTGTTGTAAGAAACTATAGTTACATCCTTACCTTGTCTTTTTACATCAGCTTTTCCAAGGGGGATGTAATATTCTTCTTCAGGAACTTCTGATTTGTCTCCATAGCTAACCTCACTCTCCATGAAGATCACAGGATCTTCTTCATAACGGATTGACTGTTTCAACAATCCCTTGGCATCATACCCGTTGCTTGGTGAAACCACTTTAAGTCCCGGTATGTTGGCATAAAGGCTATCAAAGGCAGTGGAGTGTTGAGCACCCAACTGGCCTGCAGATCCATTAGGCCCCCTGAAGACTATTGGACAGCTTATCTGACCGCCACTCATAGCCAGCATTTTAGAAGCCGTATTCAGGATCTGGTCCAGGGCAAGAGCGGCAAAGTTCCAGGTCATAAATTCTACTATAGGGCGCAACCCATTCTGGGCAGCACCAACGGCAATAGCAGTAAAACCTAATTCAGCGATGGGAGTATCTATAACACGGCGGGGTCCAAATTCAGCAAGCATGCCCTGGCTAACTTTGTAAGCTCCATTATATTCCGCAACTTCTTCGCCCATCAGGAAAACACGATCATCACGACGCATTTCTTCATTCATCGCTTCACGAAGAGCCTGTCTTAAAGGGATTTGTCTCATTTCTTAAGGTTGAAAGCGGGGCAAAATTAGCAGAGTGAGCTCAATAAACCTAAAATGAAAAGGGTGATCACAGGCATGAACTTAAACAGAAAGAGTTAATTTTTACCCACTGATTTGATATCGTAACTATCGCGG
>JBLNAY010000073.1:0-14438 GCA_050259715.1 Candidatus Dadabacteria bacterium
CTTAATCTTTTAAATGCCACACAATATGCTGTTCTAAGAAATGAAAGCTCAGTAGCCGGCGGTGGTAACGTCTTATTCCCCGATGTAAGTTCCCTGGGAGTAGGTACTGACTGGCAAAAAGCAATCTTCAATAATTCCGCTCAACGCTATTTACACGAGATAAGCCTCAGCGGCGGTAACGACAGGTCAACTTTTTACTTTTCAGCAGGAATGCAGAGCAATGAAGGTATCGTTGCTACCGACATTTCCAATTCCAATAAACAGAACCTGAGGTTAAATTCCACTCATAAACTTTCTAATATATTTACTTTCGGCCAGACACTGGGTTATACGCACCAGAAGAATATGGGCCTTGGTAATACCAACAGTGAATATGGCGGACCGTTAAGTTCTGCCATTAACCTCGATCCTAGTACTCCTTTGGTTGTTGATCCATCTCTGCTTGCTTCTCTTCCAAATGCAAGTATTTATAATAATAACGGGGTGATAAAAGATCCTAATGGAAATTATTACGGTATCTCTAATTATGTAGGACAGGAGATGACAAACCCGATTGCCTATATGCAAACAAGATTAGGTGGCTATGGCTGGTCAGATGATATAGTTGGTAATGCCTTCCTGGAAGCAGTTCCTATCAAGGGTCTTAAATTCAGATCCAGTGTTGGTGTTAAGAAGGCTTACTGGGGCAACCTTGGATATACCCCCGTATATTACCTGAGTTCTACTGTTTCAACCAATAAGAACATCTATAATAAAGGTGAAAACAGGTCTTTTAACTGGAACATCGAAAACACGGTTACATACAACCGAAAGTTTGCCAATCACGATGTTACTTTACTATTAGGCCAGGCTGCTTATGTTGACAATATTGGCGGTAATGTTGGAATTAACATATACAATCTGCCTATTACCAGTTATAGAGATGCATCTTTCAACTTTGATGTAGGTCTTGCCAATCGTGACGGCTGGTCTGGTGACTTCACTCAACATAAGATCACTTCTCTGTTCAGCCGTTTAAACTATAACTATTTAGATAAATACTTCTTTACCGGTATCGTTCGTCGTGACGGATCAACCAAGTTCGGTTCAAATAATAAATATGGTATATTCCCATCCTTCTCAGCAGGTTGGAACGTTAACAGGGAAGGTTTCTGGACGGACAATGGAGTGGTAAATACTTTAAAGATCAGGGGCGGATATGGAGTGGTTGGTAATGATGCAATGGATGATTTCCGTTACCTATCAACAGTGGTAGGTGGTTACAATTATGCTATCGGAAGCTCCGGAAATGTAACAACCGGTTATGCTCCCCAGACATTGGATAACCCTGATTTGCACTGGGAAGAAACAGCTTCAGCAGATGTTGGATTTGAGTCACAATTGTTCAGGGATTTCAACCTGGTATTGAACTGGTTCAATAAGAAGACAACAGGTATCCTTCGCCCGGTAGTGATTCCTGGTTATGTTGGTGTATCATCCAATCCATGGGATAATGTGGCCGACATGAAGAACACGGGTGTTGAAGTTGAATTAGGCTATCGCAAACAGGTAGGTAGTTTAAATGTTTCTGTGAATGCAAACGGATCTTACCTGAAAAATGAAGTTACTTATGTAGCTGCCGATACAAAATTCCTGGGCGGTGGTGCCAGCTTCCAGTCAATGGGTACGGTTACCCGTATACAGGTTGGACATCCCTACAACAGCTTCTGGGGTTACAAAAAACTGGGCATCTTCCAGAATGAACAACAGATACAGGATTATAAGGATAAAAACACGGGTGCGCTCATTCAGCCGAATGCACGTCCCGGCGATTTCATCTGGGCAGACCTTAATGGTGATGGCATTATCAACAGTGGTGATGCAGACAAAACATTCCTTGGTAACAGTATACCTAAATACACTTTCGGTATGACTGTAAACCTTGGATTTAAAGGATTTGATTTTACTGCCTTTGCACAAGGTGTGGCCGGCAATAAGATCTTCCAGGGATTACGCCGTTTGGATATCCTTGCTTCCAACTACCCGGCAAAAGCAATGAGTCGTTGGACTGGTGAAGGCACTTCCACTGACTATCCAAGGTTGATCAGTTCCGATCCTAATGGCAACTTTGGTAATATGTCGGAATTCTACCTCGAAAATGGTGATTACCTGCGCCTGAAAGTGCTGCAACTGGGATATACCTTCCCTAACCAATTATTAGGCAGAGTGGGTATCTCCAGGTTCCGTGTATATGCTACTGTTGAAAACCTGTTAACCCTCACAAAATATACCGGTTATGATCCTGAAGTGGGTGGTGGCGTGTTCGGTATAGACAGGGGCATGTATCCACAGGCAAGGACAGTTTTGGGTGGTATTCAACTTTCATTTTAACTGATTAATCTTATTGTATGAAGAATATTCGAATCAATATAATTTTCCTGGCGAGCACCCTAATAGTGCTGCTCGGATCGTGTAAAAAAGAGTTCATAGAGATTCAGCCTAAAGGGCGGTTTCTTACACAGAACTATTATTCAAACAGGGGAGAGGCTTATTCCGGCCTGGTAGCCGCATATGATGTATTGCGTAAGAATGCCGGTGGTTTTGAAAATATGATCACCATGATGAATGCCGGCTCAGACGATAATTATGCCGGTGGTGGTGGTGCTACTGACGGTGCCGGTATACAAGGATTCTCCAATTATACCATTACTCCTGCTATCATGCCACGCTCTTTCTGGAGTGATCATTACCAGGGGATTTTCAGGGCTAACATATTGTTAGCAAAACTTCCTGGTGTACCAATGGATGCAGCAGAGAAAGCACGCTTTACTGCTGAAGCAAAAGCCTTGCGTGCTACTTATTATTTCAACCTGGTGAGGTTATTTAAAAACGTACCACTATTGCTGGAACCCCTGAATACCAGTGATATTTATAATGTCACACAGGCTCCTCCTTCTGCAGTATATACGCAGATCGAAAAAGATCTGAATGAGGCTATACCTAATCTGCCGAGTACTGTGGTGTTAGCCACAGAAGCTGGTCGTTTTAACAAAGGAGCTGCACAGGCAATGCTCGGTAAAGTTTACCTGTACGACAACAAGAAAACTGAAGCTGCAGCGATGCTGGCACAGGTAAATGGCACACCCGGACAAGCCAATCAATATGGTAACAGGCTGCTGCCCAATTTCGCTGACCTGTGGGTGTTCACCAACAAGTTTAATTCTGAATCCATATTGGAAGGTCTCCATACAGATAAGTCAAATGCTGACTGGGGCTTCTGGGGCAGTAGTGCCGATGAAGGAAATACCGCTTCTCAAATGGTAGGTCCAAGAAGTTACACCAAAACGGGCCCGCAGGCACCTGATATTTATACTTCCGGCTGGAGCTTTAATGTATGGACACAGGACTTTTATGACCTCGTTAAGAATGATCCCCGTTTCTCTGCTACAGTACTCGATGTGAAAGCACTGGCAGCAGCAGGACAAGCTACTTATATTGAAGGTTACCAAAACACCGGCTATTTTCTCAGGAAGATGATTCCAATGAAATCTGATGTACGTACGGGTGGTGGTTCTGTGGAGTTGAACTTCCAGCAGAATGATTACATTATTCGCCTGGCAGATACTTACCTGTTAGAGGCAGAGGCTTTGGGTGCAACGGGAAGCAGGGCGCAGGCTTTATTGGATGCTGTTCGTGCCCGTGTAGGATTACCTTCTGTACCGGTATCCATGGATGCGATCAAGACAGAACGCAGGCTGGAACTCGCCGGTGAAGGTCACCGCTTTTTTGACCTCGTTCGTTGGGGTGATGCGGCTACCAAATTAGGAAGCAAACAAACGGGTAGTACCACGCGCTTTACTGCAGGTAAAAATGAAATTCTGCCGATTCCTGCCGGGGAACTGGTTGGTACTAAACTGGTTCAAAATCCAGGCTATTAAAACTGAAAATCATGAAAAAAACGAAATTATATATTGCCCTGTTTGCCATCATCGGCTTCATGGGTTGTGCTAAAGACGGAATTGATTCAGATACTTCCTTCTTAAGTACTTCAAAGACTTCCAATACCTCAAAGATTTTCGATATCACTAATGATAATTCAGGTATCGTTAAGATCACTCCCCTGGGGGAAGGTGCTTCTTCTTTTGTGGTGAAATTCGGTCATGGCACCGGGACTGCAGCCTCTCAAACGGTAACGCCTGGAAACAGTGCTTCTCATGCTTATCCTGAAGGCAGTTATACGGTTACTATTGACTCAAAGAGCCTTGCAGGAGAAGTTTCCAGCGCCAGCTATCCTTTACAGCTCACTTACAGGGCGCCGGAAAATATAGTGCCTACTATTAATGCCACAGCACATACGGTGAAAGTTAAAGCAACGGCTTTATATGCTACCGGTGGATTTATGGTCTACTTTGGTGATGTACCTAACGAAACTGGTACCCCACTGGCCGCCGGCGCTGAAGTATCTCATACTTATGCTGCCGCAGGATCTTACGATATAAAAGTAGTCGCATTAAGTGGTGGTGCAGCTAAGGCTGAAGTAATAACACCTACTATTATCTATGATCCATTTGGATTGCCAATCACTTTTGAGTCTCCATACATCAAATACTTTTTTGGAACCTTCGGTGGTGGACAGGGCTTTGCTACAGTAGCCAATCCTAATGCCACTGGCCTGAATACCAGTGCCAAGGTGGGCAAGTTTACCCGCGGCTGGGAATGGTGGAGTGGTACCTATAGCCCATTGAATGTGCCTCTTGATATGTCAGCAGGCAAGAAGATCAAAGTGCTTGTTTACAATCCTGATCCTGCTCTAGTTGGTAAAAAGCTGAACGTGGAATTGGAATCAGGTTCCAGCTTATCTAATGGTGTGGCTGTATTGAAAGTGCCGCTTACTACCTCGGGTGCATGGGAAGAGCTGGTGTTCGATTTCGGAACCATAGCTGCCATTCCTTCCACTGAGAAATTTAACCAGCTGGTGCTTCGCTTTAACGATGCCGCAGATGGTGCAGCTGGCATAGGACAGGTTATTTACGTTGACAACTTTAGACAAACCAATTAATAAATTCTTATGATACACTATAAAAAATTATCCTTCATTGTTGCACTGCTCCTGGTAATAGGCAGTTGTAAAAAAGATAATTACTCGATGGGGAATCTCACAGCTCCCACTGAAGTGGCTATCAATGCTACTCTTGTTGGCGTTGATGCCGCTCACCCTAATGGTGATGGTTCAGGAGATGTGAACTTTACTCTTACAGGTAAAAATGTACTTTCCTATAAAATTGACTATGATGCTTCAGATGGTATTAGCCTTGCCTTTGTTCCCTCCGGTAAGGTGACAAGGAAGTATACTAAGATAGGCCTGAACACCTATAGAGTGACCGTTGTCGCATATGGCCCCGGGGCTACAGCGACTACTGTAACCAAGGATATACAGGTTCGCAGCGATTTTAATCCTGCTGCCTCTATTGTAACGAATCTTACAGGAACAGGGTCAAAAACATGGAAGGTTGATAAGGATATCCCTTCTCATTTTGGTGTAGGTCCCTGGAGTGCTTCATCAGTGACCCCGGAATGGTGGTCTGCATCAGTAAATGAAAAAGTGGGATGTTGCAATTGTTTCTATACAGCGAGCTTCACCTTTACCAAAACTCCAACCGGTTATACTCTTACTGTTGCCACTCCTGATGGTGCATTCACCAAGACAGGTAACCTGGCCGGAGGGCTGCCGGGTATTCCTTCTACAGGTGCTGAAGCATGTTATAGCTATGCAGGTGGATCTAATTCGTTCTCGTTTGCACCTGCCAGTTCAGGAATCAATACAGGAACTAAAACAGCTATTGTCCTGAATGGTAATAATACCTTCATTGGCTATGGAGCTGTACAAAAAGAGTACGAGATACTTTCTATTACTGCCACTGCGATGTACCTGAGAGTACAGGGTACAGAAACGGGTAATGCCTGGTATCTGAAACTGAAAGCTATTTAATACTCAGATAAGAGTCTTTTTACTGATACGAGTCACCTCTACCACCTTAAGGTAATTAAAGGGCAGGAGGTGACTCGTTTCTTATAACACCTAACATATGTTCAAATCTTTCCTTAATCTCACGTTACTGTTTCTCTTTAGTTTGGGATCTATTTCCTGCGGTACTAAAAATGTTGATCCGCCCCCGGCACCTGTGGTTCCGGCACTTCGTATTGATGCTGCCTCAGTAGCAAGATCTACAACTGCCTCCACCATGCACTTCACCATAAGCCTGGATAAAACTACTTCTGTAGCGGTGTCAGTAGACTATAGCCTTGTTGATGGTACTGCAACCTCCACCAATGATTATGTAGCTTCCTCGGGCACTGTTTCTATTCCTGCCGGGCAGACCACTTCAGAAGTGGCTGTGGGAATAAAAGGAAATGCCAGTGATCTGCGCCAGGATAACCTGCAGTTTACGGTGCAATTGAGCAATCCCAAAGGCTGTACGATTTCGACTTCTTCAGCAACGGGAACGATCATCACGGAAGACGGCCTGAATTTTACAACTGATAATACAGGTTTCTCCACACCTAATACTTATGCCGGGTATACCCTCGCATGGAGTGATGAATTTTCAGGATCCGGCCTCGATGCTAATGCGTGGAATTATGAAACTGGTAATGGATCCGGCGGATGGGGAAACAACGAGCTGGAATATTACACCAACCGATCTAAAAATGTATTTGTCTCCAATGGTAACCTTATCATTGAAGCCAGGAAAGAATCGATCAGCGGATTTAATTATTCTTCTGCCCGCATCACCACACAAAACAAAAAGTTTTTCACTTATGGTCGTGTGGACATAAGGGCTAAGCTTCCTAAAGGCAAAGGAATATGGCCTGCTCTGTGGATGTTAGGTAGTAATATTAGCTCTGTCGGATGGCCCGCCTGCGGAGAGATTGACATAATGGAACTGCTTGGACAGGATCCTGCCAAATCTTATGGCACACTGCATTATGGTGCCTCTTCTGCCACACATGCTTCAAAAGGCAATTCATATTTTCTCAGCAGCGGCAACTTCTATGACCAGTTTCACGTCTTTTCCATGGACTGGAAACAAGACCAGGTGAAATTGTACGTAGATAACAACTTGTTTTTTACATTGAATAAAGCGGACGTGGGCTCAGCTCCTTATCCTTTTAATGCACCTGCCTTTTTTATTTTCAATGTTGCTGTTGGTGGCAACTGGCCCGGAGCGCCTGATGCTTCCACCACTTTCCCCCAACGCATGATAGTAGATTATATCCGGGTATTTCAATAAAGTAAATTATGAAAACAAGGTTTATTGTTTTACTGCTTCTCATCTTGTGGACAGGAAGTTTAACCGCTATCGCACAGCAAAGATTTATTTATACAAGGGGCAAGAACCTGGTACTACCCAATGGTCAGCAATTTATCATGCGAGGCACTAACCTGGGCAACTGGCTGGTACCGGAAGGATACATGTTTAAGTTGAGAGATGTCAACTCACCCCGCCTGATCAACCAGGCGTTTAGTGAACTGATAGGTTCTGCTGCAACAGATGCGTTCTGGCTTAGCTACCTCGATAATTATATCACTGCAGCAGATATTCATTACCTGAAGCAGATAGGCATGAACTCCATCAGGGTGCCGTTTAACTACCGCCTGTTTACTTCTGAAAGATACCTGGGGAAGACGGATCCGGATCATGGATTCGAATTATTTGATCGCCTGATCAACTGGTGTAAAAAGGAACAGCTTTATATATTGCTCGATATGCACTGCGCTCCCGGAGGGCAAACAGGGGATAATATTGACGATGGAGATGGTTATCCTTTTTTGTTTGAAAGTGAAAAAGACCAGCAACTTACTACCGCCATCTGGAGGCGAATAGCTGCCCGTTATGCAAAAGAACCCATCATCATAGGCTATGATTTATTGAATGAACCTATTGCCACTTACTTCAATGCCGGCCAGTTTAATTACAAACTGGAGCCCTTTTATAAACGTGTTACACAGGCTATACGCGAAGTAGATAAAAACCATTTGATTTTCCTCGGAGGTGCGCAGTGGGATAGCAACTTTGGACCTTTTGGTAAGCCGTTCGACAATAAGCTGGTTTACACCTTTCATAAGTACTGGACCTCTCCAAAGCAGGAAGTGATTCAATCCTATATCGACTTCAGTAATAAATATAATGTTCCAATCTACTGTGGTGAAACAGGTGAGAATACCAACGAATGGATTGATAGTTTCCGGACTACCCTGGAAGATGCGCATATAGGCTGGCATTTCTGGCCCTATAAGAAAATGGATGATCCCCGTTGTATTGTGCAGTTTAAGCGCCCGGCGGCGTACGATTCTATAATCCATTATGCAGAAACTCCGAAGAAGAATTTTGCAGATATAAGAAAATACCGCCCGCAGAATACAGCAGCCATTAAGCAAACATTGTATGATTACTTAAAGCAATGCCGTTTCGAAAATTGTTTTCCTAACAAGGGTTATATCAAGGCACTGGGATTTTCTGACGATAAAATTGCCGAACAAAATAAAGAACATCGTACAGGTAAAAGTGGGAAATAAATGAGAATGTCTAACCTTAGAATTTTTAAAAGCACCAACAAATGGGAAAAAACCTTTCTGCTTTGTCCCTGGTGTTTACTGCTCTTGTTATTGATAGGATGTAATAAGACTCCCTCCAATGGAAATGGAGGACATATTGATACTACCCCTGTGGTGAAGCCTGATATGGATTTCTGGTTAACTACTTCCAACCAATCCATATTACTGCAAAAGCAAAATGCAAACCTGGTATTTAAAACAGCTACTAATGGATACCCGGAAATTATGGTGGATACTACCCAGGTTTATCAGACTATTGATGGTTTTGGATTTACCCTCACAGATGGCAGTGCCCAGCTGATCTCCAGTCTTCCTTCTTCGATGCAAACAGAGTTGCTGAAAGAATTATTTGGTTCCGACAGCACTTCCATTGGCATCAGCTATCTGCGTGTCAGCATTGGCGCTTCCGACCTGAGTGCTTCCGTATATACTTATGATGATATGCCGGCGGGGCAGACAGATGTTAACCTGCAGAATTTCAGTCTTCGCCAGGACCAGAGCAAGGTGATTCCTGTGCTGAAGTTGATACTCGCTATCAATCCGAATATTAAAATATTAGGTTCTCCATGGACACCACCTGTATGGATGAAAACGAACAACAGTTCAATAGGTGGAAGCCTGCAGACTCAGTATTATGCCAGCTATGCCAATTACTTTGTAAAGTATATACAAGGCATGAAAGCAGAAGGCATTACCATAGATGCTATCACCCCGCAGAATGAACCTTTGTACGGCGGCAATAACCCCAGTATGCTCATGATGGCAACAGAGCAGGCGAACTTCATTAAAAATAACCTCGGACCTGCCTTCGCTGCTGCCAATATCAAAACAAAGATCATAGTGTACGATCATAATGCCGACCGGCCGGATTACCCGCTAACGATTCTTGATGATGCCAATGCACGTCAATATGTTGATGGTTCTGCCTTTCATTTATATGGCGGAGACATCAGTGCTTTATCTTCCGTTCACGATTATTATCCATCCAAGAACATTTATTTCACAGAGCAGTATACTTCTTCAACGGGCGATTTCGCCGGTGATCTGAAATGGCATTTGAAAAATGTGATTATAGGATCAATGCGCAACTGGAGCCGCAATGCCCTTGAGTGGAACCTGGCCAGTGATCCTTATTATTCCATACATACGCAGGGTGGATGCACCACCTGTAAAGGCGCCATTACCATCATCTCCGGTTACACCCGCAACGTGGGGTATTATATTGTTGCTCACGCTTCCAAATTTGTTCCACCAGGCTCGAGGCGGGTGTCGAGCAATAATAGTGGTTACCTGTATAATGTCGCTTTCCAGCGTCCGGACGGAAAGAAGGTATTGATAGTAGAAAATGATGGTGGCACGTCACAGACCTTCAACATTACGTTTAACGGGAGGAGAGTAACCCCAACCCTCGAAGCCGGTGCCGTTGGCACCTTTGTCTGGTAGGAATAACAACATAGATACATAGGCGCATAGGATAGGTAGAAGCCACATGAATAACTTAAGTAGTAAATCATAATTCTGACAACTGGAACAGCGCAATGCATACATTATAATTTTAAACCCAGGATAAGAGAAAGGGTATAGATATGACTATGTGTCTCTATTGTTCCTATGCATCTATGTGTTTAACTTAACACGAAATACCAAGCGTAGCAACTCATCCCACTCAGGGTGAAAAGCCCTGAACCTTTCCGGCTGTTTAAAGAAGTATTCCGATACCACAGCAAAGCATTCGACAGGCCCGGTGGCCGCATAAGGATCAATATCCGATTCACCCTGGCGGATCTCCAGCATCGTCCTTTCAATTAGCTTTTTCCAGCGATCTACATATTTTCTTTCCAACAATATTTCCGGAACACCATCCAGAGTGCCGTCCATCTTGTCCACCAGGTGCACAAACTCATGGAGAGCCGTATTGCGGTTGCCACGGGTGTCAACGAATCCCTGTCGCAACTCCCATTTATTCAGGATCATCACATTCTGCATATGGCCTGTGCCTACCATGCCGGAGATCGTGCGTTCCCACCCATGTTGTTCAAACTCCATGTTGAAGTTGCCCGGGTAAACTAGCACCTCGTGCAGGTTGATGTATTCCCAGTCTGGAATATAAAAGACAGGCTGGATCGCAGCAGCCGCTATCAGCACACGGTCAAGGTCTTCTACCTCCGCATTGGCCCCGGTGATCTTCACTGCTCCCAAAAACTTCTGCATCCTCTCTTCAAATTTCTTCTGGTTGTCTTCTATGAGATTGGAATAAAAGGGAATGTAATCATTCAGCATCTCCTTGTAATGCTCCGGCATCACATAGGTCTGTGGACGTGGTTTGAACACGAAGAGGATGATGATAATTACCAGCACTAGTACAAAGAATATCTGTAAGGCGACGATCATGAAAGAGTGAAGATAAGGGGTATGGTTGTATTGCTGAATGGTCTTTCTCAACCCACTCAACATTCTCAACTTCCTCAATCCTGTATCCCCATCCCGTGCCACCTCTGCCGTTTCACATCCGGTCCCCAGGCTCACGTTTTTTTGGTGGTCTGTTTTCTTTTCAGTAAACTTTATATCCTGAAAGTTGCCCCTTAATCTTTCAACATAAAACAAGGAGGTCAACTATGAATTTAAACACTTCTAAACTACACGAAGAAGTGATGGAAGCCTGGAACCGTCACGATGCCGGCAAGCTTGCTACTTACTATGATGAAAACATCACCTGGAGAGATCCCGCTTTCCCCGAAACACTGAAAGGTAAAGATGCAGTAATGAACGTTTTTAAAGTGTGGGATACTGCTTTTCCTGATTTCAAATTAAAGGTCCTCACCAAACTGGTGGAAGAAGACACTATTGCTTTTGAAATGGAGTTCACCGGCACTCACACCGGTCCATTGAATGTACCGGGAATGGAGATACCACCCACCAACAGGAAAGTAAGTGATTTGATTGGCTGCTTTTCTAAAGTAAGAAACGGTAAAGTAGTGGAAGTACACAACTTCACTAACCCTCAATCCATGATGGTTCAACTGGGCGTCCAGCCTGCACACGCAGAACAACACACCTTCTAGTACGAAAGAGCTGCAAATAGGTTTTGCAGCTTTTTTGTTTTCAAAAATTTATTTTCTAATGATTTCAGATGTAGAAGTCTGAAATAATCTCCTTACCTTTTATACAGCTAAAACATCCCCTGGAATTCCGCTTTCCCGCGCCCCGGCGAAGACCTTTATTCTTAACCTTTAATCATTCAACATGAGAAACAAACTAATTGCAGTTGTCGCTCTCAGCGGCTTACTGTTATTTACCGATTCCGTTTCAGCTCAAAACTTTGCTGCCCTGCAGCAGGGCGCCATGACCATGACCACAAAATCCAAACAGGCAAAGCAATTCACCGCCATGGGTTTAAATCACATGATCAATGGTGAAGCCGCACAGGCTTACCAGGAATTCCTTTCAGCGGTTAATGCTGATCCGAATTTTACCATGCCACTGGTGATGCTGTCTTTTCTATCCGCTGGTGAAACACGGAAAATGTATGGTAAGAGAGCACAGGAAAGTGCCACCAACAAATCAGAATCTGAGATCCTGCTCGCCTCATTAGCCGGGGAGAAGATGACGAATGATTCCCGCATAGATGTCTGGGGCAAACTACATACATTAAACCCGAATGACCGGGTGGTTGGCTATATATATGCTAATTCGCGGAAAACGCCGGAAGAACGATTCCAGGCAGCGTTGGAGTATAACCTGAAATACCCCGAAGAACCAGCTATGTACAATCGATTGGGCTATATGTATATGAATGATAAAAAAGATAATGAAAAGGCAAAGGCCAGTTTTGAAAAATATATCCAGCTCTATGCGGATGGCATCAATCCGTATGATTCTATGGGTGATTTCTACCTGGCTACCGGGGATACCACCAATGCAGAAAAATATTACAACCTGGCTCTTGAGAAATACCCGTTTTTCAATAACTCTATCAACCAGCTGAAGAAGATTGCGGAAATGAAAAAAGACAAAGACCAGAAGAAAGACTAATTCAGATATTTAAATGTTTAAAGGACTGCCCAACCGGCAGTCTTTTTTACTTATCAGATTTGCTAATCTGCTCATCACACCACTGCTCATCAGCTTGAATGGTCATGCAATATTTTCCACCCTTTGGTTCTTCTTACAAATACCAATGAATAGCGCCCCCACCTGTCCTTTAATCCCCCACCCGTCAGCACAAACTTACCTGTAAGTAAAGCATAATCTTTCCCCAGCGGACGCACCACCATTTCATCATAGGAAAGTTGTTGTTTAGGCATGCTGCCATTGAAAAATCCTTTGCGGTAATTCTCCTTCATCCCTTCGATGCCAACAGTACCGCTGGGCATCATGAATGTGGACTCCCCATCATATAGCGTCATAAATGCATCCAGGTCGCCCTTATTCCAGTCATCGGCTGCCTTGTTCATCGAAGCGATGATTTCATTTTGTATGCTCGAAGGAATGATTGTTTTGTTAACAGCACAACCGTTTACTACTATTAAGAGAAGAATAGCTACTTGATGTTTCATCAGAGTTGATTAAGTACATAACTAAAGTAGCTCTTTTTCAATCGCTCCTTAGCAAGCTTGAGTGGAAATAACATTATATGAGCTTCACTTCGGTATGTGTACCTATGTTCCTATTGTGCCTATGTGTTTACCTCAATTAGCAAAAACCTTCTTTAAAATCTCCGTCGTCCTGGCCATAGGATCTTTCCGGATCTTCTGTTCTTCCAGCCCGAGTTGGTAAAAAATACCGGCGAGGGCCTTCTCTGTTACATAGGCAGTTAAATCAGTGTTTACCTTTTCGGAGCTAAACCGGTTGTAAGCACTAAAAACAGTGTTCCAGTATTTGGTGGCATTCACCTTATCTACCGAAGCCTGTACCACCGGGCGAAAAGCTTCCGTTAAAGGAGAAGTAGTCTGGGCTTTAAGATAATGGGTAGCAGCGAAATCATCACCTCTTAAAATACCCACCGCATCCTGTATTGTCATTTTCTTTACTGCATCCAGGAAGATGGGTGCGGCACTCTTAGCCGCATCTTCCGCTGCACGGTTCATCGAAAGAACCGCATCATCCACCAGCTTGCCCATTCCAAACGTACGCAGCTTCTTTTCCACCGATGCCGCTTCTGCAGGCATCAGCACTTTAATAGCCGCATCTTTAAAAAATCCATCCGCAGCTGATAATTTTCCCGTGGCATTATTCGCTCCCACATTAAGCGCCTCTTTCAACCCGTTGATGATCTCCTGGTTGCTCAATCCTTGCGGCGCCGAGACCTGCTTAATGATTTTGCCAATATTGATGTTCCCGGAAGAATCTTTTTTAAGAATGGACTTCAGAATCTGTGCATCGACTGCATGTGCGAACAAGAAAGAAAATAAGGAGAGGACGGCTAATTTTTTCATAGTCAGGTTTCTGATCCTAAAGTAAGCAGAACTGGCTAAATGGATCGTTAATTGATTTGCTCTCACAAGTAGCGCCGCCCTTTAATTGTGTTGCCGTTGGTGTTTTTCACCACGAACCAATCCGACTTTTTTTATGGTTGCTCTCACAGATTACACAGATTTACACAGATGTACTTCTGAGTTGTTTTGCTTTACGATAACTTTTCCTTTTCTTCTCTAGTTATCTCAGTTAGCAACTTTTATTTCACAGATGAGACTTCGCTTGCGCGAAGAAGTATAGAGCAGCATTGAATGCCGGTTGTGCGCTGGCCTGAACGCATTGCGGAGCTTTTATGCGTTCTTGATCCTTTTGTAACTTTTCCCATCAAGGGGAAAAGTTAGGAGAGAACTATTTGTTTATGAATCAC
>JBLNAY010000074.1:0-7290 GCA_050259715.1 Candidatus Dadabacteria bacterium
GAAGTGGCTGTCCTCAAAGCAGGAGATGTTTACCACAGCTCTCTTTCTGCCAGTACGGCTTACGTTACCACGAGCAAACCATGTCACTTATTTCATATAACGGGCATAGGTTGCGAAACCGGGGGAGCCATCATTCCGACATATCGTTGTACCGGTTCCAGCAATGTCACTATTGTAAGGCCGGGAACAGAGTCGCTATACATCAATGTGCTGGCACCTTCCACCATCATCAATGGCTTCACCTTTAATGGACTTACCAATATAATTGACGCCTCTAAATTCGCACCCGTGCCGAATACTGCTGGCAAATGGAGTTATGCGAGCATTAATTTATCGTCTACAACCTTGTTTGCTACAGGCACATCGGCGAGCATCCAGAATAACCTCGGTGGATTCCAGGTAGGAATGATGTATGGTGGACAGGTTTCTACCGGCCGCTATGCCTACTTCTCTGACTTCGGCAATTCTGACCTGGCACTTTCAATGGATGTCCCGAATTATTGCGAGGGAACTACATTAACTATCCAGGCAAACAGCACTACCACAAATAATTTCCGGTGGTGGGGACCCGGTGGGTTTAGTTCATCAAATGCAAGCATCACACTGCCTACTCTCACTGCAGCCAATTCAGGATATTACGTAGCAGAGACAGTGGGAGGTATTTGTAAGCCCATAAAAGATTCCGTATTAATCAAAGTGTGGAATAAAAAGATAGAATCCATCAATGTTCGCCTTTGCAGTGGTGTTCCTTACGTTCTTTCTTCAGGCAGGTCGGTGTTGGCAGATGGTCAATATATCGACACCCTGCGCTGTGTAAACGGTTGTGACAGCATCATACGCACCGTGCAACTTTCTCACAGGCTTTTAACGGTGAAAAACAAAACAGACATTCTTGCTCCCTGCCAGCTTTACACGCTGCCGTGGGGACCAGTAGTAAGCATTGCGGGTGATTACGCCGATACCCTACGCTATATTGATGGCTGTGATAGTATTATTTCTTCGGTGAAACTCGCATCAGGAGTTCCCCTGGTGACGCTGACGGCATCCATTTGTGCTAATGAATGGTATGTATTACCGAACGGCCAAAAGGTGAATAAAACAGGTGTGTACCGCGATACCTTACATTGCAGTTCAGGCAGGGATAGCTTGATGCATGAAGTGACCCTGGATGTAAAGCCATTGCCTTCCCTCAGTATTTCCAAATCGAACGACCTCAATTGCATGTACAGCTCCAGCACACTGCATGCTTCCGGGGGCAGCAATTATTCCTGGTCGCCGGCAAATTCGCTGAGCAGCTCCACAGGCAATGATCCTGTGGCCACTCCAGCGGTAAGCACCGAATACTTTGTTACTACCACATCAGCCGATGGATGTTCGGCTACTGAAAGCATTAAGGTAGAAGTCTTTCCTTCTGACCCCGATAAAGCGTATTATGTAGCATCCGCATTCACACCCAACAACGATGGCAGGAACGACCGTTTTGGTGTTCCGTCGTGGAGAGGAGTGAGTGATTTCAGGATGTCGATCTTTAACCGCTGGGGACAGAAAATATTTGAAACCACCGATGTATCGGCAACCTGGGGTGGAGACATGCGCGGAAAACAGCAACACACTGCTGTTTACATTTACCTTATCACCGCCAATACTCCCTGCGGATCAATAACGAGGAAAGGGACGATTACGGTTATCAGGTAAGGAATATTGATTTGCAGAAGATCAAATTGGTTGATTAGCAGATGAGCGTCTCACCTGGAGATCCGCGTATCTTTTGCATGGCTTATGTATGGAGTATGCATGGACTATGCATGGACAAACTCCATGGTAACTCCATACAAACTCCATACATACTCCGTACTAACTCCGTACAATCCTTATGAAACTGTTTAAAACTACTTCAGAATACAGTAATCAGCAATGACTGACCATCACATGCTAATGGATACATCAAGCTACCTGCTCATCTTCTTATACAACCCAATCTTACTTACCCCTACACCTTCTTTAGCCTGGAGAATGCTAACCCTCACCTTCCAAACGGTTGCAGTTGGAAACCGGTCTACTTTTTTTGATCCTATTGAAGTTCCACCAGATAATAATAACCAGTCGCTCTGCACCTGGCCTTCTACTTTATAGCGAAGCACCCTGCCCTCCTTACCTTTTGGTTCCGCAAGTTCAATAGCATTGATATCTACAGGTCCTTCCATATCAATTTCTATGGTACGCTTTGCATCACCTTCAGCGGGAGCCCAATATGTTTGCGGATTACCATCGAGCGCTTTTTCTCCTCCAAATTCACGGGTGGAGCTTTTTACACTACTGGTATTTACAGGGCGGTATAAAGCTTCATCATTACCCAGGAGTTTATCTGCTTGCTTAAGTAAAGAAGCGGAATGTGGCACATGCTTGTTAGGAAACATTGCAAGTGTGTTCGAAATATAGCCGGTATTTTTTAATGCTTGTATCCCCTTGCGTTCAAGTAACTGCGCGAGATAAAGACTTTGTGGTGCAACGGGTGTATTATACGAATCGTAAACACCATCCTGCAAAATAGGATTGCTGTCAAATAATCTTGCTGTCTGCACCCTTTTACCAATGCAGCCAATAGACCAATTGATAGTGCCGGGAGGATTTTGAATGATATACGTTTGGGCAATGCAGTTCCAGGCAACAGCCCATCCCATGGTCCACCCATGTCCTGATCCTGCTACACCGCGGTTCATGAAATCAATGCCACCATCAATGACGGTGCAGTTGTCCACCAGCAATCCGGTTGACCAGCGTTGGTGGGGTTGAATGCGGCTGCCATGACCTTTAAAAGTCGAATTGAGAACAACATTAGGACCGGGCTTAAGACTTGTAGTCCACACAAAATATTGATTATCGCCAGTGCTCTCACATCGGTCTAAAAGTATCTGGCTGCCATCAATGCCAAAGTCTCCTGGTTTGGAAGCGCCAAGGTTAGGATAGGTATGTTTGACCACCACTTGCTGCATGGTAATGCGATCACCGGTAAGCACCGAAGTATTCATAGTTTCTTCGAAATAGACGTCTTTTACCCAGCTATCATCTGCCAATATCCGAATGCCGGAATAAGGAGCGTGTGCATAATCTATTTCCAGTGGTGGGCACTGAATATGTAATTTCTCCACACCTACGTTAACCGTGCGGTTTATTTCCGTGCTTGTGCTGATGGTGGTACCCGGAGGATTTAAGTAAGCAGCATCATAGGAATCGGCAAATGGAATATCAACCGTAATTCTATTTCCATTGATGGCTATAATTTTTCTTTTGCTGATACTGCTTCGGTTAGCACCTATCCATGTCTGTGGCTTTCCGTCCCGAACCAGGTTATGCATTTGCATGAAGGCTACCCATTTGGCATTAACCGTTCTTTTTATTTCCACACTATTGCCTACATCAAATCCTTTGATATTCGCAACGGTGAAAGAGTTAGTACCCGCAGGAACATAGGAATCCGTGATTGTAGTGGTGATAGTGGGCGCCTTCTGACGTTGGTCGGGATGATCATCTTCGCCACCCATGGTTTCATTAGGCCCCTGTCCTATGACAATGGCTGTATGTTTGGCACCGGTCATTTTAATAGTTGTACCCTTCTGTCCACTACCACTGCCACGAAGTATTACGCCACCAGTAGTTATAGTTATCGGATGATCGCAGGTAAATACTCCTGGTGCCAACAATAGAGCACCGCGAATGCCGTCTACTTCAGGTAAAAGAGAAATTGTATCTATAGCGGCTTGTATGTTTTTGGTATCATCACCCCCAGAGGGTTGGAGTGTAATCTTCACCGGAGCAGATGGGAAAGCCACTCCCCCACCTTTATAACCTGCATGAGAAAAGTCCATTATGCGGTCACCTTTTGCAGTGGCTTTATAATGCAGTTTGCCATCATTGCCGGGATATACCCATTTGCTATAGGGTTGAGAAAAGGCAGCAAAGAATGGGAAAATTAAGAGCAGCAAAAGCAGTCGTTGCATGCAAACAGATTTGCTGCAAGGTGATGCATAAGGGGGATTATGAAGTTCAGGAGATTTGCATTTTATTAAGCTAAAACGAAAGGAGGACCTGGTATGCAGATGTCACGATTAGCGAGATCAGCTTATGTGGCAAAAAATATTTCTTTAAACCGGGAACTTTTTTAACCCCGCTGCGTCAGTTAGTATAAAACCAACGATATGCACACTGAAACAGCTCAATTGAATACCACTGACCTGGAGATGAAGGTCAAAAACATGTACCGGGAAGTGGCTCTTCATCCTAACGAAAAATTTCATTTTGAAATGGGCAGAGCCCTGGCGGAGAAGCTGGGGTACGAACCCGCAGAATTAGACAAGGTACCCGCCGAAGCCATCGAATCATTTGCCGGTGTGGGATATTTCTTCGATTACGCCGAAATACAAGAGGGAGACAAAGTGCTCGACATGGGCAGCGGTTCTGGAATGGACAGCTTCCTGGCCGCTTTAAAAGTGGGAAAAACAGGGTCGGTAGCCGGTATTGACATGACTGATGAACAACTGCAAAAAGCAGAAAGACTTCGCAATGAGTTTGGCTTCAGCAATGTTAGTTTTCATAAGGGCTATCTTGAACATCTGCCATTTGAAGACAAGTCCTTCGATGTGGTCATCAGCAATGGGGTAATCAACCTTTGCGCTGACAAGAAAAAAGTGTTCCGGGAGATAGGACGTGTGCTGAAAACAGGTGGGCGCCTGGCTATTGCGGATATCGTTACTGAAAAACAGTTAGCCGAAAATATTGTTTGTAATGCCACTTTATGGGCTGCCTGTATAGGGGGAGCCGCCCAACAGGATGACTACAGGGAAGCAATTGAAGAAGCGGGTTTAACCATTGAAGTAATTACGAATAATGACCAGTATGAATTTCTTTCTTCCTCCGCACAAGGTGCTGCAAAACAGTATGGAGTAAAGAGTGTTTCATTGTTGGCCAAAAAGGGAATAGTAGCTTTTAGTTCATTGTTTATTCCCGGTGCTGCATGTGCCACTCTTACACCAGCTATAAAAAAAGAAATGCAGAACCTGGAGGGTGGAATGGTGCTCGAGGTGATCAGCGATGATTCGTCATCGAAAGAAGATGTGCCGGCCTGGTGCAGGCTTACAGGTAATATCCTGCTTAACCAACAAACTGTTGGTAACAACCAAACAGCTTTCTACATCCAAAAGAAAATCAATAAAACCAACTGATATGTCAAAGCAAATTGTAGTTCATTGCACTTCAGGCAAAGAAGATGCTGAAAAATCAACCTTACCTTTCATAGTGGGAAATGTGGCAGCCTCTGCCGACCAGGACACTATAGTATTTCTAACCATGGAAGGAGTACGTATCGCTACTAAAGGCTATGCAGAACAGATCCACAAAGAAGGCTTTGCTCCTCTTAAGGAAACATTGGATTCTTTTATTGCCAATGGCGGGAAATTATGGGCTTGTGGGGCCTGCGCCAAACCAAGGGGTATTACAGATGCGGATCTTATAGAAGGTGCTAAAATTGTCACCGCAGCTAATCTTGTGGAAGTATTAGCTAACGGGGCTGTTTCCTGCACCGTGTAACCCATTAAGCGATATAAAACTTATCTTTCTGATACAAAAATCCCCATCATGGCGGCACGAGATATCAGTAAAGAAATACTGGCGAAAGAAGTGCTGGTAAACCTGTCAGCACTTCATCGTTTTGCCTTCAGTATTTGCCAGAGCAAGCAGCAATCGGAGGAACTGGTATCAGAAACTATAGTTAAAGCATTTGAAAACAGGCAGCAGTTAAGAGACGAAGGAAAGATCCGACAATGGCTGTTCCGTATTTTGAACAATGTGTTCATCAGCAATTATCGTAAGAACAAAAAGGAAAAACCACTGGACCTTTCGCAGAATATGGATGATTCGTTCTCATTGTATGAACAGGTTGGTTTCAGCAGCTTTACTGATGGAGGCAGCCCGGAGAAAGAATTTATAAACAAAATCACGAGGCAGAAAATTCAGGATGCTATTAATGAACTGCCACACGAATTCAAAACTACCCTGGTGCTTTGTGATGTGAACGAGTTTTCGTATGCTGAAATAGCTATCATTACACAAGTGGCTATTGGCACAGTGAGGAGCAGGATTGCCAGAGCGAGGAACCTGTTGCAAAAGCAATTATGGATTTATGCTAATGAAATGGGAATAACATCAAAACACAAAGAAAAAGAACACGTTTGCACCTGTGGCAAAGAGGAAAATACAGTCAATACTCTGACAGCATGAAAAAGAAAAATAAAGAATTAGCGTCTATTAATTGTGAAGAAGCAGTCGTTCGTTTCAACGACTTTATTGACAATTATCTTATAGGCAGAGCAAGGGAAGAATTGTTGAACCACCTAAGTGAATGTAAGCACTGCATGGAGCGTTTTGAATTTGAACAATTACTCAAATCGAAGGTGCACCAGCTGCTGGATGGAGAAGAACATAGTATGAGAAAGAAAATGGAGCAACTTATAGCCTCTTTATAATTTTGTTCAAGGCTATTGCTCCATAGTGCACTTAAAAGATTGCAGCAATACTATTACATCTTCACATGTTTCCGCCTTTCAATAATTGCCTGCTGTGCTTTTTCAGCTGCTGCTTCAATTTCTGCGATGTCTGCAGCGGTCATCTCCGAACTATCTAATGCATTTTCGGCAGCCGCTGCTTTCTCATCAGCTTTTGCTTTCTTTTTGAAATAGCCTTTAAACAGGAAATTACCTTGCAGGGCTTTCATGTTTTCACTGAAACCTAAAGCAGCATCGTTTATAGTAGACATTGTAATCTTCGCATTGGCTGCTGTTCCTTCTAAACTTTTAGCAAGTGTGTCGCTATATAACATTCTGCCAATAGATCCTTTACCCGATTTAATATCACCTGTAATGGCTGCCAGTGAACCGGTAAGATCCTGCGCATTCTTTACCGTGCCTTCCAGGCCTCTTGATAGGTCATCCTTATACAACAATCTTCCCAGGCTACCTTTACCACCATTTATTTGCACGGTGATAGCCGCCAGTTGAGACGAAAGCAGTTCTGCATTGTCGGCAACATTCATCAGTTTTTTAATGCTCTTATCGAAGTTTACCGGGTTAATGGTCAGAATGCGTCCACCATTGGATAACAACTTACTATTCTGAGAACCTGGAACTATTGTTATTAATTTATCCCCCATCAGTCCATCGGATCCTATACTCGCAATCGAGTTCGATTTCAGGAAAGGTTTGATCATGGACTTCATCGTCATGTCAACCCTTATTAAAG
>JBLNAY010000075.1:0-4449 GCA_050259715.1 Candidatus Dadabacteria bacterium
TAGCTATTGCGAGTGTTTCCCTTATGCTGAATGCAAAGGAGACCAGGTAGGCATTTCCTGTCAGTTTCATTGCTGCTGCTTTTCCAACTTCGGGTCCGAGGTGAACCAATTTGCCTGTCATGGACGTTAACTCAGGCTCAACCTGTTTGATTATTTCTTCATCACCGGAAATCAGCATCAGGCCTGTGCCTTCATATGCGTTCGAAGGTCCCATGAATACCGGAGCATGCTGGTAAGTAACTCCTATTTCTTTCCACTCTTTAGTGCGCCTGGTGGCTCCCTCTTTAGATGTTGTAGTATGATCTAAAATGATCGTGCCTTTAGATAATCCTTCACTTGCCTGTTGCAGTACGTCATCAACAGAAGCATCATCTTTCAGGGTTAAGTGAATAATGTTTGCGTCGTTCACTGCATCCTTTACATTTTCATATACTTTGGCTCCTAATTCTTCCAATTGTTTTGCCTTTGATGTCGTGCGGTTCCATACATGAATCTCTTCCCCTCTCTTAAGCATTGCTTTCACAAAGTTGGAACCCAGTAAACCCATTCCTAAAAACGCTTTCTTACTCATTATTTTTCTTTTGTGGTGCAAGATTATGAAATGTATGAATTAAGATGTACGGGATTTACCAGGCGAGATTTTGAGCTCAACTACAGAATTGCAGTATTTCTTTGTGGCAGTGAATAAGTAACGTTTGTACGGAGTTTGTATGGAGTTAGCATGGAGTTAGCATGGAGTTTGTCCATGCAGAGTCCATGCAAACTCCATACATAAGCCATACAAAAGGTATACGGAATCCGGTAATTAATGGCTGTTTTATACTCCCATTGCCGTGACGATTAATGTCCTTTCTCCGCCATTATTGCGGTGTTCACATAAATAAATGCCCTGCCATGTTCCTAACGCGAGCCGGCCTTTCGTAATTGGAATTGTTACAGAACTGCCCAACATAGATGCTTTCAGGTGGGCAGGCATGTCGTCAGGACCTTCGTCGTCGTGTTGGTAATCAGGATCTTTTTCCGGAACTGTTTTATTGAAGAACATCTCGAAATCTTTTCTTACGGTCGGATCTGCATTTTCGTTGATGGTCAGAGAAGCGGAGGTATGTTGTATAAAAACATGACAAATGCCGGTGGTGATCTCTTTTATTTCCGGTAATGCTCCTGTCACTTCTGATGTGACGAGGTGAAAACCTCTGGTTTTCCGGGCAAGTTCTATAGTTTGTTGAAAGATCTTCATTCTGATTTTTAATATTGAACAAATGTCTGTGTTATTCAAAAACTTCTGTGTTTTTGATTGATGGTTTTCAATGAAAGGGTAAATTGCCACAAGACAAAAATGAGTTCGTAATAAGAAATCTTTATTTTTAGCTTACTACAAAAGGAACTTTCCTCTATGTCGAACCTGCCGGATGCGGAATTTGAGCTATATACCTACTTTGAAAAAACTCCTGACCTGGTTTGTATAGCCGGGAAAGATGGATACTTCAGGAATATCAACCAGGCAGTCATTGACAAACTTGGTTATACTAAGGAGGAACTGTTTGCCTCTCCTATTTCAACCTTTATACACCCGGAGGATAAAGAATATACGCAGTTACGTCGAAACGAACTTTTAAATGGAAAACCGTTAATCAATTTTGATAACAGGTATCTTACGAAAAGTGGTAATACAGTTTGGTTACATTGGACATCAATTTACTTTCCTGAAAAAGAGGTGGTACTTGCTATAGCTAAAGATGTCACGCACAGAAAAGGAATAGAAAAGGAACTCGAGGAAAAGTATACTGAATTTAAAAACCTCGCCTCCTATTTTAAAACTAGTATGGAGAGAGACAAAAAGTTCCTTGCTTCCGAACTACATGAGGGTATGGCCCAACTCGCCACGGTTGCTAAAATAGATATGGAATGGTTAAGACAAAATCCTGACCTTGACAATATATCCAAAAACAGGGTTGAACATGCAGCTGCCGCATTGGACCTATTGATCGATTCTATCCGGCGTATGTCTTATTCCATCAGTCCTGCAATGTTGGAAGATGTGGGATTGAATGAAACATTGAGATGGCTGTCTGAGGAATTTACTATACTCACCGGCATTCCCTGTTTTTTTGAAAGTACTTTTGATGATAGCCAGTTAACCAACGAGATCCAATTAGACTTCTTTAGAATCTGCGAGGAGTTATTGACAAACATATTAGACCATGGCCAGGCAAACAGTGTGAATATATCAATTGAACTTGATGGTGATAAGTTAGGTATGACAATAAAAGGTGATGGAAGATGTTTTGATATAGAAGACCAAAAAGTCAATAGTGCTCTCACCAATATGCATAAGAGGGCAGCCTCTATTAATGGCAAACTCACTATTAATCGGGATTTACTAAAAGGAACTACCATCTGTGTTACAGTCCCATATTTAAGTCCAGTTGCCGGCTATTACCAGATTTAATTATTTGATGCAAAAGAGCCGGCAATTTTCACCGGCTCTTTACTTAACACACCTTTACTATGGAAGAAATTAAATAGAACTTCTTGAAGCAAATTGAAAAGATCCACTCTTTCCTCTTAATCTCTTTTACCGCTGAGTGTAAATAAGCAATATGCTCCAATGCTCATTACGATATCTCTTACTGCAATATCATAGAAACCTCCCATCAGCAGGTTAATTGCTATACCTAATAACCACAGGGAGACAATGATACTACCCACCCTCGGCCTGATCAATACCAATATACCTGCTATTATTTCTATTATTCCTACAATTAGCATGAAGGTATTAGATGCGAAAGGCAGCATGTTGGCTACCGGCGGAGCAAGGTATTTATCCCAGTTTACCAGGATGTCGGTGAACTTATCTGCACCGGCCACAATAGGTACCAACCCATACACCCAATGTAAAATACTGTGTACACGATCCACTGCCGAAAGGCTTGTTCTTACTTCGTGTGATCCTGCATAATTTGCTGTTACTGTACTCATGATTTTTTCTTTTTGGTTAACTGATATTGAATAGAGTTATTTCCATCCAAAAAGGTTACAGGAGGTTACATATTTCTTTCGTGCTCATCAGGACTCTTTTATTCCTTATTCCTAAGGGTGTCGAATTATTTAATGCCGAGTCAGGTGGAAGAGTCAAAGTGCGTGTGATATCCTAATCAGGAGTTACACGCACAACTTTAAAGCCAATAGGCACCTATATAAATTATTTATTGTTCAAAAACATATACTGAATGAATAGAATCACATTAAATGAGTTGCACTAACAGTTATGCTTACCTCTGCATTGCTTCCAACATGGAAAATACTCATTGATAAAATTCACTCTTAAACTCTTCATCTTATTTATAATTCACTTTACAGGCAACTCTCTTTATCATAGTTCCGTAATTACCATCATTGCCGGCTTTTTCTTCCTTCTACTATGAAAAGAAATAAAATGATGCAGATCGTTTGGTCATGCACTTATTTGTAAACACTTCAAAATTTGATTTATGAAATGGCACCTAAAAAAAATCTCGTTCCCACTAGCGACACTGGTAATTACTATGTTTTACCTGTTAACTTCTTCAGGATGTAAAAAGATGGATTCTCAATCAGCACCGGGCATTCCTGAAATTCAAAGCAGTAAAGAAGGAATGAATCCTTCACGGGATCTTGATTTGCAGGTAATAGCTGACAACTTTGTTTCACCCATCAGTGTTGTACAGCCCCCTGATGGTTCTCAGCGCTTGTTTGTGGTAGACCAGGTAGGAAAAGTTTGGATCATAGATGCAGCCGGACAAAGGATGAGTCAACCCTTTATAGATATTACCAGTAAGCTGGTAAGTCCTTTAAGACCTTTCTATGATGAAAGAGGTTTGCTTTCACTTGCCTTTCATCCCAATTTTAGTTCTAATGGGAAGTTCTACCTTTTTTACAATGCTCCACCACCGGCAGGTGGACCTACAACTGATGCAGGAAATACGGGACTTCCAAAAAGATGGAACAATACTACTACCATTTCTGAGTTTACTGTTTCTTCTTCCAATGCGAACATGGCTAACATAGCATCTGAAAGAATCCTCCTGCATGAGGCACACCCGCAATCAAATCACAATGGAGGAACCATTGCTTTTGGTCCGGATGGTTATTTATATATTTCAATTGGGGATGGTGGCAACAAGAATGATATAGGCCCCGGACACGTTGAAGATTGGTATACTGTTAACGCCGGAGGTAATGGCCAGGACATTGAGCAAAACCTGATGGGAAATGTATTACGTATTGATGTAAACTCCAGCACCGATGGTAAACCTTATGGTATTCCTTCTGATAATCCATTTGTAAATAAAAGAGGTTTAGATGAAATCTTTGCCTATGGTTTCCGCAACCCATATCGCTTTTCATTTGATATGAGTGGTTCCCGTCGTATGTTCCTTGGAGATGCCGGCCAAAATCTATACGAAG
>JBLNAY010000076.1:0-6008 GCA_050259715.1 Candidatus Dadabacteria bacterium
CACGCATTAAAGTATGCCGTACAATAGCCTAAAAGGAGGATGTAATGATGGAGTTACTTGAGGAAGATCTTGTTAATTGCCTCCGCCTTATTCTGTACATGAAGCTTCTCGTAAATATTCCGGATGTGTTGTTTGATAGTATTGATGGAATTATTCAATTCACAGGCAATTTCTTTGAACAAGTATCCTTTTGAGACAAGGTTCAATATCTGCCTTTCCTTTTCGGTAAGGTGAAATTCATTCATGTGGCCTGCTACCTCCTGGAAACGGAGTACCAGTTTTTTTGCAATCTCCGGATTCATAGGTGATCCGCCCTCATACAGTTCTGTAAGGGATTCCAGTATTTTTGAAGGAGCAGTATTTTTTAGCAGGTAGCCAGTTGCACCAGCTTCCAAAGCCTGGAAGACTGTATCACTGTTTTCATAAATGGTGAACATCATGAACTGTATATCCGGATTTTTCTCTTTTATTTTTTTGATACATTCAATACCATTCATGCCACCCGGTAAATGAATGTCCATAATTACAATATCGGGTGGATCGGATAAAATGGCCGGCAAAGCTTCCTCGGCCGTTTTAAAATGGTGCAATACGGAAAACTTGCTGCTCATATCTATTATGGCGGACAACCCATTCCGGATTACTTCAATATCCTCAACTATAGAAATTTTTATTTTACCCAATGGGAAAAATTGATTTATAAAATTAGAGCTTCTGTTCGTCAAACATATCACCCATTGAGGCTATGAGGCAATAAAAGAGAAAGTGTAATTGTGGTCCCTATATGATTATTCACTACGAGGCTGCCTCCCATTTCCCTGGCTCTTTCTTTCATATTTCTGAGTCCATTTCCTGTATTCTGAAGCATATTCTCTGTAAAGCCCCTGCCGTTATCAGAAATAGCTAAATAAAAGCAGTTATTTTCTGTGGATGCTCTTAAATGAACGATTGTAGCCTGCGAATGTTTGATGATATTATGGACGGCTTCTTTTGAAATTAAAATCAGGTTTCTCTTTTGTTCATTCGTTAATTCAAAAGAGCTGATTTCAGGGAAATCGAATTCATAATGGATGCCGGAATATTCCAGTTGCTCAGCAGCATTTTTCCGGATATAGCTTAAGGTTTCGGCTACCTGGTTGTTATCTGTTTTCATTGTCCATACGATATCGTTCATATTTTGAATCAGTTCATTGGTAGATGATACAATTTTGGATATTTTTTCCTGTGAAGCAGGAGTTACATCTGCGTTAAGACTTGTCGTCATATACATTATAGATGTGAGCCCGGATCCCAGGTCATCATGTATTTCCATAGAAATACGTGTTCTTTCCTGTTCAACAGCTTTATGTTTCTCCAGTAAAGAATTTTGTTTTTGGTGTAATCGCCAGCTGAATAGTATATAAAACAGACCAATACCTATAATTAGTGCGGGTATCCTGAACCACCACCTTGACCACCAGGGTGGTATGATGATGATATTAGTTTTTCTTTCTGCCGACAAACCATTTGTATTTACTGTCTTCACCCGGAAGATGTAGTTACCGGGCGGTACATTAAAGTAAACGGCTCTACGATCAGAGCCCGCCTGATTCCAATCATTATCATAATTATCAAGCTTAAAATGGAGCTGGTTACCTTTTGGGTTGGTAAAGTCTATAGAAGTAAAAGCAAATGAGAAAATGTTTTGTCGATGATTGAGTCGAATGGTTTTGGCTAAAGAAACAGGTTCTGTTAATGGACCATTACTACGTGGTAAAACCAAATGGTTCGATAAATGAAATTCCGAAATAAGAATTTCAGGAGGCTTCAGTAGACTTCTGAGTTGATCCGGGAAGAAGGCATGATAGCCGCGTGAGGTGCTAAAATATAATTTACCATCGTGCCCTTTGTAAGCAGAACGCCAGGGAAGCCAGGGGAGATCACCAGAATTTTGAAATACTTTTGTACATTGATTCCGTTCCGGATTGATTTTGAAAAAAATATTAACATCTGTATATACCCACAGATTTGTTTGATCATCTTCAATAATTTGTCTGACATCTCTAATTCTCCGGATCGAAGTTGAATCGATAAAGCTCCTGAAAATCCGTTTATTTCTGTCGTATCGATAAAAGCCTTGTCTTGAACCTACCCACAGCGTACCACTTTTATCCTCATAAAGGCTGAAAGCTTCATTTCTCTGCAGATAAGTTTTGAAGTTTCCTGTTAATGGATCCAGCTGTTGTAAACCTTCAAAAAATTGACTACCTGCCCAAATACTTCCATACCGGTCTGCCAAAAGAGAATTGACAGCATTAAGGCCAGGCCGGGAACTATCCGGCCGGAAGAATAAATAATGGATGAACTTACCTGTTTTCCTATTCAGTTGGTATAACCCGGTAAAGGTGCCTATCCATAAATTTCCTGTACTGTCTTCACAGACACTCATAATGGGATCCCTGGTTAAGATGCTGTCCGTTTTTGAATCAAAAGGGTATTTAGTAATAATTTTCCTCGTGCGATCAAATGAATACAGCCCCTTTGTTGTGAGGATCAAAAGTCGCCCTGACCGGTCTTCTTTTAAAGTAATAACCTCTTTACCTGCAAACATTTTAATTTTTTTGCCTTTGCTGGTCTGCAGTAATAATCCTTGATTAGTGGCCATCCAGAGAGTTCCATCCCTGTCTTCGTAAAATGAATTGACTACACCCTGCGGTAGTTTATAATAGGGTAATTCTGTAGTGTTTGTACGGTAAAGGTTGCCATGTAAACTACTGATCCAAAGAACACCATCTCTTGAAATATATGCGCACGAGGAAGTTCTATCTTCATACCCTCCAACAATGTCTTTTTGGGATTCATAATGTATTATTGACTTTTTCTCAGGATTATAATAATTGATACCTGATTCTGAGGTACCGATCCAAAGTGCACCAAAACCATCTTCTTTTATAAAACTTATGCGATCCACTTCTCTATATTTCTTGCTAAGGGGTGGCCGGCTTAATTTTTCAGGATGTGCCGGATTGTAAGGATACCTTTGAAAGGCACCGGTCCTCCTGTCCATTGTATGGAGGCCATCTTCGGCAGTACCTACCCAAAAATTTCCTTTGCTGTCTTCACACATTGCACTCACTTTATTGTTTATTAAAGTATTTGGATCTTTAGGATCATGCAGGTACCTAATAAATTTCCCGGTTTTTTTATCCATCAGGTTTAATCCACCCTCATCTTTTCCTCCCTCCCAAACACTACCTGTTCCAATCCAAAGCTTTCCTGCTCTATCTTCATATAGAGCTAAAACACGATTATTGCTGATAGTACTGAAGTCATCCTTCCGATACTTGTAGTGGATAAACTTTCCTGTTCTCCTGTCAAAGCGGTCCAATCCTTTGTTGGTGCCAATCCAGACTGTACCTTCCCTGTCCACCAAAAAAGCATTCACCCCATCCGCCGCGATTGTCCCGGAGTCTTTCTGATTGTGACGGAAATGAGTGACAATACCTGAGGACGGATCAAAACGATCTATTCCTAAATAAGGAGCCACAGCAATCCATAGCATACCTGAAGAATCAACGGCAATCGCAAGTGCTGCATCATTTGCGAGAGAATTGGGATCAGCAGGATTAACTTTAATTAATTTCATTTCATAGCCATCATAGCGAAACAGGCCATTTAAAGATGCAAACCACATGTAACCACTTTTGTCCTGCACAATACCAGTGACACAAAAAAAAGGGTTCCCTTCCGGTGGAAGTACCTTGTTGAAAAAGATTTCCTGCGAAAAGGTGCCGGTAGTCAGCACCAGTAGAGCTAAACTTATAATTGCAATAAGAGCGAACTTTTTCATTTAGAAGCAATTGAAGCATCTGAAAAGTTCTCTTTATCGTTAGAAACTCGTCTCTTAAAATTTAGCTCTCCAAACCACTTACACTGATATTGGAATACCAGTTTCCCTATTGGAAGTACGAATTATTTTATGGGTGTTTATTGAAGTTAGATTTAGGTTCTTGTGAAGGACAGGATCTCCTTATTGAAGTGTTCTCTAAAGATAATAAATTATTAATACCAATAGGTCAGAATTAATGGTTTTCATATGTAAACAACAGAGCTGCCATTAACAAATGTAAATGGGTCTTTAGCATTCTGTTGTGGATTGGCACGTAAAAAGTCCAATAAAAGTTAAGTACAAACAGCCTGGGAAGTAAGAACCAGGCTGTTTATCATTTCAATAATTGCCTGCCTTTAATACATAAAAGAAAGCATTTCAACTTTTTCCCGCTCTTCGAAAACAACTAATCTTCATAAACAGACTCCTGCGTCTAAAAAAAACTGCTCAAAATCATAAAAGAAGTTTAGCCACGTTATTTGTAAATCCATATAACAATCTTTATTTTAAGGGTTGATAACTGTAATCTGCTAAACAGTTTTTGTGTGTAAGGAGTTTAAAGTTGACGAAAGTGATTATACATACAGGAGAAACGGAAACTATCCTCCCAGGTTTATAAACACAAAAGCAACTGATAATGCCAGTTTCTGATCCATGAGGCAGATTATGTGAGTAAGAATGACCGGATTTCACCATTAACCATTAGAACTAAAGATTCCAGGTGTGGAAGGCGCCTGTAAACGATTGCGGTTTACGGTAGAGTTAAATAGGAATATGGGATTATTTTTCAGCTTGCAAATTTAATAATCTACAATATGCCAGTTAAAACCACCATTAATGTTGAACCAATTGAAGTAAGTTGGTCTACCTCTATGACAAACACCTCGTTTGTTGACGAGGCCTATCGTTATTTGAACAGCCAGATCAGGCCCCGTCTTCTGCCTTTACTTGCTGAGCTAAAAAAGAAAAGCGGGTACAATTTCACTACGCCGCAGGTCAACCCCGGATACAGTAAAAAAAGTGGCTTCACCTTTATCGAAAACGTAGACGACACCCCTGTTTTAATCAAAATATCTATTGATGATAAAATAGAGAAAGTGAAGTTTTATGCCAAATCCAAGGAAGGCGTCAATGAGCCCCTGGAAGAATATTGCAGCTTAACGAATGTTACCCTGGAATATATAGAGGCATTCATAAGGGTAGCTATCAATCATTATTTAAAAGAAAATTACACATCACAGTCCACAAACGAACTATAATAATATAAGAACTACTGGTTAATTATCACCAGTATAGTCCACCTGTATTACCGGAGATGGATGCAGGTCTGTCTTACTATCTATTTATATTCCTATCCCCATCCTCAGGGCGACTGCATCACTGCCGTACGATGCTCCGTGATCATTGAACCCATAACGGGCGTATCCAATAGCCATAAAGGGTTTGACCCTTCCCATACCCATCACACCTATTCCCCCGAAGAAATAAAATCCACCTGTTGTTTTATAAGCCAACTGGCCAATGCGATAACTGCGGTTGTATATGCCATAGCCGGGAGAAAGGTTTACCAGCAACTTTACATTTGATCGCCTGGTTGATGGGAGAAAGATAAAGTTTGCATAGAGTGGTACGTAGAGATTATCATCGTGTTGAAATTCACTTATTCCTATACCTGCACCGAGATAAACATCTGGTGACACTTCGCCGTTTATAGTGAAATGTCCTCCAAGTACATGCGTGTTTTTAGGGAAATCGGCTGCTAAAGCCACCGTTATCAGGGTATTGTTTCTTTGTGCTATTGAAAGAAATGGCATTAATACAAGAAGTAATAAGTAGGTCAGGGTTTTCATTGTTTCAAAGGTTTGATTAAAGATACGAACACTCACAGAGTGGGGGTGCACAAGCCAGGGTATGGAGCGTCCATAGACCTCGCACGGAATTACCACGGAATTGCCACGGAATTAGCACGGAATTACCACGCTATTAATTCCGTGCTAATTCCGTGGTAATTCCGTGGTAATAGCGTGATAATAGCGTGCACCGGCTATAGGAGAACTATAGTAAGGGGCTACTCGCCAGGAAGTAGAAAGTTCTTTATATGAAAGATATTTTGCCTGGCTGTAATAAAAAGATCCTTCCT
>JBLNAY010000077.1:0-5409 GCA_050259715.1 Candidatus Dadabacteria bacterium
TAAATAATTTTGTTTTTCGGTCAAATAACGTCAATAGTCCTTCGGTACCAACATAAACATTGCCATCAGTGTTTTCGGCAAAAGAGGTTACAATGGAAGCATTCAGGCCTTTTTGATCAAAAGAATTTCCTTCAACATAATTAAACAGGTTTAGATTTCTGTCATATTTATCTACTCCGCCGCGACTGGTACCAAGCCAGTAGATGCCTTGTTTATCAATATAGATACAATGAATAGCTTTAGCACTCAGTCCGTGAATATTCCTGTAATCCTGTTTGAAGGTGGTAATCTCTCCTGTCTTCGAGTTCAATATGTTCAATCCTTCTTCTGTACCCAGCCACAATTTATCATCATCAATACTGATTGAGTAAATGATATCGCTGCTTAAGTTATTATTATGATTATAGGTTGTAAACTTTTCCGATCCGGCTTTAAGCATATTTAACCCGCCACTAGTCGCTATCCACAAATTGCCTTTCGAATCTTCTGCAATAGAATGAATGTAGTTATCCGCGAGACTAGAGGGGTCGTTTGCTGCATGGACATAATGCACGAGAGCCTTATCTTTCGGATTATAGCGAAAAAGGCCCTCCGTTGTTCCAATCCACATCTGGTGCCGGCTATCTTCAGTAATGCAAATAGCAACCTTCTCTGTTACTGAATTATTCGATCGTCCAAGAGGGAAATTGGTAACTTGTTTTGTTTTTGGATCAAGGATATTTACACCTGAATAAGTGGCAATCCAAATTCTGCCATGGTAATCACTACCAATCCCATTTATAACATTATTGGTAATTGCGTTCTGCTTTCCGTCGGAAGGAAAATTAATAAATACGTCCTTTTTACGGTCATAAAGGCTTAAAGATCCTCCGCTGGTGCCGACCCATAAATTGCCGCTCCTATCTTCATGAAGTGACAAAATTTCATTTGCCTGTAAGGTAGTGGCATCGCCCTGCTTATGGCGGTAGATGGTGAAATTGGTGCCATCAAATTTATCGAGTCCGTCTTCTGTTCCGAACCATATCAAACCTTGCTTATCTTTTATTATAGCATTTACACTATTGGATGAAAGGCCATCTTTGGTTCGTAACGAGGTAAAATTAATATCGAGGCTTTGTGCCCCGGCTGAGAACAAATAAAACAGGCATAAAAAAAGTATTATCGGCTTTTCAGAACTCATTAAGCAGCTCAATTTATAATTTGATCAATTTAGTACTTTATACTCTGTACTTACTTCTTTTTTGCTTTTATTCTTAAAAGACTACTGGATCAAAAAACTTCATCGAATACGCTGTTGACTCACTGTTCACACACTGTTTACACGCAGTTGAGACGCTGTTAACAGCGTCTCAACTGCGTGTAAACAGCGTCTCACTTCCGTCTCAACAGCGTATCAACTGCGTGTCACGTTCCGGAAAGAGAAATTCTATCCAACTCCTTGGCCTCAAACCATATAAGATTCAGGTCGGAAGAAAGTTTTTGCAGTCTTGATGAGTAGCCAAATATAGGTGATTTTCAAAAGCGTTTTTGTCTCAAAAGTCTCTATTTTAAAGGGTTTTGAACATTTTTTCTATATTATTCAACAAATGAGCTATTGATAAAATCTCGGGGTGGGTAGCTTTGAACTGGAAGGCCGTTTTAAATGTGCCGGCTGACTGGAATCATAAAAATAGCCAGGAAACACCAGTACATTAGATCGATATCCTTTCCTTTTAACCATCGGCCATAAGACGAATATAATTAAGCTGCAAGGCATACATTTTGTCCCATGCAGAAATATTTTATACTGTTAAAACCAAACAACTAACCTCTAAGACTGCTGTATGAGAAAAGAAACTTAATCCAACATTATAGGAAGAAAGGAACGTAACCAGTTCTAAACCTTCTTAAGGAATCCGAAACGCTCGATTCAGAGCAAAGTTTATCACTTAATCTAAATAGAGATATGAAAAATAAACGACACCCATCGTTTGTCTTGTTCTTTTCAGCCGGTAAGGGCATCACAGTACTGGTATTCAGTTTACTACTCAACTGCTTCTTTGCCGGCGGGATTTTCGCCCAGAATGTGCAAATGATCGTAAACGGGAAAATTCTCGATGACAAAGGAGCACCACTTTCCGGTGCCAGTATCGCTGAAAAAGGAACTAATAATGCAACTTCTTCAAAAAGAGACGGTTCGTTTTCTCTTACCCTTAAAAATGAGAAAGCTGTCCTGGTTATTTCATTTATTGGATATGTTCAACAGGAAGTAAATGTTTCTGCCAACCTAATAGTGAGGATGGCTCCACTGAATCAATCAATGGATAGCGTGGTAGTGGTGGGTTATGGTAGACAAAGGAAACAAAGTGTGGTGGGTGCCATCAGTCAAACAACAGGCAAGGTGTTGGAGCGGGCAGGAGGTGTATCCAGCGTTGGTGCAGCCCTGACGGGAAACGTTCCTGGTGTGATTACCGTTCAAGGTACCGGCATGCCTGGTGGTGAAGACCCTACTATTTTTATCAGGGGACAGGGCACATGGAATAGCAGCAGCCCCCTGGTGTTAGTAGATGGAATTGAACGCTCACTCGGTGGATTGGATATAAGTTCTGTTGAAAGTATCTCTGTATTAAAAGATGCTTCTGCTACAGCTGTTTTTGGGGTCAAAGGTGCTAATGGAGTAGTGTTGATTACCACAAAGAGAGGCGTGGAAGGTAAAGCGAACATCAGTATCACTGCCAACAGTACTGCTAAAATTCCATCCAGGCTGCCACAGAAGTATGATGCATATGACGCTCTGACGATCAGGAATTGGGCTATTGAACGTGAGTTAGGTCTTAACCCTTCATCATGGGCGGATTATACTCCACAGGCTAAAATTGAAAAGTACCGTTATCCGGCAAATGAGCAGGAGGCCCAACAATATCCCAATATCGATTGGCAGGAAGAAGCTGTGAAGAATTTCGCTATGTCCAACAATTTCAATTTAGGTGTTTCCGGAGGTTCAGCCTTTGTAAAATACTATACTGCTGTAGACTTTCTTCATGAAGCTGATATCATGAGAGTTCGTAATAATAATAAAGGATATGATCCGGGATTTACTTATGACAGGTTAAATATCCGCGCCAATCTTGATTTTAAATTAACAGGAACAACATCCCTGCAGGCAAATCTTGCGGGTCTTTATGGAAACAAGATGGATACATGGAGTGGTTTTGAGTATACCTGGTACCAATCTATTTATGGATTGGCGCCTGATCTTTTTTATCCTCAATATAGTGACGGCTACTGGGGTTATTATCCATTGGATCCGGTTTCGACAAATAATTCTTCCCTGGTACTTGCTAACGATGGGATAAGAAAGACAAAGACAACACAGATCAATACGGACTTTACCTTGAACCAGGATATGAGCATGTTGTTGAAGAATCTGAATTTCAAAGGGACTGTGGCTCTTGATAATACTTTTGCTTCACAGGGTGGTATTTACGATGATGGAAGTGCCCTAACGAAATGGATTGCTCCGGATGGACGTATTCAGTACGGTCGTACCACCGGCGCCAATCAATTTGATTATACCTTGCCTTTATGGTCCACAAGGGCTGACGCTATGAATAATGGTGCAACAAGAAGACAATTGGTGTACCAGCTGCAGTTAAATCATTCAGCAAAATTTGGCCGGCATAACCTGACAGAGATGGGGATGTTTCAGCGTAATGAGAATGCGACCGGTAGCTCTTTCCCCAATTATCGAGAGGATTGGGTTTTCAGGACCACTTACAATTTTGCTAACCGTTATTTTGCTGAATTCAATGGAGCTTATAATGGTTCAGAAAAATTCAGCCGTGATTACAGGTTCGACTTTTTCCCTTCAGCAGCCATAGGCTGGACCATAACTAATGAGAAGTTTATGCAAAACCTTCATTGGCTCACTACATTAAAACTTCGTGGATCTTATGGCCTTGTAGGTAATGACGCTGTTAATGGACGCTGGTTATATTTAACCCAGTGGTCTTATGGAAGCCAAACTCACATGGGTGACAGGGGAAATAATAACAGCCCTTATGTTTGGTACCGTGAACAATCAGTAGGTAATCCCGATGTGCATTGGGAAACAGTAGAGAAAGCGAATGCAGGTGTGGATTTCTCAGTTTTAGGCGGACTATTCGAAGGAGGTGTTGATCTATTCCGTGATTATCGTTATGATATTTTAGTGCCCGGTGGCAGCAGGGCAGTTCCTGTCTATTTCGGCGCCACGCCTCCTGTGGCAAACCTGGGTAAAACACAGGTAAAGGGTTATGAATTAGAACTGAAGTTTAACCGCAGGATTGGTAACAAAATGCGTGTATGGGCTAATACGGCCATGACCCATGCCAAAGACAAGATCCTTGAAAGAGATGATCCACAGCTGCTGGATGACTATCAAAAGCAGGCAGGATTCCAGATTGGCCAGTACAGGTCACAAATACGTGCAGGCTTTTATAATACATGGGACCAGGTGTACGGCAGTAGTATTGTTAATTCCTACGATAAAGAAAAATTACCAGGAAACTTCAACCTTATTGACTTCAATGGTGATGGAGTGATCAATGATTACGATAATGTGCCCTACGCTTATCCTGAAAGACCTCAGAACACTTATACAGGAACGTTAGGATTTGATTTCAAACGTCTTACTTTCTTCGTCCAGTTTTATGGTGTGAATAATGTCACCAGAAATTTGCTGCAAACCAACTTCAGTGCTTCATTGAACTCTGTTTTCAAGCAGGGTGATTATTGGACAAAGGATAACACCGATGCAACCTCTTATTTACCCCGCTGGAAAACCCACGTGTATAGTTATGGTGATTTCTACAACTATGATGGTTCATACCTGCGTTTGAAGGCTGCTGAAATAGGATATACAATAAATCCTGCGGCACTAAGAAAAAGAGGAATCCAATCTATGCGGGTTTATCTCAATGGAAATAACCTTCTTTTCTGGAGCAAGATGCCTGACGACCGGGAAGCGAATATTGGATCAGCAAACTATGCCGGCCAGGGAGCTTATCCCACTGTCCGCCGCATCAACTTAGGACTTAATCTCAGTTTATAATCAACAAACAGAGTAATTATGAAATCATATATAAAAATCCTTTTGGCTGCAGGTGCATTCCTGATGCTTTCGGGGTTAGTTTCCTGCAGGAAATACCTGGACAAAGCACCTGATGCGGGAGTATCGGAGAAAGATGTTTTTGTTAACTTCCGTAATTTTGAAGGCTTTACAGAAGAATTATACTGTTGTCTTCCTGATATGAGCAAGCCCACCTGGAATGGTGAATGGAATACAGGCGACGACATACTGTCAACTACCAATGCAAACTACAGGTTGAACGCTGAATTCGATAATGGGAACTATTGGGCATGGAGGACAGGTGGTGGTGGATGGGATAA
>JBLNAY010000078.1:0-7912 GCA_050259715.1 Candidatus Dadabacteria bacterium
CTACAGGAGAACAAAAAACCTATGGGACCAGGGCATAGGAACCTACCAGCAGGTGCTTTCAGCCAAGACACAGATGGAGAGCCTGCAAAAGCAAATTGGTGTGATCCAGAGACAAGCCTCCCTGATGACCGTGACAGCCCCGAGCTCCGGTATTGCGGATATCGTGAACGTGAGAGTAGGCGAAGCTTTTGTGGGAGCTACCGCTGCAGGGCCGCAGATAAGGATTGTAAACTCCAGCAACCTGAAAGTGATAGCAGGAGTTCCTGAGAATTATATAGGGCGTGTTCGCGTAGGCTCTAAACTCGAAATATTGTTACCGGAACAAAACAACAGGATCATCAATGCGACGGTGAGTGTGGTACAGAGAGTAATCGACCCCACTACCCGCTCTTTCAACATTGAGGCACGCATACCGGCTGATGCGGCATTAAAACCCAACCAGATAGCACAGGTAAGGATACTCGATTATTATGCAACGAACATCCTTGCTATTCCATTGAACCTGGTGCAGTCGGATGAAAAAGGGAAGTATGTGTTTGTGGCTGAAAAGAACGGAGACAAAATGGTGGCCCGCAAGAAACCGGTCATTGTGGGAGAATCTTATAAAGACTCTATAGAAGTGAAATCAGGATTGAATGCCGGCGACCAGTTAATTACGGAGGGTTACCAGAACCTCTATGACGGGCAATTGATAACAACAGCTTTGAAATGAGGGAGATTTGATGATTTGAAGATTTGGTGATTTGGAGATTTGGAGATTTGGAGATTTGAAGATTAGCAAATTAGCAGATGAGCAGATGAGCAACAGAAATTAAGATTTAAAAATGCCACGAAGACACTAAGGTTGAGATTATACAAGCTTTATGCCTTTGTGGCTAAAGAACCACTACTGCAATTATTTTATGATTAAGATATTAGAAGGAGTTAGAGCAAAGTTTAAGGAGTTTGGTCCTACCAGTTGGGCAGTGGATAACAAGACGGTTATTTACATCCTTGCTATCATTATAACTCTGTATGGGTTGTACACGTTTAATACGCTGCCGAAGGAACAATTTCCCGATATAGTTGTACCTACTGTTTCGGTGACCACGGTTTATGTGGGTAACTCACCCAAGGACATTGAGAACCTGGTGACACGTCCTATAGAAACTCAATTGAAAGCTATAAGCGGGGCCAAGGTCAATAAGGTGAACTCTATTTCTCAACAGGATTACTCTCTTATCATCGTTGAATTTGACACCGATGTTCCCGGTGATATAGCCAAACAGAAGGTGAAGGACGCGGTAGATAAATCAAAGACGGACCTTCCAACAGACCTGACCTCGGAACCTGACGTACAGGAGTTTGCCTTCAGCGAGATGCCGATCATGTATGTAAACATCAGCGGCGACTTTGATCCTGTTAAGCTGAAGCAGTTTGCCGACAAGATGCAGGATCGCTTCGAGGAACTGAAAGAGATCACACGTGCCGACATAGTGGGTGCCCCCGAAAGAGAGATACAGGTGAATGTGGATCCTTACAAAATGCAGGTAGCTAAGATCTCCTTCTCGGATATCGAAAATGCCATTAGCAGGGAAAATCATGATATAAGTGGCGGGCAGATTCAGGTGGGAAACATGAAGCGCACCCTCCGTGTGAAGGGCCAGTTTGGTTCTGCTTTTGACATGAACAACATAGTTGTGAAGAACATCCAGGGTGCTCCCATATACTTACGTGACCTCGCACAGATCAAAGACACTGTAAAAGAAAAGGAGAGCTATGCACGGCTGGACGGTAAGAATGTAATCACTATAAATATTGTGAAGCGTTCCGGAGAAAACCTGATTAACACCGCTGACAATGTGAAAAAGGTGATTGCGGATATGCAGGTGAAAGGAGAGATCCCGCCGGCGGAACAAATGAAAATTGTAATCACCGGAGACCAGAGTAAATACACAAAGGACTCTTTCCATGACCTGGTGAATACGATTATTATTGGATTTGTATTAGTACTCCTGATCCTCATGTTCTTCATGGGAGTTACCAATGCGTTCTTTGTGGCACTGAGTGTACCCTTAAGTGTATTCGTTGCCTTCCTCTTCCTTCCCGTCGGCAACTTCTTTGTTGGTACATCCATCACCCTGAACTTCATTGTGCTCTTCGCCTTGTTGTTTGGATTGGGAATCATTGTGGATGATGCCATAGTCGTAATTGAAAACACCCACCGTATTTACAACAATGGTAAAGTGCCCATTGTCCGATCTGCCAAGGAAGCTGCAGGAGAAGTTTTCGTTCCGGTGTTGGCAGGAACATTAACCACACTGGCTCCGTTCTTTCCCCTGTTGTTATGGAAAGGTATCATTGGTAAGTTCATGATTTACCTGCCGGTGATGCTGATATTAACACTGGCGGCCTCCCTCGTTGTTGCCTTCATCTTCAACCCTGTATTTGCGGTAAGCTTTATGAGGCCCGAGGGAAAACAATATGAAATGCCAAAGCGGGAGCTATTCAGGAAATGGTGGTTCTGGACCTCGCTCATTTTCGGTGTGCTGTTTAACCTGGTAGGTTTTCATGGGATAGGCAACTTCCTGATCTTTATGACACTCATGTCTATCATGAATATCTATGTTATCAGGGACATAATTTACAATTTCCAGCATAAGGTGCTACCACGGTTAATGAACCGCTATGAGACTTTATTGAAATGGGCATTAAAGGGCAAGCGGCCGGTATGGCTGCTGGTATCGTTATTTGTTTTATTCCCAATTTCAATCATCCTTCTTTTCATCAGGGGCAATGGTTCGACCTTCTTCCCTTCCGGTGATCCGAACTACGTATATGTATACCTGAAACTCCCTGTGGGAACCGATATAAAGTATACTGATTCCGTTACACAGGATCTTGAAAAGAGAGTATATAAAGTGCTTGGTAAAGACAAGCCCGGGGTAGAAGGATCAATAGTGGAAAGTGTTATTGCAAATGTTGCCGTTAGTGCGAATAATCCACGTGACAACAACAGGAGTGTTCAACCCAACCTCGGAAGAATACAGGTATCGTTTGTGGAATACCAGGATAGAATTGGCAAAAAAACAAGGCCTTATTTGGATGCCATACGAAAGGCCGTTCAAGGTGTACCCGGGGCAGAAGTAACTGTAGACCAGGAAAGTAACGGGCCACCGACAGAACCTCCGGTAAACATTGAAATAGCAGGAGATGATATAGATTCGATTTCGAGGGTAGCTTATAATCTCAGGAATTATCTTGATACCAATAAGGTAGAAGGCATTGAACAGCTGAATATGGATGTTGATGTGAATAATCCTGAAATCTCCATTTCAGTAGATAGAGAAAAAGCCCTCATAGAAGGTCTTAGCACAGCGCAGGTAGGAATGGAAATTCGTACAGCTATTTTTGGTAAGGAAGTAAGTAAGCTGAAACAGGGAGAAGATGAATACAAGATCCAGTTACGGTATAATGATCTTATAAAAAATAACCTGGTAGACCTGATGAACAGGCCTATAACCTTCCGCGATTTCAACACCATGGCTATTAAGCAGATCCCGTTGAATGCTATTGCTAAAGTGGATTTCACGAATACATCAGGAGGTATCAAACGAAAGAACATGAAGCGTACCATACAGCTTCAATCCAATGTTCTGGATCCTACCAAAATTGCGCTTATCAACAGGGAACTTGGCCATAAAATTGACCGGTTCAAATCAAAGACTAAGGTTCCTCCCGATGTTACTATCAGGCAAAGTGGTGTGAGCGAACAGCAACAGGAAACATTGAGCTTCCTCGGAACTTCACTTGTGGTTGCATTAATGTTGATCTTCCTGATCCTGGTAATGCAGTTCAACTCTCTAAGTAAACCATTCATTGTGTTGACGGAGATCTTCTTCTCCATTATAGGAGTGATGCTGGGCTATGCCTTCACAGGAATGACCATCGCAACAATCATGATGGGCGTAGGTGTAGTAGGTCTTGCCGGTATAGTAGTTAAGAATGGTATCCTGCTGATTGAATTCACAGATGAACTAAGGCACAGGGGTATGAAGACAAGGGAAGCAGCTATACAGGCAGGTAAAATACGTATCATACCGGTGATGCTTACTGCCATTGCGACTATACTTGGATTGCTACCATTAGCTATAGGATTCAATATAGATTTCGCAGATTTCTTCTCAAAATTAAATCCGCACATTTTCTTTGGTGGACCAAGTGTTGTATTTTGGGGCCCGTTAAGTTGGACTATTATTTTTGGACTTATATTCGCATTCTTTTTAACCCTGGTGATGGTACCCAGTATGTACCTGATCTCGGAAAGGTTAAGAAGACCAATGAATAAGTTCTATGGAACGAAGTTCGTTGCGATATTAGGATTCCTCGGGCCATTATTCTTCATTCTAGTTGGAATAATGTATCTCGGGAGAAGAATACAGGGAAAGAAAGTCTGGTTGGGTCATGTGCCTCCAGCCAGGTCAAATATGTAAGACAGGCAATTTAACAGGAAGGACATTTCGTATTGTTTGGTTGCGGTCCCGTTCAGGCGGGACCGCATTATTTTTTTCAGGTGTTGTTTTCAACCGGGTTACCTGCTCTTGTATCTCCAAGATCATCACCCTGCTTCTTTTTCTTACCGGCTGACACTAAAAAAAAGATCACTGCAATGATTATTACTAACAGTGCTAAAAAAGGAACTACCATAACTGCTGCTTTATTTATTTCCTAAAGGCTGAAAAACCATGCCATCAATAGAGCAGGTGCAGATGGTTGAAGAGGGGATGAAACTCAGGAAGCTTTGCCTTTACGCTCCCAGTGATCTTTGATCAGCTTGCCATTATGATCATATTTCATTGTTCTACTGTAGCGATCGCCTTTGATCACCCCGTGTTCACTAGCTTTGCCAAGGAACATCCTTATTGCGTTACCCTGCTCATCCACATTCAGCACCACATCATTTCCCTTATACCTGAATTGAACATTCTCACCGGGTGGAAATATTTTGTTTACTTTCCTAAGAAGCTCTTCACCTATGGTCATAACCTTTTCTTTAATGGAAGTAAAAATTCATTCCATAAAAGAAAAACCCGGCTGATAATTTCAGCCGGGTTCCACACCAGTTATCAAATGAATTGTTTTACAGTACTCCTTTTGTCGTTACGGCATTTCCATCTGCATCTAACTCCACGATGTCATAGCCGAGCTTTTTCACTCCATGTAAGATCTTCGACTTATCTCCCACTAAAAGGATGTTGATCTTTTCAGGATGCAAATACTTCTTAGCAATTGCCGTCATTTGCTGCCTGGTCATACCGTTCAATATCTTTATTTGTTGTTGAACATAATCCGCAGGTAAATTATAATCCAGGATGCGACGGATGAAGGCCGCTTTCTGAATGCCGGTTTCATAAGCTAGAGCATCCCTTTGACCTACAGAACTCTTCATGAATATTACCTCTTCTTCTGTAGGACCATTGGAAACATAATTCCTGATTTCTTTCATTACTTCTGAGAGCGCACTATCAGTAGCTTCTCCTTTGATACCCGAGCTGAAGCTGAATTCGCCGGAGTTCTCATCTCCTGTAAAGCTGCTCCTTGCACCGTATGTCCAGCCTTTATCTTCACGGAGATTAATATTTAAACGGCTATTGAAGGCTCCTCCCAACGGGAAATTCATAAGGTATGCCCTATAGAAATCACCGGTTGCATCGTACTTCAACCCGGTGGCATAGCCCACCCTGAATTCTGATTGTGCTGCTTTAGGTACATCCACCAGGTAAACTTTTGTTTTATCAATTACCGGTGTGGGATTCACCTTCACCATCTGCACCTGCTTCCTGGGTAATTTATCAAGGAAAGATAATTTAGGCACGATCTCCTGCTGTTTCACATCACCTACAACCACCACCTTAGTGCCCACTGAAGTGATATATGTGTTGTAGTAATTCTGTATATCATTGAAGGTGATATTCGGAATTGTTTTTTCTGTACCATTTTCAGGCAAACCAAGAATATTGTCAGCGCCGTAATTAAGTTTGGAGAATACGGCACTAGCTACAGCAGCAGGTTGCGATTTCATCTGCTTCATACCTTCTAATGATTGACGCTGCAACCTTTTAAAGGTCTCCTCTGAAAACTTCGGGTATAACATCCTTTCTTCCAAAAGCGCAAGAGTCTTATCAAGGTTCTTCTTGAGTGACTGCACATTGAAGGTGATATCGTCAGTGTTACTGCTTACACCAATGGAACTTCCTAACTTTTGTAATTCCTCGGAAAACTGCTCTGCGGTATAATTCTTTGTGTCCTCATTCATCATCCGTGCAAAGAAACTTGCCAGCCCAACTTTGGTCAGATCTTTAGCTTCAGATAAATGTCCGCCGGGGATAGAGATGGTTAAAGTAACCACGGGTATTTCGTTGTTTTCTGTGCCTATCATCTTAATTCCATTCGGAAGATCTTTCTTCCAGTACTTAGGAACTTTCACCACCGGGTTTGGTCCATTGCCAGGCATCTTACTCCTGTCGAAATTATCTTTTGCTTTTGCATACCTCAACCCGTTATATCCATAATCAGGTGCTTTATAGTTCGACTTGTCAACTGTATAATTATCCGGTGCCGCAATTAAATCTTCCTGCCCCTTTGCCAGTGTACTCAATATCAAATGATTCCTCCCTTTGATGTACTTTGTATAAACCCGCAGAACATCATTTTTAGTGAGTTTACTGTACATATCCAGCAGCTTAGTGATCATGTTAGGATTACCAGCAAAGGTCTGGAAAGCCGCCAGTGTACTTACCTTGCCTGATACACTGGAAAGACCATTGATAGTTCTTGCTTCCATTTCACTTTTGAACTTCTGAACATCATCATCCGTAATCCCTCTTTCTTCAAACTTCTGAAAAGCTTCATCAACGAGCTTGTACATCTCAGCTAATGATTGCTCAGGATAAGGTGTAACCGAGATGGAAAATTCTCCTGCGAGCTCAGAAGACTGGTTAAAGGCACTTGCCTGCAACGCCTTTTGAGGTTTGATCAATGTTTGGTAAAATACCGAGTTTCGATTACCTCCACCGCCGCCGCCACCGCCGCCACCACGACCTCCACCGCCAAACCCACCGCCTCCTCCAAGTACCTGTGCTAAACAGGAAAGAGCAGGACCATCGGGGTGATATTCAGGAACAGTCGGGAACACCAGTCGCAACTGCGACATTCTTGCATAGTTATCTACATAACTTACATACCTGTTTTTCTCCAGCATTACCGCGGGAACTTTTACAGGCGAAACTTCAGGACCGCGTGGAATGCTCCCAAAATATTTCTCCGCCAGCTTCACTACCTGTGGCGTATTTACATCTCCACCAATCGTCAGGGTTGCATTATTAGGGCTATACCATCGAAGGAAGAAATTCTTCAGGTCATTTACATTCACCTTGTTTAGTTCTTCTATATATCCTATCGTCAACCAGGAGTAAGGATGCCCATAAGGGTAAAAATTCCTGGCTGCATATTCACCCTGTAATCCATAAGGACGATTATCATAATTCTGGCCTCTTTCGTTTTTCACCGTAGCTCTTTGCACTTCGAATTTTTGTTGGGTAACCGCATCCAGCAGGAAGCCCATACGGTCGGCTTCCAGCCACAACATCTTTTCTAATTGGTTGGAAGGAACTGTCTCAAAATAATTAGTTCTATCCCTGTTGGTACTTCCGTTTAGTGTACCGCCTGCTTCGGTAACAATCTTAAAATGCTGTTCATCGGCAACATGATCACTTCCCTGGAACATCATGTGTTCAAAGAAGTGAGCAAACCCCGATTTGCCGATCTCCTCTCTCGCTGATCCCACATGATAGGTAACATCTACATGAACAATCGGGTCACTATGATCTTCATGAACGATCAATGTCAAACCGTTTGGAAGCACATACTTCTC
>JBLNAY010000079.1:0-17886 GCA_050259715.1 Candidatus Dadabacteria bacterium
CGTTGCACATGTAACCCTTATTGAAGGAGAGGGTATTTTGCAGGAAGGCAAGGGGCCGGTAAGAACAGGTGTTACGGCTATTTTACCGAGAGGAAAAATTTTTGCCCCGGTATATGCAAACTGGTATGCCCTTAATGGTAATGGCGAATTAACAGGCACTCATTGGATCACTGAATCAGGGTTCCTCGAAACCCCTGTATTGATAACCAACACAGGAAGTGTTGGAACTGTAAGGGATGCTGCATGGGCCTGGATGAATGAACATCATTACTATACTCCGTTCATGGAGAATCATTGGTACTCCTATCCTGTAGTGGCCGAAACTTACGATGGATTGCTCAATGATATCAACGGTCAGCATGTGAGTAAAAAAGATGTTTTCAAAGTGCTGGATGATGCTTTTTCCGGGGCGGTAGAGGAAGGCTCTGTAGGCGGAGGCACTGGAATGATGTGTTACGGATTCAAAGGAGGAATTGGAACCGCATCACGTGTAATTGGCAAATCGAGTGGTGGGTATACAGTTGGAGTGCTGGTGCAGGCAAATCATGGTTCACGTCCACAGTTAGCCATTGCAGGAGTACCCGTGGGCAAACAGTTTATGGACAAATTGATTCCAAAGTTTAAAGGTGCAAACGAGGATATTGCGCTGGTGCCGGGCATGGAAACAGGTTCTATTATCGTAATTCTCGCCACTGATGCTCCTTTGTTACCGCACCAGTTAAAACGCCTGGCTCAAAGAATACCAATAGGAATTGGCCGCACGGGTGGTATTGGCGGTAATGGCTCCGGGGATATCTTCCTGGCTTTTTCAACTGCCAATAAAAATGCCTATAGCATCTCTTCCGAACAAGAGGTATTAACAATGGCTAATCCCAGGATGAATGCCTTATTTACGGCTACCATCGAAGCAACGGAAGAAGCGATTATCAATGCATTATTTGCAGGTGAAACGATGACAGGCATTAATGGAAATACGGTTTACAGTCTTCCGAAAGAGGAAGTTGTAGAACTATTGAGAAAATACAACCGTATATAGAAGCATTACTAAAAACACGCACTGGAAGGTTGAACTAAGATTTACTCGAATCTTTTGCTGAAGCAGCCAGGATGTTGTCAGTAGCTTTTGGTGAATCTATGAAAGCTCCTACAGCGATATCACACCTATGACCAGACTGCCCGTGCGGAGGATTGAGTTTATCAGCGAGGGAAGGAGCAGGTTTGCTGGCAAGAGGGCTTCCGACATTCACATCACACCTATGACCGGGCTTACCATGTTCAGGATTCAAACCATCCTTAGGAACCTCAGTTCCCGTAACACAGTTTGTAGCTGGTGGAACAGGTTCGGGCTTTGTGGTAGCAAGCGGTGTAACGGGTTGAGCCGGCTTACTGTTTAATGGGGCTCCCACGGCAATATCACAGCGGTGCCCCGGTTGTCCGTGTGGAGGATTCATCCCCTTTGGAGTTGTAGTGGCTACTGCATTTTGCACAGGAGAGGTTACAGGTTTGCTGTCTAATGGTGCTCCCACTGCTATATCACATCTATGTCCAGGCTGTCCATGAGGAGGATTTAATCCCTTCGCAGTGACAGAAGTGTTATTAACAGGAATTATCCCACTTGCTGCTGCCTGGTTATTTGCTGAAGCATCTGCAGGTTTGCTATCCAGGGGCATCCCCACCGGAATTTCGCAACGGTGACCCGGCTGTCCATGCGGCGGATTAATGGCAACCTGCCCTGCTGCCGGTGGAGCGGATCCCAATACTCCCGGCACTGTAGTTCCCTTAGCTGAATCGGCACCAGCAGCCGTGTTAAACATCGTGGACTTACCGGTTGCGGTTGAAGGATATTGCTGTTGAAGAACATCTTTCAGTGGTACATATTGTTGTTCTGGGGCTTTATTATTTGTGCAGGATATAAGGGCTAACAATAATCCCGGAAGCAGTAGATGATAGTGTCTCATAACATCATTTTTGAGCAGCGAGTACTCCGAAAATACCAAGAATTTACCGGATAACTGCTGATCCGGCGCTCTTTTTCACTTTATCATAAAGAATATGGATGAGACCATCAGCCAAACCTATTTTGGGTACAAAGATCTCTTCTGTATCAGCCCAACGCATCACATTGATGTAGATAAGCAATGCAGGAACAATCACATCGGCACGGTCTTCCCGCAGGTGATATAGCCTTGTTCTCTGTGTTAAGGAGATGCTGCTGAATTCTTTGTAATAGTTACGTAGTAATTCCAAGGGCAACGGCTTACCCTCTTTTCGTTTGGATAATGAAAACACTTTGTTGATATTTCCACCACTTCCAATTGCTGAAATGTGATGGTAACCACTGGTGCTTTGCTTAATAAAGTTTTTCATCTCTCCCCAGTGTTCTTCCGTCACCTGGTTTTTCAATAAACGGATCGTACCAATATCAAAAGACCTTTTTGCAACAAGACGGCCATCACTAAAGAATGTCAGTTCCGTGCTACCGCCTCCTACATCAATATACAGGTAAGATTCATCCTCATTCATATTATCTGCAATGTGATTCTCATAAATGAATGTAGCCTCTTCTTCACCGGAGATCACATTAATATTAATACCGGTTTCATTGTAAACCTTGCTCAATATCTCCTTTGAATTTTCGGCACCCCTCATGGCTGATGTTGCAGCGGTAATCAGGTGGTTTACTTCATAAACATCCAGAAGAAGCTTGTAGGATTGGATGGTCTTCAGCAATTTGTCGCCTTTCTGTTCCGAGATTTTGCCATTTTCAAACACATCAAAACCTAATCGTAAAGGCACACGTACCAGGGTTAATTTTACAAAATCCGGTTTCTGGGTTTCCACAACAGTGGCATCACTTATTAATAACCGGGCTGCGTTACTTCCTATATCAATTGCTGCTAATTTCAACTGGCATTTCTATTTTGGGTTGGAGATAATAGTAAGTCGCATATTGAGAGCGGATTTTTTCTCCATCTGTAGTCACGTAATCATTACTGAGATTATTGTCAAGCCATCTTGCTTTGACATTATCCCTTAACTGAATGTTTATAATATCCTTCAATTCTTTCTTTATGCGATCATCAAAAATAGGACAAGTAGCTTCGACACGGTGATCTAAATTGCGCACCATCCAATCGGCCGATGAGATAAAGATCCTTTCCTTTCCTCCATTATAAAAGATCCATACGCGGGCATGCTCCAGGTACTCGTCAACTATACTGATTGATTTAATAGGCTTTAGGAATTTCGGGTTCTCTGAAAACATACAATAAATACCACGGATAATGAGATTCACTTCCACGCCAACTTTAGCAGCTTCATAGAGTTCATTAATAATCTCTTCGTCGGATAAAGAGTTCATTTTAGCAGTGATTACTGCTTTTAATCCCCTGCGTGCATTCTTTATTTCCACCTGTATCATCTTCATCACTTCCCTGCGGGTAAAATGAGGACTCGGTATAAGCGTAGTGCATGCTTTTAAAAAATGATTACCTGTTTTGTAATGTTCTATGTAATTAAAAATGCGGTTTGCATCAGCCATAATGGCCCTGTTGGAAGTAAGAAGACAGTGGTCAGCATAGACCCTTGCTGTATCCTCGTTTAAATTACCTGTACTTACAAAACCATAATGCACAATACGATCACCCATTCTTTTCCTGATCAGGCAAAGCTTAGCATGAATTTTCATGTTGGGAATGCCGATGAGCACTTTAACACCTTCGTCTTCCAGACGTACTTTCCATGCAAGGTTAGCTTCTTCGTCAAAACGGGCCCTGAGTTCCAGCATCACTGTTACCTGCTTGCCGTTTCTTACCGCATTTATAAGTGCATTAATGATCTTTGATTGTTTGGCAAGACGATAGCAGGTGATCTTAATGGAAGTTACATCAGGGTCTATGGCGGCTTCGCGCAATAAATCAATGACGGGTGAAAAAGAGTGATAGGGAAAATGGAGCATCACATCCTTTTCCCTGATAACATCTGTTATGCGCTCTTCTAACAGGTCCGGGTGATCAATGGGACGACGTCTTTTACTTTCTGCATGGAATACTTCACGTGGGAAATCCATGAAATCCCTGAAGTTGTGAATACGTGCGCCGGGTATAATATTATCTCTCTTTGTCAGGTTTAGTTTGCGGATAAGAAATTCCAGTAAGCCCGGATCCATTTCCTTATCATAAACAAATCGAACCGGTTTACCTTTTCTCCTGTTTTTAATTCCCTTCTCAATCTTTTGAATAAGTGAGGTGGAGATATCATTATCAATATCTATCTCTGCGTCCCGGGTTACCTTAAAAGCGGTTGCCACATATTGATCATATCCAAAGTAGCTGAATATCTCGGGCAGGCTAAACCGAAGCACATCTTCCAGCAAGATGATATGTTGCTCACCATCGGGAGAGGGGAGAAGCACAAAACGATTCATCACGTTTGTAGGTACTTCTATAATGGAATACATTCTTTTCAAAGCAGTGTCCTTTTTCCACATAACCACACCGAGATACATAGGTTTATCCCGCAGGTTTGGAAAATCAGGGATGGTTTCGATCATGAGAGGAATAGTATTCTGGCTCACTTCATCGTCGTAGTACCTGCGAACGAAATTCTGCTGTTCAGGATTCAGGTCTTTTTCTGTTACCAGGAAGACGTTGTGCTCCTTCATTTCTTCCAGTATGTTGTCCCATATGCGGTTAAATTCACTTTGCTGGTTCAGTACCGTCATCTGGATTTCTTCCAGTATCTCTTCGGGGTTGATTTCCAGGTGTACTTTGGCTTTACTGCCAAACTGGATCATTCTTTTAAGTGTGGCAACACGTACTCTGAAAAACTCATCAAGGTTATTGGAAAATATACCGAGGAAGCGAATTCTTTCTCTTAATGGCACGGTGGGATCAGCCGCTTCCTGCAAAACACGGGCATTAAATGAAAGCCAGCTTATATCCCTTGGGATGATCTTACGTTTCTGATTGGGCATAACTCATCTACTCTCAACAATAAATATACCCAACCTTTAAGACTTGCTTAGCCGGAGGTCTTTTGCATTTTATTGATTATGGATGTGGTAGAAAATCCTTCTATGATTGGATTAAGAACTACTTTCCCTCCCCAGCCGATTACTTCTTTTGCCCCGGCAATATCTTCTATTTTGTAGTCACCACCTTTAACGAGGATATCAGGTTTAACAGCTATGATCAGCTCCCGTGGTGTAGGTTCATCGAAAACTACTACGGCATCAACCATCAATAAGGAAGCTAATACGATTGCCCGGCTATTTTCATCATTTACAGGTCTTCCTTCGCCTTTGAGTTTTTTAACAGAACTATCGGCATTCAGAGCCACCACAAGGAAGTCACCCTGCTTTGCTGCTCCGGTAAGTGAGGAAATATGTCCTGCATGGAGGATGTCGAAGCAGCCGTTTGTGAATACAACCGTTTTTTGCTGCAGGTGCCACTCTTCAATTTTTGTCTTCAATTCAGAGCGACTCAATATCTTCTTCTGTAAGCTTTGCCCGGGATTCAACAGGTTTTTGATTTTTATTGTGATGAGAGAACAGTATAGAGAATATCAGTCCTCCCGCGATAATTATTACAGTTTGTACAGACCATAATAACCATCCGAGAGCATTGCCTATTGTTTCTTCGCTAAGGCCATACAAGCCCATAAGTTTAGACACTAACAAAGGATAGGCACCTATACCCCCGGGGGTGAGGATCATTCCAACACTACCCACCGCCAGTGTAGCCAATCCACCGCCTAGTCCAAGATGCTTTGTTTCCTGTAAGGCATAAATACCTACCGTGGTGCTGAACAGGTACATTGTCCAAATGAGAGCTGTGTGAAAAAGGAACCAGCCTTTATGCTTTATAAAACGAATGCTCAATAGTCCATGGAGGATGCCACGAAGTATGTGTTTGACTTTGCCTATGGCATCTATATGACCGTATCTTTTTAAAATGAAGTTAATAGCAAGAATACCTATGACCACTGTGCTTAAACTCACAATGATTTTGGTAGTTGACAGATGACCTGCCTTGTCTTTGAAGAAATCACCGAATGCAGAAACTATATAACCACCAATAATATGTCCCTGGAAAATTAAAGCACAAATGAAAACAATACCTAAACACACCACATCAACTGCTCTTTCCATCACTATCGTGCCTACCAGCCGGTCTGCCCTGACATTTTCATATTTTGATAGCAATGTACATTTCACTACTTCACCTAGACGGGGTACACCGGCATTCACCAGGTAACCAATCATCACTGCAGCAAACGTATTGAACTTGCTTGGGTGATAGCCCATTGGCTCCATAAGTATTCTCCACCGTAATGCCCGGCTGTAATGACTTATGAGTAACATGAGAATAGCAGGAATAACGAGCCACGCTCTTGCACCTTTAACGGAATTCCTTATTTGCAGCCATTGCTCATGATTGATCTTTCGCACTGATAACCATACAAACAAAACACCCAGCCCCAGGAAGAAGAGGTATTGTAATATGGTTATTATGGGTTTCTTCATTAGGTTCGAAGTTAACTACATGCAAACAAATTCAGAAGCGTCAACTCTTAAAGTCCTTACAACAGTATTGAATAGCTGAAGATTAATCAAGCAACATATTATCAATAAGCCGGACATTGTTGATGGTGGCAGCAATCAATGCCACCTGCGGCGCATCTGTAGAAGCATTACTATTGAGGGTGGCAGCATCCACTATATCTACATAATCAACAATAAACCCTTTCGATGTAAGGAGTTCTGTACATTTTTGTTTTAAATCGGGTATAGATGAAGAAGACAAATTTTCTTTTATGAAAAGCAAGGATTGATAGATTGCAGTTGCCGTTTTCTTTTCTTCTTCATTAAGCCTCAGGTTTCGACTGCTCATTGCAAGTCCACTCTCTTCCCGAATGGTAGGGGAGATGATCAGTTGAACTTTTGTATTGTTGACAAGGGAGAGCAGTTTGTTGATCACCATACATTGCTGATAATCCTTTTGCCCTAAATACAGGTTATCCGGCTGAATTATTTCCAACAATCGGTCAACCACCTGGCATACTCCCTGGAAATGCCCGGGGCGGAAATGTCCTTCCAGGATCTTTTCCAGGTTACCCAATTCGTAATGTTTCGGATGGTAATCCTTTGGATAAATTTCTTCCAGCGACGGGTAAAATAATGCATCACAACCGGCGGTGATCAACTTCTCAATATCTTGTTCAATTGAAGCCGGGTATTTATTAAAATCTTCTTTGTTGTTAAACTGCGTGGGATTGACAAAGATGCTGCAGATGGTGATTTCACTGCCTTTTCGTGAAGACTGTATTAACGACAAGTGACCCTCGTGTAAAGCCCCCATAGTGGGAATAAAACCGATCTTCCTGCCTTCCTTCTTTTGTGTGCTGATATATTTTTGGATGTCTTCTACTCGTTTGAATAATACCATTAGATTGAATTAGAACGGGAGTCATGCTGCTTTTAACAAATAAAATAATTACTTTTGCACACTTTCACTTTTGAACAAATAACTACCCATGTCAGCAAAGAAAAGAATTTTATTCATTGCAAATGAGATGTCTCCTTACCTTGAATTAACAGAATTCTCCGAAGTAGTAAATAAGCTGGCAATCAAATCTAATGAAAATAATTTTGAAGTAAGGTGCATCATGCCTCGCTTTGGCGCCATTAACGAAAGGCGTCACAGGCTTCATGAAGTGGTTCGGCTCTCAGGTATAAACGTATCCATTGACAATGAGGATTTTCCTTTGCAGATCAAGGTGGCCTCCCTGCCTAATGCACGCCTGCAGGTATATTTCCTTGACAACGAAGATCTTTTCAAAAGAAAGCACATCTTCAATGATGACAACGAAAAATGGTTTGATGATAACGGGCTCAGAACCATTTTTTTCTGCAAAGGCGCTTTGGAAACAGTGAAGAAGTTCGGATGGCCTCCTGATATCATTCATTGCAGCGGATGGATGACAGGTCTCATACCTATGTATCTTAAAACCGTTTACAAGAAAGAGCCGGTGTTCTCCAACAGCCACGTGGTATTCACCGTTGGAGCCACCACCTTCAAAGAAAAACTGGGATCCGATTTTCTGAAGAAAGCACAGATACATCCATCCATAAAAGAAAAAGACCTCGAAGCTTATAAAGACAACAACAACATATCAATGTTCCGTGGTGGAGCTACTTATGCAGATGCCATTACCTTCGGGGCAGAAAAGATAGATAAGAAATTAGTAGATGAGTTTTCTAAAGTACGTGGTAAGAAGACGTTACCATACAATGCAGAATCTGATTTAACAGACTATTTACAACTGTATAACGATCTTGCGAGCAAGTAATTTAGGAACTGCTATAATATATATCTGTGAAGAAAAGTAGCCTGTTGTTATTCTTAGCGTTAGGATTTATTCTCGTTTTTTTAGGTTCTTGTTCCAAAATCAATGAAGCAACAGAAGTAGGCGGTGATCTCATTCCCGCAGTTGATAACATTACCACTTTCGACACCACTCTGTCCATCAATTCCACCTATGCTCCGTTAACAGATACTAACCGTTTCTATTTCAATGATGTTGCCGCAATCGGTAAGTTTAATGACCCCGTATTTGGCAGCACAACAGCTAATGCCTATTTCAATCTCAGTTCACAGGCTTATGGAGTATATCCCTACCAGGGAACGAACAGGATTGTTGATTCTGTAGTATTATCATTGTCTTACCAGGGCAGTTATGGCGATACAGCTATAGGAAATCTTGAGACGTTCAGTGTTTATGAGATTGATCCTAATGCCCCTTTCAGATCTGATACGGTTTATCAATTTAATAATTCTGATTTTCAAACTACAGGTGCGGCTTTAGGAACAGTGTCCTTTAACCCCGCAAGGCTTTCCGACTCTGTCTATTTTGCCAATGGAACAGGTACTAAGAACGTTTTACGCATAAAGCTCAATAACTCTTTTGGACAACAGTTTTTAAACACTAATTCAGGTTTTGATACTTCGGCCACAGGTGCTTATCATAATGATTCCCTTTTTCATACGAAATTTAAAGGCCTCGCTGTAAAAGGAACTTCTTTCTCCGGCGGAAATGGTTCACTCGGTTACTTCAGCCTTTCTGATAATTCAAAGACCTACCTGACCGTCTACTACAGGGCTACTATCAACAATGTGGATTCAGCCACCTCAGTAACCTTCATTCATACATCCAATGGACAGGCAAACCTGATACAAAGACAGCCGGCCGGGGATTATGCTAATTACCTGGCTGCAGGCAACTCGCCGGATGGCAGGGTATTTCTCCAGAGTTCCCCGGGATCGTACATAAAAATGCTAATACCCGGGTTAGACATATTTAAGACCCAAAACAAGTTGATTCACCGTGCTGAACTCATCGTTCAGAAAGTGCCGTCTACGGCTGATAATATATTTACCACACCTTCCCAGTTAATGCTGGACGCCTACAGGCAATCACCCGATACCGCTTTTCTCCTTCACAAGGATTTGTCATTGAACCCTGATGGGTCGGTTAATTTTGGCTCCTTTGGAGGATCCTTGCGCCCCGACAACACATATCGATTTACTATCACCCGCTATATCCAGGGGCTGGTTACGGAGAAAAATCCTAACTACATGCTCAGGCTCTATGCCCCTTTACGAACCTCACTGCACATTCCCTTTGGAGGAACATCACCTTATCTTATTAATGTAAATAGCAGGGTGGCAGCCGGCAGGGCTGTATTGGCAGGCGGCAACTATACGGATGTAAACCAAAGAATGAGGCTACATATAATTTATTCAAAATTATAATTGTACCGGCGTACTTATATTTGCACGCGATTTTCTTAGAAGTGGACCGCTTCTGACTGAATTTAATTGATTTTCAAAGAAACAAATAAAACGGAATGCCTTATTTATTTACCTCTGAAAGTGTTTCTGAGGGACATCCAGACAAAGTAGCTGACCAGATCTCCGATGCACTTATTGATCATTTCCTCGCTTTTGATGCGAACTCCAAAGTAGCCTGTGAAACCCTCGTTACCACCGGCCAGGTTGTTTTAGCAGGTGAGGTTAGGTCGAAAGCCTACCTCGATGTACAGGATATTGCCCGCAATGTTATCCGCCGCATTGGATATACCAAGAGCGAATACATGTTTGAAGCTAACAGCTGTGGTATCCTTTCCGCTATCCATGAACAATCTTCCGATATTAACCAGGGTGTGGACAGGACACAGAAAGAAGAACAGGGTGCCGGTGACCAGGGGATGATGTTTGGATATGCAACAAACGAAACGGAGGACTACATGCCCCTGGCATTAGACCTCGCCCATAAATTATTGCAGGAGCTTGCCGCGTTAAGACGTGAGAATAAGCAAATTAAGTACTTACGTCCTGATGCCAAAAGCCAGGTAACGCTTGAATATGATGATAATAATCGCCCGGTGCGTTTAGATGCGATTGTCATTTCTACTCAGCATGATGATTTTGATAAGGACAGGATGATGCAGGAGCAGATTAAGGATGATATTATCAATATCCTGATTCCAAGAGTAAAGAAGAAATACAGGAAATATGCGAAGCTGTTTAACAACGACATAAAATATCACATTAATCCGACAGGTAAGTTTGTTATTGGAGGGCCTCATGGCGATACCGGGCTTACCGGAAGGAAGATCATTGTAGATACTTATGGCGGTAAGGGTGCCCACGGCGGTGGTGCATTCAGCGGTAAAGACCCGTCAAAAGTTGACCGTTCTGCAGCTTATGCCACCCGTCACATTGCAAAGAACCTGGTAGCTGCCGGCGTGTGTGATGAAATCCTTGTGCAGGTGTCTTACGCAATCGGTGTGGCACAGCCAACCAGTATTAATGTGAATACTTATGGTACTGCCAAAGTGGATATGCCTGACGGTGAGATAGCAAGAATAGTTCACGAGCTGTTTGATATGCGGCCTTACTTTATTGAGCAAAGATTGAAACTCAGGAATCCTATCTACAGCGAAACAGCAGCATATGGTCATATGGGCCGTACTCCTGAGAAGATTACCAAGGAGTTTGTTTCTCCTGATGGCAAAGTTGTTACCAAGAATGTAGAACTGTTTACCTGGGAAAAACTGGATTATGTTCCTAAAGTGAAAAAAGCATTTGGACTATAATCATTTATAAATTATCTAATAGAAGGCCCCTCATTCGAGGGGTTTTTTGTTGCCTGTACCATCTTTGTATCCTATTGCTTCTCCGGGATTTGTATAAGGTTTGCATGGAGTTAGCATGGAGTTAGTACGGAGTTAGTCCATGCATAAGCCATGCAAACTCCATACAAAAGCCATGGAAATTCTATCCTGTCTATATGCCGGCATCTTGTAATCCAGTAAATCATGGTGCAGGCAACCTATCACACATTACTTTTGGAGAGTGAAAAATTTCAGACCACAACACCGTCCTAAGAAGTCTTCTCTTGTTGTAGGCAGAACAGCTATTGTTAATGCATTCAGGGAAGGGAAGCCACTTGACCGGATCTACCTTGATACAAGAGCCAGGGGACAGGATATAGAACAGGTAAAGCACCTCGCCAACGAACACAGGGTACCCATAAACTATGTTCCGGTAGAGAAGCTTAACAGCTTTAACGCGGGTGAACATGAGGGATGTGTAGCCATCATCTCCAGGGTTCAGTATTATGAATTGCAGGAGGTAATATCATTTGTGGTAGACAAAGGTGAAGTGCCTCTCTTTCTCATTCTCGACGGCATTACCGATGTGCGTAACATTGGAGGTATTGCCCGCACCGCTTTTTGTACGGGGGCACAGGCCATAATAATACCGGATAAAGGTGTTGGAGCTTTGAATGAAGACGCTGTGCTGACTTCCGCAGGGGCATTGGAAAAGATCGCCATATGCCGGGTGCATAGTCTTATGAAGACAGTTGATGAATTGCACCTGAATGGCATACAGGTGTTCGCCAGCGAGATGACTGCGGAGACTTCCTTATTTAATCTCGATCTGAAACAACCGGCAGCCATCATCATGGGCAGCGAGGAAAAGGGCATTTATCCCGCCCTTCTGAAGATCGCTGACGTCAAGTTCAAAATACCAATGACAGGTGATTTTGAATCGCTGAATGTGTCTGTGGCTACAGGGATGATCTTATATGAAGCAATGAAACAACGGTTGCTCACTTAGCATATTCTTCTTTGATTGGTAACTTGAAGTGCAGTCCTAATGAAAAGTGTGTTTTACTGTAATTTAATTCTGAGTTGGTGAGATCACTTACAAAGGAAAATCCTAATTGGAACATCATTGATTTGCTACCTGCGCGGAATATAAACCCAGGCTCCCAAAACATATGATCTGGGTGGTTCACCAGCAACTTAACCTGGGAAGCTGACCAGGACTCCCGGTCATTGCTGAAAGTGGAATCCCTGAATGTATAATTTACCTTGTTGAATTTGGAGACAAGTGCAAATTGAATTGGTCCATTCTGATCGTGGAAAACAAATGCAGGCTGAAGAAAGAGATTCGATTGATTAAATCTTGAGTTGCCCGAATAATGATGATTTTGAACTTTATTAATCCCTGCTCCTCCATAAACTTCTAAACTGGTCAATTTAGATAATGAAGTGTAATACCCTGCACCAAAGTCTCCTCCTGAAAATTGTGTTTCAGAAGAAACACCATAATAGGCATTATAATTAGCCATAAGACCCAAATGATTCACGGGGCTATAAGAAGCTTTAATATCAAACCCCTTATGCTTTTCACCTGCAGCATACAACACCGAAAAGGTATAGTCATTCTTTTCACTAAGTAGAGGAGCGTCAGGAGTCTTGGGCGTATAATATATATTTTCCTTTTGTCTCTCCAGCGGCACATAAAAAGGATCTGCGGGCACACATGATGAACCTATAAATACAACTAACAAAACTTTTGAGATTGGCTTGAATGTTAAATGATAAGACATAGTAAGAAGATTTAAAAGTCGATTTGGTAACTCAACACCGGCACTATCCCTGATTGTGTATCATACACCCAGCGGTTCACTGATGGATCGTATCTCCTGAACATGGCATCCTGGTTCTTCATGCCTAAAACATTCTGCACATCAATTGCGAGTTGCCAGGAGTGCTGCGCTTTGTCTTTACGCAGTGCAAACCGTGCATCTGTGCGGAAATAGGGGGTTACTTTCTCTGAGAATGGATTACGCTCGTCATACTCCGGTTCACGGCTGCTGGATGGTATATCGGTTCGTAATGCTGATAAATAAAATCCGCCATTATAGATCATCTTCCATCCCAACTGGAATACTTTGTTTTTTTTCCAGTTCCATTCTTTTGCACCTGTAAAAGATCCTGCTGAATTGGAATTGAACCTCGTGTTGTAAACCTTACCATCAAGTGCACTAAATGTTGAATTGTAGATGGTGTAATTGGCAATCATGAAAACACCCTTAGAGAAATATTTTTCAACCGTAAAATCAATACCCTTGTTTTCACCGGTTCCTTTGCTGACAAGCGGCTCTTTGGCATAACCATCCAGTTCATTCAGCAGCCAGAAAGTACGCGCGGTGCTATCGACCACCGGAACATGATCCAACTTTTGATAGTAGGCTTCTGTATGAAGACGCCAGCCGCTGCCGATTAACTGGTCAAATCCTAAGATATAATGGTGAGAGCGCATCATATCAAGAGTATGATTGGGATAGGTAGTACCCCCATCGTTTGTGTAGAAGTAAGAGCCAAGGGGAAGCACTTTGCTATAGATGCCGTACGCAAAACTGGCAGATTGCCTTTGGTTTAACTTGTATTGAATACTGATTCTCGGATCTACAGAAGCTTTTGAATTTAGTGTAAGGTATACTGTGTGTACACCCGGGTTGATGGTCCAGTTGCCCGGTTTAAAACTAAACTGCAGGTAAGGTTGCAACAACCAGCTGCTGCCCTTTCCATTCACCAGGTTCTCAAAGTTCTTATTGGTATAATTCATTTTATCCCGCCTGAAGTTGTAGAACATGTCAGTCACCGTTATTCCTGTTTTCAGGTTCACTACAGGCGAGAACTTATGATTATAAGAGCTGGTAAAAGCAATCCTCTTATTCAGGTAATCTTCATTGTTAACGGTTGACGGCACTCTTAGCTTTGTCACTGTATCATCTACATAAGTTACTTTCTGTGCCATTAACATTACCGAAGATCTTGTATACGAATTGTCGGAGATCCTGAATGTATGACTAATGCCGGTAGCACCCATTCGCGTTCTGAAATCGTAAATGGCATAATCATCATATTGCTTCCAGTCCAGGGTGTCCTTCACCGCAGCATAGGTTTCTTTACTGTATCCACCCATGCCCCATATATTCCACTGCGATTTGCTGTTTTTATTTCCAAAGGCGAGGTTGAAGGCAAGGTCCTGGAAGGTGTTGGATTCCCTTTCTCCAACTAAATTCAAACCCAGCGCATGTAAAAGGCCCAGCGTTGAATAGCGGTAATTCACGAGGTAAGAACTGCTGCCCTTATTTAAAGGCCCTTCCGTTGAATAGTCGAGCCCTATCATGCCTGCCTTGATGGTATTCTCTCTTTTCTGATCATTGCCTTTGCGAAAGTGCATGTCGAAAACTCCACTGAGCACATCACCATATTCTGCAGGCATACCGCCGGTCAGGAAGTCGGAATTATCCAGCATACTCAAACTGAGAATGGTAATACCACCACCTGTACTTCCTTTCCGGGCAAAATGGTTGGGATTCACTACATCCATTCCTTCCAGGCGCCATTGCATGCCGACGGGGTTATTGCCCCTGATGATGATGTCACTTCGTGTATCACGCGTAGCCTGTACACCGGCAAAGCCTAAGGCCATGCGGCTCGGGTCATTGGCACTGGCTGCATATCGCTGTGTTTCTTCCGGTGTAAACGAACGGCCACTCAACAGGGCATACCTGTTCACAGGAAGCTTGGGATTTCTTGTTGTCCGTACCACAACCAGTTCCTGCAGCTTTGCCTGCTCTTCCAGTTCAAGCGTTAGCTCCGGTTTTTTTGCCACGTTCAACAGGATGTTGTCAGAAACATAGTCATTGTATCCTGTGTAGGTACAACGAAGCCTGATACGCCCGGTAGGCACCTGTATTAATACAAAGTGACCTGCAGAATCGGTCATTGTGCTGATCGATCTATCGATGTCCAGTACTGTGACAGTAGCTCCCGGCAGTACTTTTTTGCTATCGCGGTCAGTAACTATGCCCCTGATGGTTTGTGAAGTCTGCTGCGCATTGGCTATCGAGAGGATAAGTAAAAACGCGAGGGTATAAGTAAGTCGCATACAGTGCAGGTTATGGTTTGTAATTTCATTCTAAAGGTAAAATCAGGTCACAGCAAAGTATAATTGAATTTTGCAAAGTATATTATCGTTAGTTGCAGTTTTTACTAAACCGAAAACCGAAAACTGAAAACCCTAAACCGTAAACCCTATTATCTTTGAACTAATCACAATGAACACTATTCAACTTATTGAATGTCCACGTGACGCCATGCAGGGCTGGGAGCATTTTATTCCTACCGAACAAAAGATCCGCTATCTCAATGCCCTGCTGAAGGTGGGCTTTCACACCATTGACTTCGGAAGCTTTGTTTCTCCCAAAGCCATACCCCAGATGGCGGATACGAAGCAGGTGGTGGAGAAGTTAGACCTGCAGCATTCAAGGTCAAAATTACTCGCTATCGTTGCCAACTCCCGTGGCGCAGAAGAAGCTTCCGCCTTTGCGCAGGTGCATTACCTTGGTTTTCCTTTTTCTATATCGCCCACTTTCCAGCTTCGTAATACCAACAGCACCATTGAAGAAAGTATCAAAACCGTAGATGCTATCCAGGATACCTGCCTTCGTACGAATAAAGAACTGGTTATCTATCTCAGCATGGGCTTTGGTAATCCCTATGGTGATGAGTATAATGAGGAGATCCTTATCAGGTGGGCGGAAGAAATGATCAGTAAACAGGTTCACTTTATTTCTCTTGCAGACACTGTAGGACTGGCAACTCCCATCCAAATCTCGTTTTCCCTAAATAACCTTATTCCACGTTTCCCCGCCACACAGATTGGAGTACACCTGCATTCAACCCAGGAGAACTGGAAGCTGAAACTCCATGCTGCCCTCGAGGCAGGATGCACCCGCATTGATGGTGCCTTAAAAGGTATCGGAGGTTGTCCTATGGCGGGCGACGACCTGGTGGGCAACATGAACATGGAATGGATCATCGATCACCTGGAGAAGACCGGTGTGGGTACCGGCATTGACAGGGCGGCCCTCGCGGAGGCACTTGTGATAGCGTCGGAGATATTCGTGTAATTTTGCCTTCACACCATCCATTTACATCATTGTGAAGTTCCGGTTTGAGTTTGACATAAAAAAGTTGCCATGGCCTGTTGCGCATCATCATAAAATATTTATGATCGGCTCGTGCTTTACGGAGAACATAGGAGAGAAGTTGCGCCGCTATAAGTTCTCCACCCTGGAAAACCCACATGGTATCCTGTTCAACCCCGTAAGTGTATGTGAGGCCATCTCCGATTGCATCCAGAACAATAGCTATGAAACCAGTGACCTGTTTTGCCTCAACGAAGGATGGCATAGCTGGAAGCACCATAGCCGCTTCAGCGGGCTTTCACCCGAGGAGGCAGTAGAAAAGATCAATACCTCCATATCAACTGCCCACATCTATTTAAAGCAGGCAGATTTCTGTTTTATTACCCTCGGCTCTGCATGGGTATATACATTAACGGGGAAGGCAGATAACGCGGAAATCGGCTCCATAGCGGCCAATAATCACAAGTCACCTGCCGATTGGTTCAGCAGGCGCCTGTTATCGGCGGCCGAAGTAGAGGAGGAGCTCTCTTACATGCTGCAGGAGCTGCATACTTTCAATCCCGATTGCCGGGTAATATTTACTATCAGTCCTGTACGCCACCTGAGGGAAGGCGTTATCGATAACAACCGCTCCAAAGCGGTGCTGATACAGGCTGTCCATTCCGTGATTGACAATAGGGAAGGAGCCTACTACTTCCCGGCGTATGAACTGGTGCTCGACGACCTGCGTGATTACCGCTACTTTTCCGAAGACCTGGTGCACCCCAACTATTTCGCCACGCAATATGTTTGGGAAAAGTTCATTGGCGCCTGCACCGACGAAAAGACCAAAGCGTTAATGGAAGAAATTGAAAGGATCAATGCCGCATACAATCACAAGCCTTTTAATCCCACATCTGAACAGCATAAGACTTTCATGAGAAACATGCATACCGCCGTTTTAAAGATGGAAGAGCAATATCCTTACCTGGACTTCAACAAAGAGAAAGCGTATTTCTCTTGTTAGTTGAACTGCCAGTTTCTCAATTTGCACAACTGGATAATGTGAATAATGTGAATAATGTGAACAATGTTCACAATTGTCACATTTGTCACTTTGGTCATTCCATAATTGCTGTATTAAGCTTAGTGGAAGAAAATATTTGGAGCTTTATGGTTTTAAATAACATGCGACCCCTCCAGGGTCGATAGGTCATTTAGTTGTGCATTTTGCTACTAACATTTGAATCCTCCTGATTCATTTCTTTGCCGGGAGATTTCCTTCACCAGCAAACCATTGCTACAGGGTGTTTTAGCCCCGGGGGTTAATCCCGAAGGGATTACATGTTAGTAGAAAAGCAATCCTCCCGTGGGAACTCCCGACCCCCGGAGGCGGTCGCATGTAATCTTCCCTCCAGTGAAGAAAGCCGGAGATGTATATAGCGGGTAATGTTCCAATAGGCCTAATGTGCAGATTTGCACAACTGGATAATGTGAATAATGTGAACAATGTTCACAATTGTCACATTTGTCACTTTGGTCATT
>JBLNAY010000080.1:0-5988 GCA_050259715.1 Candidatus Dadabacteria bacterium
CCAATGGCATCAATTTCATCTATGAAGATGATACAAGGCGCTTTTTCCCTCGCCTGTTTGAACAGGTCTCTTACACGGCTGGCACCCACACCAACGAACATTTCAACGAAGTCACTTCCACTTAAACTAAAGAATGGCACCTGTGCCTCACCTGCCATAGCTTTCGCGAGAAGGGTTTTACCGGTTCCAGGAGGGCCAATCAGCAGGGCGCCTTTGGGTATCTTACCCCCTAATGAAGTATATTTCTTAGGATTCTTCAGGAAGTCCACTATTTCCATTACCTCCACCTTTGCTTCATCCAGTCCGGCTACATCGGCAAAAGTGATATTCACCTTAGTTCCTTTATCAAAGAGAGTTGCTTTTGACTTACCTATATTAAAAATGCCTCCGGGACCACCGCCACCACCTGCAGCTCCACCCATCTTACGCATCAGCAGGATCCATAATCCAATGAAAATCAGTATCGGGAGGATAGTCTGAAGAATAGGGCTAAACCAATTGGTTTCATTTTCAACATCAGATGAAGGGCGCCTGTCAGGCGGAACATTATACTGGGTATAGAATTCATTCATTTCTTTCCTTACGTCCTCGTTATGAGAAATGCGGAAAGTATATTGAGGTCCCTCGTCAGAAGGCCTGTTATTACGGGTACTGGTTGAATATTTCGGAATGGATTCTTTCTTCAGGTAAACCTTTACCATATCACGGTTGTCAACAATGATGTATTTTGCAACATCACCACTGGCAACCATTTGCTTAAACTGTTCAAAGTTTGTCTTATCGGCTGTCCCTGTAAATGGGCCAAAAAGCTGCAGCCCGATCAATACAGCGAAGATGATCGCATACACCCAATAAATGCTGAAGCGGGGCCCTTTTTTAGGTCCCTCACCATCGCCTGACGGTCGGCCGTTGAATTTGGGAAGTTTCGATCTATCCTTTTTATATGGTTCTTGTGACATTTTTAATATTTGTGAAAGATGCAAGTAATACAATTTTGACTGAAAAAGCCGTTTTCACGCTTTAAATTAACAAAACAAGCCCTTATGATTTATGCTCATCATGAGGTGCATCACTCCACATTTCCTCCAGTTTATAAAATCTACGGGATTCAGGTGCCATGATATGCACTACTACGTTTACGTAATCGATCAATACCCATTGGAGGTTTTGCTTTCCTTCATGATGGAAAGGCGACTCTCCACAATGATTTTTAACCTCCTCTATAACATGTTCGGTAATCGCCCTGATCTGGGGCTGGTTATTAGCTTCACAGATAATGAAGAAGTCTGCGACAGCTTCATGTATTTTCCGTAAATCAAGAGATACGATATGCTCCCCTTTTTTCTCCTGTATAGCCCGTATTATTGTTTTGAAAATCTTTGAATTCTTATTCAACCGGCTAATCCCTTTCTTTCGACTCGCCAATACGTCTAATTGTTCCAAAAAGTTAAATAGTTTTATTAGTTAATTAGTGCAGTTACAAGATAGTACAATTAACAGAGTTCTTTTCTTTGCTCAAAATTAATTTAATTGTATTCAGAAACGCCCATTGGAATTCCTTTTATTGAACTGCCTGAGGTTGAAAGTACCAACAACTATGCCATGGGGCTGGCGCATGAAGCAATGGCACAGCATGGAACAGCGGTGTTCACATTCACTCAAACCAGGGGCAAAGGTCAAAGGAATAAAACATGGGAAAGTGAAGCAGGAAAGAACCTTGCTTTATCGGTTATAATAGAGCCAAAAACATTAACCCTGGACGATTCTTTTCTTTTAAGCATGGCAATAGGAGTGGCTTCAAAAAACCTCTTATCTGGATTGACTAATACTGCCATAAAATTAAAGTGGCCTAATGACCTGTTCATTAGTGACAGAAAGGCAGGAGGCATTTTAATTGAAAATATAATAGCCGGCAGCACCTGGAAATATGCCATATGTGGTATCGGTATAAATGTAAACCAGGAGGAGTTTGGTGAATTGCAAAATAAAGCGGTGTCATTGAAGCAAATAACAGGGAAGGAACTCCAGCCTGTTGCCATTGCCCATGAACTCTGTACTCATTTAGATTACTGGTATAAACAATTGACCAGTGATAAAAAAAGAGTAATTCTGGAGTACAGGAAAAGCCTGTATAAAGTAGGTGAACACGTAAGGTTAAAACAAGATACCCGCAGTTTTGAAGCTATAATCCGGGGAGTTAACAATAAAGGTCAGCTCATTGCAGAACATGGCATTGAAGAAACTTATGATGTTGGGCAGGTTGAGTGGTTATTTTAATAAAAGGCATCAGAGATCCTCCAGTGTTTTTTTGATAACTGTCATTATACGTTAGCAATTAAAGCATTATGTTTATCGCTCAATTCCCTGATCATGGATTTCAATATATCTCCGGAAGCCCCGCTGCCGCAACCGGAAAGATCATCCTTTCGTCAATACTTTATTGATCTATATAGTTTTTTCAGGTTTACCGTGCAGTTTTTCAAGGAGATCCTTTTCCCACCTTACGAGTTCAAGGAAATCCTTCGTCAATGTTATTATATCGGCTTTAAATCATTTACGCTGATCTCCATTACAGCATTTATTACAGGAATTGTTTTTACCAAGCAATCCCGACCTTCCCTGACTGATTTTGGAGCTACTGCATGGTTACCTAATCTTGTCGGCATTGCTTTCATCAGGGCTTTGGCTCCGTTGGTAACCGCCTTAATAGCGGCGGGTAAGATCGGCTCGGGTATAGGTGCAGAGATCGGATCTATGAAGGTGACCGAACAAATAGACGCTATGGAAGTAGCGGCAACCAATCCTTTCAAGTTTTTGGTGTGCAGCCGCATCGTGGCCACAACACTGATGACACCCGTACTGGTTATGTACACAGGATTGATTGGAATGTTGGGAGCCTACCTTAATGTGCACGTTAACGAGATGACCAGCATGCAGACTTTTTTTGAAGGTGCTTTTTCCAGCCTTTCATTCCTTGACCTGTATACCATCGTTTTTAAATCTGTTGTCTATGGATTTACCATCGGCCTCGTTGGATGTTATAAAGGATATACCGCCACACAGGGCACCCTGGGTGTGGGTAAAGCGGCAAACAGTGCTGTGGTTACTACGATGTTCCTGATTTTTATAGAGGAGATGTTGATTGTTCAAATCGTTAACGCTCTTCGGGATTTATTATAAATTATGGAATTACAAAAGGAGTATAAAGATCAAAAGAACCCTGTTATTGTAATTGAAGGATTACAAAAATCTTTCGGTGATAATCATGTTCTGAAAGGAATAAACCTTACAGTGAACAAAGGGGAGAACCTGGTGGTGATGGGACGTTCCGGTATGGGTAAATCCGTTTTAATAAAAATCATTGTCGGACTGATGTTTCCGGATGCCGGAACAGTGAAAGTTTTTGGAAAGGAAGTGGATAAACTCACAGCAAAGCAACTTCATGATTTAAGATTGAAGATTGGCTTCTCTTTCCAGGGTAGCGCTCTATATGATAGCATGACCGTACGTGAAAACCTGGAATATGCTCTCACCAGGAATAAAAGACATCTTACACGACAACAAAGATTAAATTCCGTTTACTATGTGCTGGACGAAGTAGGATTACTGAACACGATTAATCAATATCCTTCCGAATTATCCGGCGGTCAGAAAAAGCGTATTGGCATTGCACGAACACTGATCATGGAACCGGAGATCATGCTTTATGATGAACCCACCAGTGGCCTGGATCCTCTTACCAGTGTTGACATTAATAACCTGATTAAAATGGTTCAGAAGAACCATAATACCACTTCAATGATTATTACACACGACCTGGCCTGCGCTAAACAAACAGGAGACCGCATCGTGGTTTTAGTGAATGGCAAATTCGTCGCGGAGGGCAATTTTGACGAAGTGTTTTCATCAGAAAATGCTGAAATTAAAGGCTTCTATGATTATAACTTTACAACCACCTGACTATGGAAATAAGGATTAATAAATATGCTTTCGTCATAGGTATTTTTATAGCGGTTGCTATAGCTGTTTTTATCCTCGCTGTGTTAATGGTAAGTGGCGAAAACAACTTTTTCAGCAAAAAATTTACCCTAAAGGTTTCATTTAATAATATCACCGGTTTGAAAGAGGGGAATAATGTGTGGTACTCCGGCATGAAGGTGGGCACTGTTGAACAAATAATTTTAAAGGGCAATAAGCTTATAGAGGTGGTGCTGAGCGTAGAAGAAAAAGCACACCCCTTTATTTTCAAAAATGCAACCGCCAGGATCAGCAGCGAAGGATTTGTAGGAAATAAGATTGTAGTGATTGAAGGAGGCTCTGAACAGCTTGGAGTGATAGGGCCCGGTAGTTACATCAAAATGGCTTCAGCAACGGGAGCGGATGATCTTTTAGCCACTATGTCGCAGAGCACGAATAACCTGCTGGCCATTACAGAAAATGTTTTAGGAATGACTCAAAAAATTTCGAGAGGCGAAGGTGCTATAGGAAAGATGATTTATGATCCCGCGCTTGCTGTGAAACTGGAAAATTCAGCTACCAGTATTTATGATGCTACCGCCGGCAGTAAGCAGGTTATTGGCAACCTGCAGCAATTCCTGGGTAGGCTCAATGCCCAGGGTAGTTCGGTCAACAAACTGCTCGAAGACACGGTGATATTCTCACAAATCAAGAAAAGTGTTGTGCAGATGAATACTGCTGTTAACAGGACAGAAGAATTTACCAGGAACCTGGAAAACCTATCCGCAAAATTAGCAGGGGAAAATAATACGGTTAATCTATTATTGAACGATCCAAAATCTACAGAGGACATAAAAACCATGATAGAGAATCTTCGCGCTGCCAGTATTAGGCTGAATGAAGATCTAGAGGCATTACAAAAACACTGGCTGCTCAGGGGTGTCCTGAAATCGAAAGCAGAGAAGCAATAAGGTTGTAGCTAAAAATTTTATTGTACCTGGTTATGCGTCTTCATACCTGCTTTCATCAATAGTTTGAACTAAACTTTCAGTATACTTTTGGTAAGCTTTTGGTAAGCTTTAGGTAAGCTTTTGCCCTTTCAAAAGCTATGGTAAAGCTTACCAAAAGCTTACATAACTCTCACCCTCCTTTATAAGTCAGCAGTATTGATTAAAACATATTTATTTGGAAGCTGCCACTATCTCCTCCGCATGTTCTTTATTCTTCGGACGCAGGAAGATCTTTTTGATAATACCATTTTCGTCAATCACAAACGTGGTTCGGTGTAATCCCATATACTTTCTTCCATACAGGTTCTTTTCACCCCACACGCCATATTTATCAATGATCTTGTGTTCCGGGTCGGCAAGCAGTGTAAAAGGCAGATCGAATTTCTTACGGAATTTCAGGTGAGAAGTAGGTTCATCAGGGCTAACACCAATTACTTTAAATCCATTCTTTTTCAGAAGTGAATAATTATCCCTGAGATTACATGCCTGAACAGTGCAGGTGGGAGTATCATCTTCCGGGTAGAAGTAAAGAGCAACTTTCTGACCCTTGAAATCTGCCAAAGATACTTTGCTGCCATCCTGGTCAATACCTGTAAATGCCGGTGCCTTCTGACCTTCCTGTAAATGAGTTGCCATAATAGTTTGAGTTTACTGTTTTCAGTTTTCAGTTATTGAAGTAAAACTAATCTATGGCAGATTACAATTAATAAACCCCTGCATATATTAGCGAATCAGGTTTCGTATTGTATTACACTTTAAATACATTATGCTCTTCCAGGTGGCTTTTCAATTTTTTATATTCCTCTTCTTCTGAAAGAAAACTGGTGGTGCGATAATCGAACATATAGTGAAACACAAGACCTATACCCCATAGCGCCATCAACCATACAGGCCAGAGATATCCTTGTCCTGTAGCCAGCCAGATAATCCAAAAAGCAGCATTCGTTACTAAATAAACTACCAGGTGAGCCCTGAAGCCGACCCTTTTACGTGCTATTTCATGTATTTGATGATCAGTAAG
>JBLNAY010000081.1:0-4606 GCA_050259715.1 Candidatus Dadabacteria bacterium
GTTTTGGAATAAGCATTGATGAAGGAGAGCAACAACTAATACAATCATTTTAGAAATCGTATTTACTTATGGTACAGGAAAAAGGCTCTATCTCCATTCATACCGAGAACATCTTTCCCATTATTAAGAAATTCCTTTACTCAGATCATGAAATCTTCCTTCGCGAGCTGGTGAGTAATGCCGTGGATGCTACACAGAAGGTGAAAAGACTGGCATCCCTCGGGCAATACAACCAGGAATTGGGTGACCTGAAAGTGGAAGTGTCATTTGATAAAGACAAAAAGACAATCTCGATAAATGATCATGGTATAGGAATGACCGCTGAAGAGGTAAAGAAATACATCAACCAGATCGCCTTTTCCGGGGCTACGGAATTCATGGAGAAGTTCAAAGAAGCTAAAGATGCCAATGAAATCATCGGCCGTTTTGGTCTTGGGTTCTACTCTGCTTTCATGGTAGCCGACAAGGTAGAGATACAGACTTTATCCTACCAGGAAGGAGCTGAACCGGTAAAATGGACCTGTGATGGGAGCACCGAATTTGAGATTACGGAAGGAAGCCGCACGGAAAGGGGAACAGAGGTGATCCTTTACATGAACAGTGAATCTGAAGAGTTCCTCGATAAATGGAAGTTGCAGGAAATATTGGATAAATATGGAAAATTCTTACCTGTACCCGTAAAATTTGGAACAAAGACAGAACAGGAAGAAGATGGTGTTGATGAGAAAGGAGAAACAAAATACAAGTCAGTTGAAGTTGATAACATCATCAACAATACAAATCCCATCTGGACTAAACAGCCATCAGAACTGACGGATGAAGATTACCTGAAGTTTTATAAGGAACTCTATCCTCTTGCAGAAGATCCGCTTTTCTGGATACATCTGAATGTAGATTACCCATTTCATCTTACAGGGGTACTCTACTTTCCTAAAATCAAGAATGATTTCGATATCCAGCGTAATAAAATAAAGTTGTTCTCCCGCCAGGTGTTTATTACTGATGAAGTGAAGGATATTGTTCCAGAGTTCCTGATGTTATTGCATGGCGTCATCGATAGTCCTGATATTCCTTTAAATGTTAGCCGTAGCTTTTTACAGGCCGATAGTAATGTAAAAAAGATCAACAGCTACATCACACGTAAGGTGGCAGACAAATTAAATGACCTGTTCAGGAAGGACCGTAAATCATATGAAGAGAAATGGAAGGACATTGGTTTGTTTGTTAAGTACGGAATGATCAGTGATGAGAAGTTCTATGAAAAAGCAAAAGACTTTGCATTGCTTACCAATACAAAAAATGAGTTCTACACTTTTGATGAATACAACGTAAAAGTTAAAGACTTCCAGACTGATAAAAACGGAACAACAGTTTACCTGTACACTGTAGATCCGGAGAGGCAGCACAGTTATGTGCAGGCAGCAGAGAAAAGAGATTATGATGTACTGGTGATGGACACTCCATTGGACAATCATTTCATGCAGCATGTTGAAATGAAGCTGGAAAAGGTCTCCTTCAAGCGTGTGGATGCAGATGTGCTGGATAAGTTGATCGAAAAAGAGGATGCAGCCAAACACGCTCTGACTGAAGAAGAAACAAAGAAGTTAAAAGAGATATTTGAAAAAGCTATTAACAATAGCAACATGAAAGTGGAAGTGGAAAGCCTGAATGCGGAAGAGCTACCGGTTACAATAACAATGGAAGAATGGATGCGCCGCATGAAAGATATGGCACGCATGGGTGGAAGTGGGATGAACTTTTATGGGGCATTGCCCGATAGCTATAAGGTAGCTGTTAATGGTAATCACAAATTGGTGAGCAGGATATTATCCACTGATCCAGAACATCAAATACAGTTAGCAAAACAAGCATACGACCTGGCACTTCTTTCGCAGGGAATGCTGAAGGGAGCTGACCTGACCGCATTTGTAGAACGAAGCGTGCAGGTGGCTGCGGGTGAATAAATGCAGTTTACCTCCAACTGTTTAGTTCTTAGTGAAAAACCCGGAAATAATTCCGGAAATGTACAGCGGCTGTTTTCTAACAGCCGCTATATTTTTAAATACTTATAGACATTCTGTTTGTATTCCTCCAGTTCATCCAATGTATCCAGCTGGTCAAATTTATTAGACTTACCACTGCTATCTTTTCGAACCAACAAAACACAGGCCCCATTCACAATTGTGCTCTTTGCTTTGTTGAACATGCCCTCTAAAGCATTTATATCATTGAGTGTTTGCCATTCTTCCACCTGACCTACATTAATGGTTAAATCTCTCATATGGATACAAATATCAATAATCAGGCGAAAACCTGTTGAAAGTAAAATGATATAAACAACAGCCAATCTGTAGTTAATTTAGATACATGAATCCAACAACTCCGTTAGCAGAACGAATGCGTCCTCAAACATTGGATGACCTCTTAGGGCAGGAACATCTTACGGGCAAGGGAAGCGTATTGCGTACAGCTATTGAAAACGGTAAGATTCCTTCCATGATCCTGTGGGGGCCACCGGGAACCGGGAAAACAACAATAGCTAATATTATTGCACACACCCTTGATCTCCCCTACTTTCAGCTGAGTGCCATCAGCAGTGGAGTTAAGGAAGTAAGAGAAGTGATTGAGACAGCTAAAAAACTTCATCACACCATATTGTTCATAGATGAAATACACCGTTTCAATAAAGGTCAGCAGGATGCATTATTAGGTGCAGTAGAGAAAGGGATAATCACCCTTATAGGAGCAACAACTGAAAACCCCTCCTTTGAAGTAAATAGTGCCTTGTTAAGCCGCTGCCAGGTGTACGTGCTGAAGCCTTTGAATAACGACGACCTGCAAAAGCTGCTGCATTATGCTATTGACAAGGATGAATGGCTACACTCAAAAAAAATTCAGCTGAAGGAAACAGATGCCCTGATAATGATCTCAGGAGGTGATGGAAGAAAGTTGCTGAATTTATTAGAACTGGTGGTAGATGCCTCGGGTGAAGGAACTGTTATAACTGATGATAAAGTTATTGAGATTGCCCAGCAAAGAATTGCCCTATACGATAAAGGTGGCGAACAACATTATGATATAATTTCAGCCTTCATCAAATCAATGAGAGGAAGTGATCCAAATGGGGCTATATATTGGTTGGCACGAATGATTGAGGGTGGTGAAGATGTAAAGTTCATTGCACGACGCATGGTAATCTTTGCCAGTGAAGACATTGGTAATGCCAATCCTACTGCACTTGTACTTGCCAATGCCGCCTTCGAAGCAGTAAATAAAATAGGTTATCCTGAGGCAAGGATTATTTTGGCACAATGTGCCACTTATCTTGCATCCTCACATAAGAGCAATGCTTCTTACATGTCGATAGAAGAAGCACTCGGCGTTGTAAGAAAGGAAGGCGACCTGCCTGTTCCTCTTCATATACGTAATGCTCCCACCGGGTTGATGAAGAACCTCGGTTATAGTAAAGGTTATAAATATGCTCACAGCTACGAAGGGAATTTCACGGAGCAGGAATTTCTCCCTGAGGCTATAAAGGGAACAAAGTTTTATGATCCCGGAAAAAACCCGAGGGAGGAAGAATTAAGAAGATTCCTGAAGAACCTGTGGAAAGACAAGTATGGCTACTGAATCTTTAATTAACTATAAACCTTTCTGAGTTGTTTTAGTAGTACCCAACTTTTTTTTCTTCGTGATATTACCTGATCCCGATATCACAAGAGGAGCTTCCGGGAAATCCTTTTTCGTCAGGTATTGCAGTTTACCAATAACAGCGCCGGATGCGTCCAGAACCGGTCCCCCATTACCTCTTTGCTTTACTGCATAAATTTTTCCTTTTAGGAACTTACCATCCTTGTCTACATAAACTTTAATTATTGGAGCGATACCATTTGCACCTTTCAAATTGAACCTGCCATAAGTACAAAAATTCCCCATGCTATAAATGATGAACCGGTCTTTGTAGAGATCTAATGCTCTTGTTACATGTGGGCCATGACCAAAGACAACATCAGCTCCTGCATCAATCATGGCATGGGCAAATTCATAAACATCACCCCTGTCTTCTCCCAGGAATATCTCATTCTGACGCGGAACATCCTGGTTTTTGGTGCCCTCCGCACCGGCATGCATTGACACTATAACAATATCACAAATGCTATCCAGTAATTGAATCGTTTTTCTTGCTGCCGACAGGTTATTGATATATGGAGTTCCACTATTCGGTGCAAAACAGGCAAGTCCTATTGACCTGTTTTGTTTTTTAATGATGCAAAATGGAGTGGAAAGAGATCCGGCGGCAGCAATGCCACGGTCCTTAAGAATACGGATAGTCCTTTCCCTTGCTTCCGGTCCGAAATCGCCACTATGATTGTTGGCAACGTTGATAAGATCAAAACCGGCATTCGAAAGGTATTCTGCATAATGTTCCGGTGATTTGAATGCAAAACAATTCAGGCTATCCTTGCAATGCTTTGGTGTTCCTTGACCGTTAAAGAAAGTACCCTCACCATTTCCGAAAGTAACATCAGCATTACGGAGGATCTTTTCTACTGGTTTTAGTAAGTACTTCCCGTCCGCAGGAGGAAGAAAGCGTTTTGGATAAGTG
>JBLNAY010000082.1:0-4896 GCA_050259715.1 Candidatus Dadabacteria bacterium
TGGGTTTAAGTACAGGTTGTCGATAGCTACCACTGTTTTCCCTTTTCCATAATCCTTTGGCAGGTCGTACATTTTATTAAACAGGAATCTTTCGATCTGTGTGGGCCGGGTCCTGTCAATCACAATTCTATCACAGGTACCCCTGCTTATTAGTTTGGCAATCATTTCGGAGCAGTACATTTTTTCATCTGTTTGATAGTCCATGCGGAAATCAAACTTCATGTCTTTGCTGACCCACTCCCGAAGTAAACTTTTCATGGAGTCTAATTCCATGGAGGTGAAATTGTACCTGAAAATTCCATATCCGCCGTTGCTGTTAGGTGTACAAAAAACTTTAAGAGAATCTTTTCTTATCCCGCCCAGTGCATCTTTACCTCCATCGGTAATATGATAAATGTAGGGGTATCCATTCTCCATGAATACAATACCCGCATGAGAATAACTCTTGTCCCTGCGGTTGAAAGTTTTAATAAGGCTGCTGGTAAATTCATAATGGTTCCTGACTACCAGGTCTCCCTCCCGGATGATTTTTTCACCTGTTTGAATCATTTCCAAACTGCGGGAGTAAACATCTTTTGATGATGCAGGTGTGTGGCCAATGGATGCCACAATTGTTGCTGTAATCAACATGAATAAAAGAATTTTTGACATGATCAGGATTTTACAAATTGAAACAGATCAACACCTATTGCACCCGCTTTTATTGTATCACGAGAATAGATAAAATACCTGAAAGCTATTCTTGAACGAATAGTTCCTGGCAGACCAGAAATAGTGTATTCCATTTTAGTCCAATTCTGTGGATACCCTTGAGGCAATTGGCTTCTATTAATATCAGAAATCAAATAAGTAAATTGACCTGCTCCCATAGCAGTTGTGCCTACATCGGAAGTTGTATCTGAAGGATTAAGCCGCACCTGTAATCGATTGATGGAAGCAGGGAGCGTATCATCAACAGTATAGAAGGAAATACGATCTCCGTTTTTCATTTCTACGGGTGGAGTAAACATCCACATAGAAATTACAGTATCAGGTGTGTAGGAGTGTCCTGCATACACGTATTCTCCCGGGTCAGATCTAAAGGAGTAAGCATTGCCAATATAAGCGGGTTTTACTTTCATATTTCCATATTCCCAGCCCTGGCTAACATAGTCTGACCTGAATAACCTTGTTCCCCATCCGTGTTTAGTAAGAACCGTGAAGGTGTCAAATTCCTGTGTAAAAGAATTAGTTAGAATGGGTGGTTGTTGATAAGGAGCTGGCGGAGGAGGCCACGGAACTGGTTTCAAATCCCACTTACTACAGCCATTTATAAAACAGATCCACAAGAAAATAAAGCCGGCAATTGCAACAATATGAGCTTTCATGATAATTAGTTTACATGTTCCTTGAACGATCTGAAAGTAAATCGATGCAGAACCGCTTCCTTATTGAATTATGCAAGGGGATTAGTATGCAGTTGCAGAAATTGCAAATGCATAGTGTACTCCTGGTTTCTATTGACCGGATGACAAAGCCGGTAATCAGAACTACCAGTTCTCCAATAATTTATTATCTTACTCATTACTGATTACTCATCACTCATCCTTTAAACCATTATCAACATGAAACTCGCCAGCGAAAACCAGCAAACATGGAAGATCCGCTTACCCAAGCTTTCTTTTCTTTCTTTTGGAATAATCCTGTTATTGGTCATTTCCTGTAAAAAGAATGACAATAACTCGTGCTCAACAGACATGAATTCCATAGCAGGATCTTATAAGATCACCGGTTATTTCTACCGCGCCAGTCCTTCATCGCAGGAAACAGATTATACAAACATCATTTTACCGGATGCCTGTGAAAGGGATAATCTCCTGGTGTTTAACAGCAATGGCAGCTATCAACTCGTAGATGCCGGTGTGGTATGCTCTCCTTCCTCCAATGATAATGGCACCTGGTCTCTTACGGGCAGTACCATCTACATAGATACAGAAGCGAGTACTGTGGAAAGTTTTGACTGCAAAACTTTGGTTGTAAGTACTACAGATGTTAATCAAACAGGTGACCGTGTAAGGATTGTGCTGACTAAACAGTGAGGTTCATTTGGAGATTTGGAGATTTGAAGATGTGGAGATTTGTCGTTTAGCAAATGAGATTATTAGCAGATTAGATTTGGAGATTTGAAGATTTGAAGATTTATTGCCTGACTGCGTCACACTGGCAGGGGGGATTCCGGATTAGTATTCTGCCCTTACAGGGCTTTGATCGTTTATCTTGTATGTTTTAATCGCAGAGCTGCACCCTGCGTTTAAATATGACGTCCTTTCAGGACTCAGGAACAGATGTTGATCCTTTACATCACAGCCCTGAAAGGGCGCACTACCATCAACACAAGGTGAAGACCTGTGATATAGAATCGGATTCCAGCCTAAGCCCTGTAAGGGCGAAATCCTAACCCTTAAACCTTTAAACCATTAAACCTTTCAAACCTTTCTAAATGGGCCTCCTGTACCTCACCGGCGGGGCAGGTTCTTTCTTCAGTTCCACTCCTTCGGTTGCCAATAACCGTAAGGCTTCTTTTACGGCTGCCTCCAGTTGCGGATCCTTTCCTTCAATAAATGCTTTCGGATCCTGCAGCACCTCAATATCGGGAGCTACACCGGTGCCTTCAACGGCCCACTGTCCTTCGGTATCATAAAATCCTCCGCGTGGCGCAGTCATCCTTCCACCGTCAATGAACCCGGGTGTATCCCATATGCCTACGAGGCCTCCCCAGGTGCGGGTGCCTACGAGCGGACCAATTTTGCTTTTATGAAACATGTACGGCAACAGGTCTCCACCCGAGCCGGCATTCTGGTTGATGATCATCACCTTCGGTCCCCATATTCCCGCCATCGGTGTAGTAGAAGGGGTGTGACCCTCGACACGGTTATTAAAGTAGCCCATTAGCTTACGGTTCATCACATCGATCATGTAATCGGCAGCCGAGCCACCACCATTATTTCGCTCGTCAATAACAGCCCCTTTCTTATCCTGTTGTGCAAAGTAGTAGCGGTTGAAATTTGTATATCCTGCTTCGCCGGTATTCGGCACATACACATAGGCCAGTTTTCCACCAGAAAGTTCATCCACCTTGCGTCGGTTATTCTCCACCCATGCCCTGTTGCGTAGAGCCATTTCATTCTCCACCGGCACCACTATTACTTCTCTTGCACCCTCAGCTGAAGGCCTGCTGTTTACTTTAATCCTGATTTGCTTGTTGGCCGTCTGTTCAAACAAGCTGTAGATGTTCATGTCAGCAGTTAATGGACGTCCTTCCACTTCCACGAGATAATCGCCTTCCTTCACATTGATGCCGGGTCCACTCAATGGTGATCGCAGCTCAGGGTTCCAGTTTTCACCCGTATAGATTTTACTGATCTTAAAATATCCATTCTCCGGTGTATAGTCGGCTCCTAACAAGCCAACAGGTACTGTGGTAATCGTTGGGAAATCTCCACCGCCTGTAAACGAATGGCCAATAGAAACTTCTCCCCCGAGAATGTCCATCACATAATTCAAATCGGAACGGTGCCTCACATAACCTATCCATGGTTTATACCAGTCATAAATCTTATCCCACGGAGCCCCATGAACATTGTTCACATAAAGAAAATCCCTTTGGAAACGCCACCCTTCCCTGAAGATCTGTTGCGCTTCTTTCACAGGGTCTACATACACCTTCATACCATCTGTTGCCAGCCTTCCATCACCCGGCTTTGGAGCCGCACCGATAGTAGGCGCAATAAACCAGGAGGCGTCCGAACGGTATAATAAATTTTTGCGATCGAAGCTCGTAGATACATCAGCAACTTTACGCAGAAACTCTGTTGCCTTCTGGTCTTTGATACTGTAACGGTGTACCACTGAGCCTTGTTCATTTGGTATGGACTCGAGAACAAACACATTACCCTCCGGACCAGCAACAAGCTCAGTATAATTCCTTGCAGGCATGCTTACAGAAATGATGCGCTGGCCGATGCCGTCAAAATCTATTTTCACGTTCACACCCGAAGGTTTGGCAACAACAGCTTTCACCGTATCACCTGTTTTCTTTGTCATCAGCACCGGCTTTTGCTCTTCGGCTTTGCCTGGCTCTTCATCACTTTTCACCATCAATGGATTGGCTTCATCTTTTGAAAGTACTGCCACATACAATGCTCTCGTTACAGGGTAGTTGAAACTACTCATGTCGAGCCAGCCGGTATTCAATGCATAATCAGTACTGGCCAACAGGTAGAGATATTTTCCACTTTCATCCCATTGCGGGCTAATTACATCGGAAAGTCCATCGGTTAATTGTGTTGTTTTACCGCTCTGCAGATTATAAATCTTAACAGCTTTGTACTGGTTCGGCATAATCTGCACAAAGGCAATCCATTTAGAGTCGGGTGACCATGCTGGTTGCAAGGTGCGGTTAGGATGTGCCAGGCGGTCGGTAGTAACAAGCACTAGTTTACCGGTAGCAAGTTCCATATTCCACAGGTTGTAATCTGTGTCAGTAAAGGCTATGTATTTCCCGTCGGGAGACCAACGTGGATAGTAATAAAACTTTTTGTTCGGGATAGGATAAGCCTTTGCAGCAGACGTGCCTGTTTGGTCGGCAACCATCAGTTGGTATTCACCATTCTGATCGGAGAACCAGGCGATCTTCTGCCCATCGGGTGACCAGCTGGGGTAACGGTCTGCCACACCTGTAGAACGGCTGATATTTCGCCAGTTACCTTTTTCTTTCGGTACCGTAAAAATATCACCTCTTGTTTCGAACAAAGCTCTCTTGCCTGTTGGAGATAGGCTGGCATTGGTGAGGCTCGTAGCACGAACATCATTCCAGCGTGCACGACCCCAGTTCAGATCACCGTTTATGTTGATCAC
>JBLNAY010000083.1:0-4134 GCA_050259715.1 Candidatus Dadabacteria bacterium
GGAAGCCGAGTAAATGCCATTGGGATTGGCAGAATTGGAAAACCGATCCACTGCTCCTATGGCAAAACTGATGTTGTTGGAGGTGGATTTAATGGTATTTGAACCTGCAAGAACATAGGTGCCGAACCCGGTTTTCTTTAACCCGTAAATAACCGGGGATTGCTCGTAAGTGGATTTATCCCTGTCATACATACCGATTCTAAGCAAAGGGGGAGGTACATTGTCAGCAACAGGAAAACGGAATAGCAACGGATTGAGGTTGTTCCCTGTTTTTGTGTCTCTTATTTCGAAATGGACATGGGGACCTTCAGAGGCACCCGTGCTGCCGCTCAAGGCGATAAAATCACCTTTCTCCACCGGGAACTTTCCTACCGGGATTTCCAGGTCAATTTTCCAGGATTCCTGTGCGTATTGCTGCTGCTTTACATATTCGGCTAAGGCAGGAAAAAAGGAATTCAAATGTCCATAAACGGTGGTATACCCATTTGGATGATTGATGTAAACAGCTTGACCAAAACCACCCGGCTCCGCCGACACCCGGGAGATATAGCCTTCTGCAGCGGCATATACGGGAAGATTTACCCGCTGCTGAGTGCGGATATCTAACCCCATATGCCAGTGGTTGGCGCGGATCTCTCCAAAGTTCGCTACCAGCTGCATGGGAATATTTAGGGGACTTCTGAAATAATTCTGAGGGTAAGATTGTGAAAAAGAACCAGTTGAGATGCAAAGGGTACTAACAACCAGTAAAAAATATTTATTCATCAACATCGGATTTCAATCTTTATTCCATTATTAAAAATGCGGGCACAAAATTGGTATTTTAATTAGCTCATCAAAGAATCTATTATGAGTGTCAATAGTAAACACATGGCAACCTTCCTTTTGGGTGCTGCAGCAGCTTTCGGTGCCTATAAATACATGAAGTTGTCAGACGAAGAAAAAGAAAAGCTGGCAAACGATTTAAAAAACCAGGCTAATAAGTTGAAGGATTCTGCCTTAGCCGCTGAAGATAAGGCTGCAGATTATTTCAATGAATTGAAGACCAAAGGCAGTGATGCACTGAAGGAATACTTACCAAAAATGGAAGAATTCTTTGGCAGCATCCTGGGAGGTGTTAAAAAAGGAGCAAAATCCGCCGCTGATGATGTGACAGCAGCTCCTTAGTATTTAAGAAGGTTTTTTAAAAATGTTTCCTTTCCTTTGCACACCGAGCAACAAGCTCGGTTTTTTTATATCACCGCGGTGCTAAATAAAAGCAGTGTTGGACTGTTTAGCCACCACCACAAAAAGAACGAAGATCTATCATGCCCAAAGACAATTCCATTAATTCAGTTTTAATCATTGGTTCGGGACCTATTATCATTGGACAAGCGTGTGAATTCGACTACTCAGGCACACAGGCAGCCAGAAGCTTAACGGAAGAGGGTATTAAAGTGATCCTCATCAACAGCAATCCTGCCACTATTATGACCGACCCGATGATGTCGGATAAGGTGTACCTCTTGCCATTGACAGTAGAAAGTATTGAACAGATATTAGAAGAAAATAAGATTGATGCTGTTCTGCCAACTATGGGTGGCCAGACTGCCCTTAACCTTGCCAAGGAGGCTGAAGACCTTGGAATTTGGGAGCGATATGGAGTAAGGCTTATAGGTGTTGATATAAAAGCCATTGATAAAGCCGAAGACCGGGAGAAGTTCCGCCAATGGATGATCCATTTAAAGGTTCCGGTGGCCCCTGCCAAAACAGCGAATTCGTTTTTGGAGGGAAAAGAATATGCCCAGGAGATCGGCTTCCCATTGGTTATACGTCCTTCCTTTACACTTGGAGGTACCGGTGGGGGTTTCGTTCATGATGCCAGTGACCTGGATGAAGCATTAGACCGTGGTTTACAGGCTTCCCCGATTCATGAAGTGCTGGTTGAAAAAGCAGTTTTGGGGTGGAAAGAATTTGAGCTGGAATTATTGAGAGATGCTGCAGATAACGTTTGCATCATTTGTACCGTAGAGAACTTTGACCCGATGGGAGTGCATACGGGTGATAGCATCACCGTCGCTCCTGCGATGACGCTCAGTGATACCGCTTTCCAGTTGATGAGGGATACAGCTATCATTATGATGCGCGACCTGGGCAACTTCGCAGGTGGTTGTAATGTGCAGTTTGCGCTGAATCCCGAAACAGAAGAAATCATAGCCATTGAAATCAATCCAAGGGTGAGCCGGTCATCAGCGCTTGCATCTAAGGCAACGGGATATCCCATTGCGAAAATCGCAGCTAAACTCGCCATTGGTTATAACCTCGATGAATTAAAAAATCCGATTGTACAAACCACTTCGGCCTATTTTGAGCCGGCACTTGACTATGTAATTGTTAAGATCCCCCGCTGGAACTTCGATAAGTTTAAGGGTGGGAATGATACCCTTGGCCTGCAGATGAAAAGCGTAGGTGAAGTAATGGCTATCGGGCGCAGTTTTACAGAGGCCATTCAAAAAGCCTGTCAGAGCCTGGAGAATAATGCCATTGGCCTGGGTTATTATGGCAAAAGCCAGATGCATGCCGGTGAGTTGCTGGAATATATGAAGATCCCGAAGTGGGATCGCATCTTCCGCATTAAAGATGCCCTTATGCTTGGTGCCAGTGTAAATACAATATCCAAAATAACCGGCATTGACCGTTGGTTCATATATGAGATACAGAAGATCTGCAACATTGAAAAAAAGTTAGAAAACTATTGGTTGGAAGATCTTCCCCTTGACCTGTTGAAAGAAGCAAAAATTCATGGCTTTAGTGATGAACAGATAGCACGCATCATACAGGATGGGAGTGAAGAAGAAGTTTATCAGAAAAGGAAAGCAGCAGGAATCACCAGGGTGTATAAGATGGTAGATACCTGCAGTGCTGAATTTGAAGCAAAGACTCCTTACTTCTATTCAACCTTTGAAGAAGGCCATTTCAACGAAAGCAAGGTATCGGACAAAAAGAAGATCATCGTGCTGGGTAGTGGCCCTAACAGGATAGGCCAGGGGATAGAGTTTGACTATTGTTGCGTTCATGGCCTGCTCGCGATAAAAGAGTGTGGCTACGAGGCTATCATGGTGAATTGTAATCCCGAAACAGTGTCCACTGACTTTGACATTGCAGATAAACTTTACTTCGAGCCGGTTTACTGGGAACATCTTTGGGAAATTGTTGAACATGAAAAACCCGATGGTGTTATTGTTCAATTAGGAGGACAAACCGCTTTAAAACTCTCCCGAAACCTGCAGGAGAAAGGCATACCTATTATCGGTACTTCTTTCGACAACATGGACATAGCGGAAGACCGTGGCCGCTTTAGTGATCTTCTGAAAGAACTGGAAATTCCTTATCCGAAATATGGAACGGCGTATACGGTGGATGAAGCAGTAGAAGTAGCTCATAACGTTGGATATCCCGTGTTGGTAAGACCCAGTTATGTGCTTGGTGGACAGAGGATGAGAATTGTGATCAATGATGAAGAAGTTGAAAAAGCGGTAATCAGCTTATTAAAGCACATTCCCGGGAACAAAATATTGATTGACCACTTCCTCGATCGTTGCCAGGAAGCCGAGATAGACGCCATATTTGATGGTGATGACTTCCATGTTATGGGCGTGATGGAGCATATTGAACCTGCCGGTATACATAGCGGCGACAGTAATGCAGTTTTACCCGCATTCAACCTTACGCCACTGGTGGTCACCACCATGGAACTTTATGCTGAAAAAATAGCCAGGGCCTTGAATATCAAAGGGCTGATCAATATTCAGTTTGCCGTCAAAGACAGTGTAGTACATGTGATTGAGGCTAATCCGCGTGCTTCAAGAACTACTCCTTTTATAGCAAAGGCTTACGACATACCTTACCTGAACATAGCAACTAAGGTGATGCTCGGGGATAAGAAACTTAAGGATTTTACTTTTGAGAAGAAGCTGAAAGGATTTGCTATTAAAGAACCGGTATTTTCTTTCAATAAATTTCCCGGGGTGAGCAAAGAATTAGGCCCTGAGATGAAGAGCACCGGTGAAGCCATCCGGTTCATTAAAGATCTCCGCGATCCGTATTTCAGGAAGCTTTACAAAGACAGGAGTATGTACCTGAGTAAGTAATTTG
>JBLNAY010000084.1:0-5513 GCA_050259715.1 Candidatus Dadabacteria bacterium
TCACTATTGATCTTACAGCTAATGAAAACGGTTACACAATTGCAAGCCAGGTAAACTACAGGATAGCAGGAATAAGCAATTTTGGAGGAGGATACTCTCTAATAGGAGCAACCTACACAGCAGAAATTCCAGGTTACAAAGAACTTACTTCAGCACCGAAAAACAATAGTGCTCAATTTACTGCAGATGACCTGGTTGTTGTATGCGCAAATAACAACTTCAGTTATAGTTTCGCTGCGCAAGATGCTGATAGTGACCAGTTGCAATATTCATTTTGCGATGCCTATGCTAGTGGCACACAGGGAAATCCTTCTACCCCTCCACCACCTCCTTATGAAAGTGTGCCTTATGGTAGTTCTTTTACCGCCACTTCTCCTTTAGGCAGCTCCGTTCATGTAAATCCTGCTACTGGACTGCTCACCGGTATTGCTCCTTCAGCAGGAATCTATGTTGTAACTGTTTGTGTAGAAGAGATCAGGAATGGAGTTATCATTGCACGGCAACGAAAAGATATACAGGTGAACGTTTCAGATTGTACACTCGCTTCTGCAAGTCTACTACCACAATACCTTTTATGTAAGGAGTCCAATACACTTTCTGCCTCCAATCTTTCAACGAGTCCACTCATTCATTCTTACAATTGGTCTATATCCTCAGCTGCGGGAGCTGTTATTTACAATACTTCAAACTCAGTAGTGAATTATACATTCCAGGATACAGGCACCTATCATTTACATTTAGCTATAAACAAAGGAGAAACTTGCACAGACAGTACTTCTTCTGTTGTTAAAGTCTATCCAGGATTAAAACCGGCTTTTTCATTTTCAGGTGTATGCGCAAAGAAACCAACTTTATTTAAGGACAATAGCACGACCCTATACGGCTCGATTAATTCATGGACCTGGGATTTTGGTGAACCCGGGACAGTTGGAAATACTTCTTCTTCTATTAATCCAGCTTATACTTACAATTCTAATGGCACAAGGAATGTAATGCTAATAGTCAATAACATCAATGGATGTATTGATACAGCAGTTCAAACTGTTACGATCATTGATAAACCGCCATTAAACCTCGCTTTTAAAGATACTCTGATTTGCAAAGGAGATACATTGCAACTTGCATCAACTGCCTCCGGAGCTTTTGAATGGCAACCTTCGTCAACTATTCTCAACAGCCATTCAGCAAACCCTTTTGTTTTTCCTGCAACAACAACAACCTATAATGTTCAATTAGATGATAATGGTTGTAAGAACATAGATTCTGTAAAGGTCAGAGTTGTTGACTTCGTAACCATTTCCGCAAGAGCGGATACATCTATTTGTAGTGGTGATAATGTTATGTTATCTGCAGTCACGAATGGGCTGCATTATCAATGGCAACCAGCAGCCAGAGTAATAAATGCCAACCTTTTGTCAACAACCGGTAACCCCCTGTTAACTACCAATTTCCTTATTACGGCTTCAATAGGTCATTGCAGTGCAACAGACAGTGTTCTGGTGAAGGTTATGCCTTATCCAACTGTTAATGCAGGCGCAGATACAACTATCTGTTTTAATTCCAAGGTCCAACTGAAAGGATATACAAATGCTGTGAACTATACGTGGACCCCGGCAGCTTCACTTTCAAGTTCTATAAGCCTTTTCCCTGAGGCTACACCTGCTCGTACCACGGAATATATATTAACGGCTACAAACACGGATGGCTGTACAAAACCTGCTACCGATAAGGTTGTTATAACTGTGTTGCCCAAAATAGCAGCCTTTGCTGGTAATGATACAGTGATAACTTTCAATCAACCACTTCAATTAAACGCTTCCGGTGGTAATTCTTATTTATGGTCACCAGGTAATTACCTGTCATCTGTTTCAATATCTAATCCTATTGCTAAATTCAATTCTAATTCAGAAGATGTTCTATTTAAAGTTTTAGTTTTTAATGAGATTGGATGTATGGATTCTGACTTTGTTTTTGTTAGAATATTCAAAACAGAACCAACGGTCTTTGTTCCCTCAGCATTTACTCCCAATGGTGATGGCCTAAATGAAACGATAAAGCCGATTGCAGTAGGCATGAATAAAATTGAGTACTTCAGAATTTACAACCGCTGGGGCCAGTTGGTATTCAGTTCCACTGAAAATGGCAAAGGCTGGAACGGAAAGATTGGAGGTCAACTCCAGGAAACGAGTACGTTCGTCTGGGAAGTTAAAGCTCTTGATTATCTTGGAAGAGTTCATTTCTCTAAAGGTCTATTTACCTTAATAAGATAATATTCCACAGATCATGGGGTTCCACTTCCACAAGTAGTTCTAACCGCCTGGTAAAAAGATTAAAATCAGCTTTCTTTTTTTGGCATGTTATTCATTCTATTACCAGTGTAAATGAAATTGATTAAATATTAATGATAAAATTATGAAACAGGTGTGGGATAGATTAGTGCAGTCAACGGGGAGTTCATCAGAACAGTTTCATCTGAAAACGACGATCCTGATGATATTATTATTCCTTACATTTTGGGGTGTAAGTTTTTATGTCCTGGTTAATAGTTTAGCCTAAGGATTAATAGACATCAAACACATTGTTGCAGGGATTGAAAAGAACTGTGCTGAGTGGAACTGCAACTGAATGAAGCCTCCGATGGGAGGCTTTTTTATAATTTTTCAATGTTATAATATCAACGCACTAAGTGTTACTATACGAATTCTCTTGCTCTTTACATTTGCTATCAATGAAAAATAATAGTATTTCTATTGCTACCAGCACTGATGTCCCACAACTTGTCAATCTCGTGAACAGCGCCTATCGTGGAGAAAGGTCCCGAAAAGGGTGGACATCAGAGGCCGATCTCCTGGATGGCATCCGAACCGATATTGAAGCTATGGAAGAAATGCTGCAGTTGAAAAATGCGGTAATTCTTAAATACGTCGATGAATCACAAAAAATCGCTGGCTGTGTATATCTTCAAAAGGAGAGAGAGAAATTATATCTTGGTATGCTTACAGTAAACCCTACAATCCAGGGGAAAGGGATTGGTAAGAAGCTTTTACAATCATCAGAAAATTATGCAAAAGAAAATGATTGTTCAAGTATCATAATGACAGTTATATCAGTTAGGGAAGAGCTTATAAGATGGTACGAAAGCAAGGGGTACTACAATACGGGTGAAAAGAAACCATTTCCCGATGATCCTCGTTTTGGTATTCCTAAACAACCGTTGCAATTTATTGTGATGAAAAAGGATCTCTGAAGGTGAAAGTTGTTTTTTGTAAGATTAACAAGATGAATGATCGTGGAAGTGAGTAGGCACTTGAAAAATTTGTAATCAGGTTCTACTTGCTGTTTACATTATTCTCCTTCGCACGATGACATATTACCTCAACAGAAAAACTGAACGCTAAAGCAAAAGCAATTCCCTGCCATATGGATTGCTCTTTAAAGAAAGCTAAAAGCATCATTACAAAGCAAAACGCACTCACCATCACAGTTAAAGCATTTTTTTCAGTAAAGTATTTTTTCATGATTGAGGATTTTACACGAAGGCATTCAATAATAACAAATATAAAAAAGGATCTTTCTTATTCATTTTATTGTCGGTAAAACCGATGAAACAATCGGTCAATGAGATCGATTTAATCTTCTGCTGAGAAAGTTTTCATTATAAATCCTTTAACGTTTTGAGCAAGGAATGCTGAGTCTCATTTGAGAGATTGTTCTGGTTTATTTGAACAAATAAATAACAGTATTTAAATCCTATAACATTAATTTTACCAGCCCTTCAAACGGATGATATGAAAAGAAATGATTTTGTTTTTTCCACAACTCCGGAACCACATCGTGGACGGACAAGAAGCATCTTAAAAGAACATCCGCAAATACGGAATTTAATAGGCAAAAATGTTTCTACTTTCTACCTGATTGTATTCCTTGTTGCTTTATTGATTACTCTATCATGGTTTGTAGCAGATAAAAGCTGGTTAATCATTTTCCTGGTTGCTTATTTTGTAGGGGCTTTCGCTGATCATGGGCTTTTTGTAATGATTCATGAATGTGCCCATAAACTTATCTTCAGGAATAAAAATGCAAATAAGCTGGCTGGAATACTGGCTAACTTACCACAGGTATTCCCCAGTTCAATAGCCTTTGAACGTTATCACATCAAGCACCACTCTTTCCAGGGAGTGCACGAGTTAGATGCTGACCTTCCGAACAGGTGGGAAGCAAAGCTTATTAATAATTATTTTATCGGAAAGGTCCTGTGGCTCCTCCTCTATCCTTTCTTCCAGGCATTCCGCATACAACGTTTAAAAGAAATCAAACCATTCGATGGATGGATGGCTCTTAATTACTTAGCGCAGATCGTATTTGTAGCAGCTATATGGTATTTTTTTGGAGTTAAAGCCGTTGCCTTTCTCACACTCAGTTTCTTTTTTTCAATTGGCCTGCATCCATTAGGTGGACGTTGGATACAAGAACATTATCTTACTCATGAAGAACAAGAAACATATAGCTATTATGGACCCTTGAATAAAGTTGCATTCAACGTGGGGTATCATAATGAACACCATGACTTTCCTTCAGTACCCTGGAATAAGCTTCCACTGATCAGGGAAACAGCACCAACCTATTATAATTCCCTGTATTATCACACTTCATGGACTAAGCTGTTTTTCCGGTTTATTTTTGATAGGGAATTATCCTTGTTTTCAAGAATTGTCAGGAAAAACAGGGGTAAAGTCGCATTGGTAGATGAATCGAAACCTGATGTAGAACTTGTTCAGGCACAAACTGTTTAACAATATTCTGAAATATACAGTGGATACCTATGAAAAGCCTTAGGGCTTTTCTTTTTTTGTATTACAATCTACAATGTTGCAGTTCAAAGAAATACAAACCGGGACAAGTGAATACGATCAAATGATTGCTTTGAGAATGGAGGTCCTTTTGAATCCAATAGGAATTCCACAATCCTACATTAACGAGGAGAAAGAAGCTTCAGATATCCTGCTGGGAGCTTTTAAAGATGATGAATTGAATGGCTGTTGTATTCTTTCCCCGGCAGAGAAAAGCAGCATACAATTAAGGCAGATGGCTGTTAGAATTAATCTTCAGAAGAAAGGCATAGGTAAGAGTATCATTAGTTACGCAGAAACAATAGCATTAGAAAAAGGTTATAGAACTTTGTTCCTTCATGCGCGAAACAACGTTCTCTCTTTTTACGAGAAATGCGGTTACACTATTGAAGGAGACATTTTTTATGAAGTAGGAATACCGCACTATAAAATGCAGAAAATAATAGGCTAAGAAGACAATTTGAAACTCCTTTTAAGTTTCATTGAGAATTAGTGAATCTAAATTGTGAATGCCAATATTTTTCTTTGATATGAATCCTTCGCCATATTTTACCCCAATACGCTTGCCAATAAGTCTTGCACGGGCGGTAAGAGCATCAAAAAAATCCGGACTGGATATATAGGTCTGGGGGCCGTCATTGTCACGGGAAAAAAACTGCGTCT
>JBLNAY010000085.1:0-29568 GCA_050259715.1 Candidatus Dadabacteria bacterium
GCTCTTTCACTATCATCCAAAACATCCAACAGATCTGTGATCACATCACGTCCCGCCGTTTGAATTAGTTCAATTCTCTCTTTTGCATTCCTGCGTTTGAAGTTATCAAATTCAGCTACCTGTCTAAGATACCTATCGTTTAATTCGTTGATTTGTTCTTTAAGCTTGTCAATTTCCGTGTCCTCCTGCACCGGTTCATTCAAATGCTGGTCACCACTGATACTTTCATCAGCATTCACATTAAAACCATTATTCTCCTGTTCCAAAGTTTGATCAGCTTCGTATTTATCCTTTTTCTTCATAGTCTCGAAATTGTGTGCAAATGTACCATTGTCAAGAATATTGCCAACGGGGCAGAAGGCGACAAAATGTCCTTTTAACAAACCCTGAATGGCTAAAGCGGTTAATGGCAGAAGGTGTAATGAATGCTTTCCTCTTACTTTGCGCTTATGAAAAAGGTGTTTCTCAAGAGAAAGATAACCAACAGGATAGCTTCCGGCCATCCCTGGATTTTTGCTAATGAAGTTGCTAAAGTAGAGGGAAACCCGCAGGATGGGAGTATAGTGCAGGTGTATTATTTCGATGGAAAGGTTGCAGGGCAGGGTTATTTCAATCAGCAGTCCCAGATAATGGTGCGACTTCTCGCCAGTGACATTAAAGAGGAGATCAATGATGCTTATTTCTACAGGAAAATTCAGGAATGCTGGCGATATCGTCAATCTTTGGGGTATGTTGAAAATTGTCGCCTGGTCTTTGGAGAGGCAGATGGTCTGCCACAATTGATTGTAGATAAGTTTAATGACTACTTTGTTATCCAGACGCTTGCCCTGGGAATTGATGTATGGAAGCCGGCTATTGTGAAAGCGATAGAAAAGATCTTCTCTCCCAAAGGTATATATGAAAGAAATGATGTTCCTGTCAGGGAACTGGAAGGACTGCCACAACAGAAAGGCTATTTGTCAGAACCTTTCGATACCAATATAGTCATTAATGAAAATGGTCTGAAGTTCAATGTAGACCTGGAGAATGGTCAAAAAACCGGGTACTTCCTTGACCAGCAGGATAATCGCAGGGCTATTCAGCACATAGTTAAGGGAGCAGAAGTGCTGGGAGCTTTTACTTATACCGGTACTTTCGAAATACATGCTGCTCATTATGGCGCCAAATCAGTGTTGGGCCTTGATATTTCAGAAAATGCTGTTCAACAGGCGAACCGGAATGCCATGCTTAATGGATTGGGAACTACCGTTAAGTTCGAAGTAGCTAATGCCTTTGATGTACTAAAACAATGGGGCAAAGAGAGCAGATCTTATGATGTGGTGATGCTTGATCCCCCGGCGTTTACCAAGAGCAGGGCTAATATTGAAAAAGCTATTACCGGGTATAAGGAGATTAACCTCAGGGGAATGAAATTGATAAGAAAAGGAGGATTCCTGGTAACTTCTTCATGCACCAACCTGGTGCAGCCCGATCTGTTCAAACAGATTATCGAAATGGCAGCCAAAGACGCCCGCCGGAAAATACGGCAGGTTACCTTTCAGACACAGTCTTCCGATCATCCCATAATCTGGAATATGGAAAACACACATTACCTGAAGTTCATGATTATCCAGGTTCAATAAGGTAGTAAGCAAGAAATATTACTTGGCCACCTGGAACTTTCCTGCTTCTACTAGTTTATTGTTCCTGTCGTAAAGATGATAGATGTACACGCCCCTCGTAAACTCAGAAAGGTTAATGGAGGTGCGTTCACCAATGTTGGTCTGCTCGTACATCTTCCGTCCAAGGAAGTTATAAATCTGGATAGAGTAGCCTTTGTCGTAAACCTTTTGAAAGTCAAAGGTCACAGCGGTTGTCGCAGGATTCGGATAAAACCTCAGAATGTTACTTTGAACAACTGTATTTGATGTAAATCTCGCCTGTTGTGCCTGGGAGTGTACAGTCGCTAAAAGGATAATAAATACTATAAGTAAAAGTCTCTTCAAATATTAACGTTTTACATTTTGAGTGAATACAATAATACGCACTTTTACTTTAAAAGCAAAGTGCTTGCCGAACTTTTGTACTCAGACTGCCTATAGTAAAGCTTCTGATTTTTCTTTTACGATTACAAAGTTAGGCGGTTATCCGGCATTCTCCAAAATCTACTTACGGCAGTTAAAGCCTTAATTATCAATTAAATATACCGGCGTCTTTGATCCTCCCTTTATTCTAAACCCCAAGGTCTCATAACGGGAATCGTATAGTTTAGACTTTTACTTTTAGTATTCGATTAATTAAGGAAAGCTTAAAAGGATGACGCGGGTAACTAAGAACGATTAAAGTGTAGTTTATGTAAGCTTTTGGTAAGCTTTAGGTAAGCTTTTGACCGTGTAAAAGCTTACCAAAAGCTTACCTAACCCTTTGCAAGAGCACTAGTTTCTGGCCTCTCTAGTTGATTTTTTTCCTATTCCCGGTTTTGAATGGGTAATTTTTATCAGCATTTTCAACAGGTTAAATATCTTGCACTTAAGCTTAGTCAAACCAAAACATTATGAAAAAGTACTCAGTTGAGTTTATCGGAACTTTCTTTCTTACAGCCGGAGCCATTCTTGGACAAGGGGTGGGAGCCGCATTAGCCCTGATGATCATGGTTTATGCCGGTGGACATATTTCAGGGGGGCATTACAATCCTGCTGTTACTCTTTCCATGTATATACGCAGGAAAATAGATTCCAAAAACATGATTGGATATTTCATTGCTCAACTTATTGGCGCCACACTGGTCACCTTGATTATTTACAACATATTTGATCTGAAAGGACTTACCGGTGATTGCTCCCTCGACAGGGATACGTTGAAAATAGGCCTGGCGGAACTTTTTGGCACTTTTGCTCTCTGTTTTGTCGTTTTAAACGTTGCCACTGCAAAAGGTACGGCCGGTAACAGCTTTTATGGGCTGGCGATTGGAGGTACTGTACTGGCCATGGCAACAGCTTTTGGACGCTTTAGTGGTGGCGTATTCAATCCGGCTGTTGGTTTTGGACTGGCTGTTCATAAAAGCCTTTGCTGGAGCAGCCTTTGGATCTATGTTTTGGCGCAATTAATTGGTGGAGCCGCAGCTGCCTTTACTTTTCTTTCTGTAAATGAAGTTGAGGAGGAGGTTGAAAGCATCCCTGATGCAGATGTTGTGGGTAAAAGCTTATAGCTTATCAAGCCTTAAGGTCCATACTTCGCCCCCTACAGTTTGTGTTGCTTTCACATAGGTTAAACTGTTGTCAGTAATTTTCCATGTGCCATTCAATTGTGTCAGGGTAGCATTGGCACCCGTAAAGGTTGATGTTATAGTCAGGTCTGTTGAATTGGCACTCCAGGACCCAGTCTTTTCTACTGTTCCATTATTTATGGCATCAACTGTAAGATCTGTCTTAAACTGGAAGGAATAGGGTGCGAAGCCGGTAGTTACATCAGTACTCCCCCTGACGAAGCTTGAAACCTTCCATTTGCCATTGGTCATGGCATTTAGTACAAAATTTTCCTTTGCTTGTGTTATTGGATCTTTTGCGCAGGATGCGACCAGAAGAACTAAGACTAATGTTGCTGATAATAACTTCATTCTTACAAATTATATATAAATGTGTACTTGTTCACCAAATAATCCATGAAGATGGATGCATTAAGTGTTTCACCGGTAACTTCCTTACAGAGTTCCTCACTTGTATAAAAACGACCCTTCTGATGAATATTAGTCCTTAGCCATTCCAGTAATCCGGCAGTATTGCCGTTAGCTATTTCATTCTCCAACCCTTTTATTTGCTGTTTTGCCGTATTAAAGAACTGTGCGGCATACAGGCTTCCAAGACTATAAGTTGGGAAGTAGCCAAAGCTGCCATGACTCCAGTGAACATCCTGTAAAGCACCATGCTTGTCGTCGGGGACTTTAACGTTTAATAGCTTTTCATATTGTGCATTCCAGTAGGCAGGTATATCGTTTACAGCCAGGCTGCCTTCGATCAACTTTTTCTCCAGTTCATAGCGTATGAATACATGAAAATGATAGGTTATTTCATCAGCCTCTGTTCGAATTAAGGAAGGTTGTACTTTATTAATTGATTTATAGAAGTCTATATAACTGATGTTTTGAAATTGAACAGGAAACATTTGGCTTAATTGGGGATAATAAAACTGCCAGTAGGCCTTGCTTCTTCCGACACAGTTTTCCCATAAGCGTGACTGTGATTCATGTATACTTAACGAAGCTGCTTCCCCTAGTGGCAGGCCATAATATTCCGGTTTCAATCCCTGCTCATATAAAGCGTGTCCCACTTCATGAATACAACTCCAGGTCATATTCGCAAAGTTGTTTTCATCTATACGTGTCGTAATGCGAACGTCCTGCGAATTGAAACTCGTAGTGAAAGGATGTTCACTAATATCCTGGCGACCGGCTTCCAGGTTAAAGTGCAGATCTTTCACCAGTTGCATACCCCAGTTCCACTGTTGGTCTTTTGGGAAATGCTGGTGTATGAATGAATCTTCCACTTGAGGTTTGGAGACTATTTTTCTGAATAGCTCCTCTAATGATGGCAGCAGGTCCGAAAATGTCTTATCAAGTAAAGCAACCGTACTCCCCTTTTCATAATCATCTAATAGAGCATCGTAGGGATGTTGTTTATAGCCCAGGAGTTCAGCTTCTTTTCTTTTCAGGTCAACCAGCTTCTCCAGGTTGCCCTGATATACTACAAATGAATTTTGCTTCCTTGCTTCTATCCACGAATGGAAGGTTTTATTTACCTGCTCTGATAAAGCCCTGACGAATTCAGAAGGATACTTTTTTGCTTTTGTATAATCTTCCAGGGTCTTCTGAATATTCCGTTTCTGTTCTTCTTGTAGTTCACCGCTTTGCTGCAGTTCCTCTAAGATATTTCCTAATTCATTGGAGACAAACATCCTGTGACTCAGTTCTGATAAGGTGCTTATCTGCTGTCCACGGAAAGCCGCACCCATAAGAGGGAGATAGACTTCCTGGTCCCATTGCAATACGGCTGATGCATTACGCAGATCAGCTATTTCCTGCATTTTTCTTTTGTATTCCTGGTAAAGCTCTTTTGCTGATGCCATAGTTACTACTTCAATCTTTCGTCAAATAATCAATTCTTGTGCAATGTAGTGAAACATATATCCTCTATCATTCATCAGCTATAATTGCACCATGACCACTGTCAGTGGTGCAGGCTATCATCAGTGTTGAATAGTAATCATAAAGCGCTTACATTAGTTATATGAATATAGGAGAGATCATTTCAGTTATAGAATATTTCGCTGCTCCTGAATTGCAGGAAGACTATGATAATGCGGGCCTGATCACCGGGAGCCGGTCAGGAGAATGTACCGGTGTGATGATCAGCCTTGATGTAACAGAGCAGGTAATTGATGAAGCCATTACTAACAACTGCAATCTCATTGTTGCTCATCATCCTATTGTTTTCCGCGGATTAAAAAGAATCAATGGTTCAAATTATGTGGAGCGTGTGGTGATCAAAGCCATTAAGAACGACATTGCCATTTTTGCGGCGCATACTAATATTGACAATATTGTATTAGGGGTAAACGGAATGATAGCCAGGAAGCTGTCATTGAAAAATACACGTATCCTTCAGCCTAAAAATAAGATGCTGCGACGCCTGATAACTTTTGCGCCTGTGGACGAGGCAGAAAAAGTAAGGCAGGCAGTATTCGCCGCAGGAGCAGGACACATTGGGAAATACTCTGAGTGTAGTTTCAATAGTGAGGGCACAGGCACCTTCAAGGCAGAAGTGGGCGCTGATCCTTATGTGGGTGAAATAGGAGAGCAGCACCATGAAAAGGAAACTAAAATTGAAATCGTATTTCCATTTTACCTGGAAACCCAGGTGGTAAAGGCTCTTATTTCCAATCATCCTTACGAAGAAGTGGCGTATGATATATTCACAATGGAAAATACTCACTTAGGTATTGGGGCCGGAATTATAGGTGAACTGCAGTCTCCTTTAAGTGAAAAGGAGTTCTTAGAAACTGTTAAAAATGTATTTCGTTTAGATGTAATACGACATACTCCAATGCTCGGCAAACCGGTTAAAAAAGTGGCAGTTTGTGGAGGCGCCGGCAGTTTTTTGATCCGTAAAGCTATTTCTGAAGGCGCAGATGCTTATATAACGGGCGATGTGAAGTACCATGAGTTCTTTGATGCCGATCACAAGATTCTTTTGGCTGATATAGGCCATTATGAGAGTGAACAGTATACTCAGGAGCTATTCTATGAGCTTTTGAGGCAAAAATTCCCTACCTTTGCGCTCCTTAAAACCAGTGTGATCACGAATCCCGTACAATATTATATTGGAAACGTGTAGAACTGGGACCAGTTTAAACTTCTTTAACAAACTCAAATATAAAAATGCCTACCGTAAAAGAATATTCGGTTGAAGAAAAACTCACCTCTCTTATTAAGCTGCAAAAGATTGAGTCAAAGATGGACGAGATTAAGATCCTGAAAGGTGAACTTCCTATGGAAGTTGCCGATCTTGAAGACGAGATCCAGGGTTTACATGCCCGCCAGCTAAGGATAGAAGAGGAGATCAATGGTATAACTGAATTTATAGCTCAGAAGAGAGAAGCAATAAAAGAGGCTGAGGCTTTAATTAAGAAATACGAGAAGCAAAGTGAGAACGTAAAGAATAACCGCGAGTTTGATGCTATCAACAAGGAAATTGAGATGCAGCAACTCGAAGTGAAATTATGTGAAAAGCATATCAAAGATGCCAACGAGGAAATAGCTGAAAAAGCACAGGCTCTTGACAAGGCAAAGAAAGCTCTAAGTAATAAGGAAGGAGTACTTAGTGGGAAAAAAGGTGAACTGGAAAAGATCATTGCAACGACTGACAAAGAGGAAAAACAGTTCCTGAAGATGGCAGATGATGCCCGCCAGCATGTTGAACAACGTTTATTAGCCAGCTACGAGAAGATACGCAGGAATTACAGGAATGGTCTTGCAGTAGTTCCGGTTGAAAGGGATGCCTGTGGTGGTTGTTTCAACTTCATTCCTCCTCAGAAACAAAGCGAGATCAAACAACGGAAGAAAGTAATGGTATGTGAGAACTGTGGACGTATCCTTGTGGACACTGATCTGAATGACTCCGTCTCATTGAAGTAATATAACAGGTGAATATTTTAAAGGGCTTTCTCCGGAGAGCCTTTTTTATGCTTTTTGCGACCTGTGGCTATGCCATTTATAAGGCCTACACATAATATCCTGCCGGTTGTTATAGCTTTAGAACGACTCTTGCTTCTGCTAAAGCCATTGTAACTCTACACATACTCTCAAAACTGCCATCTTATACATATTCTTTTAATGTCTTATCTTTTAACCATAGTGCTGCAATTTTGGACCAATATTAAAGATGCAAATCACAAATTGTAAACAATTCCAAATTGTAAATTCTAAATCGGTAATTCCTTATTATTTTGTTGCTGAATTATGTTGAACAAACTATCCATTCACAATTACGCCATCATCAAGGACCTGGATATTGAGTTCTCCCCACAACTGAATGTAATCACCGGTGAAACAGGGGCCGGTAAATCTATTTTAGTTGGTGCTTTAGGACTCATACTGGGAGAACGTGCAGAAAGTTCCGTGTTGTTGAACCATGAAAGAAAATGCATTGTAGAAGGATGGTTTAGAGATGAAGGGAAGAACGAAGAAGTATTAGAATTCCTGCGACTAAATGAACTCGATATCAATGACGACCTGGTAGTAAGAAGAGAAATTGCACCAAATGGAAAATCAAGAGCATTTATCAATGATACACCGGTAAACCTTGGACAGTTAAACCAATTGAGTAGCCTCCTTGTAGATCTCCACCAGCAATTTGATACACTGGAAATCGGTGAAGCACATTTTCAATTGAAAGTATTGGATGCACTGGCGTCAAATGCCTCCTTATTAAATCACTGTAAACTTTCATTTAATAAGGCACAGCAACTCAAAGTAAAATTGAATGAATTAAAAGAGCAGAAGGCACGTTTTGAAAAAGAATTTGATTATAACCAGTTTCAGTATAACGAACTTGAAGAGGCATCATTTCGGGAAAATGAACTTGAACACATTGAGCACGAAATAAAGATGCTCTCCAATGCTGAAGACATCAAGAACGTACTAGCAAAGGCGTACAACGATCTTGAAGAGAATGAGGAGCCGATTGTAAAACAGTTGAAATCAATTGTACATTCATTACATCAATATGCAGATCTGCACGAGCAGTTTCCTTTATTGGCAGACAGGGTGCAATCCTGTTATATTGAACTGAAGGACATTGCAGGTGAGTTGGATCATTTGAATAATGGAATTACATCCGATGCAGTGACACTTGATAAATTAAATGAGCGTCTTTCTTTAGGATACCATTTACTAAAGAAACATAACGTGAAGACTACAAATGAGTTGCTGTCTGTAAAGCAGGAGTTAAGTGATAAGCTGAAAGCTGTTCTTGACATTGATGATGCCATCGCAGAAGCAGAAAGAAAGTATAATGAGCACCGGGCAGAAGCAGAATCAGTTGCGGATAAGTTATCTGCTGCAAGAAATGCGCAGGTCAGCCCACTTGAAAAGCAGGTAAATAAATTATTAGCCCAGGTGGGAATGCCGAATGCACGATTGAAAATTCAAAATGAGAAAAAGCCTTTATCGGAAACCGGGTATGATAATATTGTTTTCCTTTTTGATGGCAACAAAAGCAACCGATTTCTGCCACTTCAGAAAGTGGCGAGCGGAGGTGAGTTGAGTCGACTTATGCTTTGCATCAAATGGATGGTCGCCAAGTCGATGGATCTTCCCACACTTATTTTTGATGAAATTGATACAGGTATTTCAGGGGAAGCCGCAAAGCAGGTTGGCATTTTAATGAAACAATTGGCAGGCGCACGGCAAGTGATCAGTATTACACATCAACCACAAATAGCAGGTAAAGCAGATGCTCACTTTTATGTATATAAATCAGTTGAAAAGGATACCATTAATACAAATGTCCGTCGACTTGATATGGATGAAAGGATTGTTACCATAGCAAAAATGTTGAGTGGTGAGAAACCAACTGCTGCTGCCTTAGAGAATGCTAGAGAGATTGTAATGAACTGAACAGTGAAACAGGGTGCATGTGTAGTCAACATATGATGGTCTGAGAACGATAGCTATTAATTGTTAAAATACATGTACTTCTAAACTCTCACAGATAAATCCTCTAACCATCACCTTCAACAATGAGAATGCCATTTGGTATAGTATTACTTCTTTTATTAGTCTCTTTGATACCGGCCTTTTATCTGAATAATTGGTTGATCAAGGTTGTTCAGCCTAGAAAGAACTTTGCACTTTTCCTTACTTACATGATGATTTGGTTGGTGATTGTGTTTGTGTATACCTTCCTGCTCTCTTTTATCATTTTAAAAGTCCTTCCGGTCTCAAAGAGATAAACCTTTATTTTTACGCCCGCAAATTGAAGTACATGTCAAACAACTTACTAGAAGGGAAGAAGGGAATTATTTTTGGAGCTCTCGATGAAAAATCAATAGCCTGGAAGACCGCATTAGCCTGTCATGCACAGGGTGCACAGATTGTGCTGACCAATGCTCCTGTTGCCCTGCGTATGGGTGAGATCAACAAATTATCTGAAGCAATACAGGCTCCTGTGGTTCCGGCGGATGTAACGAGCATGGATGATTTACAGAATTTGTTTGAAGAAGCACAAAAACAATTTGGCGGTGGTATTGATTTCATACTCCATTCTATTGGTATGAGTCTTAACGTGCGGAAAGGCAAACATTATACAGAGATGAATTATGAATGGAATCAAAAAACTTTGGATATTTCTGCAATGAGTCTTCACCGGGTGCTGAGAACTGCATGGGATATGGATGCGCTTAACGAATGGGGAAGTGTTGTAGCCCTAAGTTACATTGCGGCACAGAGGGTGTTTCCCGATTATAATGAAATGGCAGATGCAAAGGCATTATTGGAAAGTGTAACAAGAAGTTTTGGATATCATTATGGAGTACGGAAGAAAGTACGTGTTAATACGATTTCTCAATCACCTACAAAGACAACCGCCGGTAGTGGTGTGAAAGGATTTGATGCGTTTGTGGAGTATGCTGAAAAGATGAGTCCCTTAGGAAATGCGAGTGCTGAGGATTGTGCGAATTATATAGTAACCTTATTCAGTGACCTTACGAAGTATGTAACGATGCAGAATCTTTTCCATGATGGAGGTTTTAGTTTCACAGGAGTTTCTACTGCTGTAGTTGACCAGGTATTACCTCAATAAAATTTGATATGATAAAATAAAAAAGCTCCCGGAAAGGAGCTTTTTAGTTAGGCGTCATTTCTTTCAACCTATCACGGCAAGCGTGTGATGGGAGAAAAGAAATGACAGTTTCTTATAGAGCGATTTGCTTCTGGATCATCATCTTTCTAAGGTTGATCAATCCATAACGCATTCTACCTAAGGCAGTATTAATGCTACAATCCGTAACTATAGCAATTTCTTTAAAACTCATATCAGCATAATGTCTTAAAATGATTACTTCCCGCTGGTCTTCAGGTAGCTTATCCAGCATATCCTTAACCCTGTTGTAACTCTGCTTCTTGATCATTTTAGTCTCAGCAGAGTCTTCAGTAAAGTTAAGGACTTCAAAAATATCCTGGTCCTCACTATTTTTTATAGTAGGAGTTCTCTTAACCTTTCGAAAGTGGTCTACGCAAAGATTATGTGCGATGCGCATTGCCCAAGGAAGAAACTTACCTTCTTCAGTATAGCGGCCTGAGCGGATAGTGTCTATAATTCTGATAAAAACATCCTGGAAAATATCTTCGGCAAGGTACTTGTCCTTCACTAAAAAGAAAATGGAAGTATAAAGTTTATCCTTGTGGCGCAATACCAGAGCTTCTAATGCGTTTACATTACCAGCGGTGAATGAGTTAATTAACTCATGGTCGGACAGTTTGGAAAATAGCTTCATATACTCCTACAGTTTTAAGGATAAAGGGATTGGATTAACAAAAAATTTTAAAATAATTTACAAAAAGTAGAAGTCTATGCTATAGGCGAGCGTATGTTTTTTTTGGTTCAGAATTTTGGATCTGCTCATAAAAATAAAATACTTTTTTAAAACTTCACAACTTTTATTGTTCACCCGGGTCAAAAAAAGTTAAAAGAACTGTTAACGTTAACTTACGCTTCAGGGGCAGCTTATTACTTTTGCTTACCCAATAATGAAAGATAACGCAGTTAAAGAAAAAGGCAAGGTCGGGTTGGCGAAACAGGATAATTCCATATTTATAAAAGGAGCAAGAGTACACAACCTCAAGAATATTGATGTAGTCTTCCCAAGGAATAAGCTGATTGTGGTCACCGGTGTTTCCGGTTCTGGTAAATCATCCCTTACCATTGACACTTTATTTGCCGAAGGTCAAAGGCGTTATGCTGAAAGCCTGAGTGCCTATGTTCGGCAATTTCTCAACAGGATGGACAAACCTGATGTTGATTACATCAAAGGTCTTGCTCCCGCTATTGCTATTGAACAGAAAGTCATCACCCGTACTCCCAGGAGTACAGTGGGGAGCCTCACTGAAATATATGATTACCTGCGGCTGTTGTATGCCCGTATTGGTAAAACAATTTCACCGGTATCAGGGAATGTTGTTAAAAAGGATGATGTTAAAGATGTATTAGAGAACATTAGAATATTACCTGCTGGTAGTAAGGTTTATATTCTATCATCTTTTAAAGAACACCCAAGCAGGGATCGGAAGGAAGAACTGAATATATTAATGCAGAAAGGCTTTTCACGTATTTATGTTTCACCTTTTTCACACTCTCAAAAAGAAACTCCGGTAAAAGATGGTACTATATATAGGATTGAAGACCTGATTTCTTCTCCTGAAGATTATGTTGAGGCATTTAAGTATCCTGAGAATGCATATATCTTAATTGACAGGATCGTTGTTAAACCTTTTGAAGAAGATGACGAACACAGACTGGCGGATTCTATAGGTACTGCCTTCTATGAAGGGGAAGGAGATGTTTTTATTGAAGTGAACGGTGAAAGACTTATTCACTTTAATAACCGTTTTGAACTGGATGGCATGACCTTCGAAGAACCTACACCTAATTTATTTTCATTCAATAATCCATTTGGAGCTTGCCCCACCTGTGAGGGATTTTCACTTGTGTTAGGAATTGATGAAGACCTCGTGATGCCGGACAAAAGATTGAGTGTTTACGAAGGAGCCGTTGCACCATGGAAAGGAGAAAAGTTAGGTAAGTGGAAAGAGAGCTTTATCAAAGGTGCAAAGAAATTTGATTTTCCTGTACATAAAGCAATTGCCGATCTCACTCCCGAACAGTATAAAATATTGTGGAAAGGAAATCAGTTTGTATATGGCATTGATGACTTTTTTAAAGAAGTAGAACAGAATTTATATAAGGTTCAATATCGTGTGTTGTTAAGTCGTTACCGCGGCCGAACAACTTGTCCGGATTGTGGTGGTACTCGTTTGAGAAAGGAAGCATTGTATGTAAAAGTTCATGGGTGTGATATTGGAGAATTAAGCGAGATGCCAATTAAGGATTTAAAAACATGGATGCAAAGAGCATCAGAATCTTTTAGTCCTTATGATCAGCAGGTTGCAAAAAGAATTCTCATTGAAATAGAGCATCGAATTGAAACAATGCTTAAGGTCGGATTGGGATACCTTACATTAAACCGGCTTGCCAACACCCTTAGTGGAGGAGAGAGCCAAAGAATTCAATTAACAAGAAGCCTTGGAAGTAATCTAACTAATTCACTTTACATACTTGATGAACCATCCATAGGACTGCACCCGCGTGATACCTTTAATCTTATAAGGGTACTTAAGGAGTTGCGTGATCTTGGAAACACGGTGGTTGTAGTAGAACACGATGAAATGATGATGAGGGAAGCAGATCACATAATCGACATGGGGCCATTAGCCTCACACCTGGGAGGTGAAGTGGTTGCTGCTGGTAATTATGAGGAGATCATTTCACATAAAGAGAGCCTCACAGGAAAGTATTTAAATGGACTGTTGACAATTGACCCTCCTAAGAAGGTAAGAAAATGGAGTAATTCAATAAAGATAGAAGGTATAAGGCAGCACAATCTGAAAGATATAACGGTGCAAATACCCTTAAATATCTTCTGTGTTGTATCAGGTGTGAGTGGTAGCGGTAAAACGACTTTGATTAAACATGTGCTCTATCCTGCACTACGAAAGCTACAGGGCGAAGTGGCTGATAAAGTTGGTTTTCATAAGTCTATTGGTGGTGATTTAGATTCTATTACATCTACCGAGATGGTTGATCAGAACCCTATAGGCAAATCTTCCCGGAGTAATCCTGTTACATATGTAAAGGCCTGGGACTGCATTAGGGATTTATTTGCGGCACAACCGTTGAGTAAGATTAGAGGATTCATGCCTAAGCATTTTTCCTTTAATGTGGATGGAGGTCGTTGTGATGCCTGTAAGGGAGAAGGAGAGAAGATTGTAGAAATGCAGTTTCTTGCCGATGTGCACCTCACTTGTGAAGTTTGTCATGGTAAGAGGTTTAAAGAGGAAGTGTTGGAAGTGACTTACAAAGGGAAGAATGTATATGAAGTACTTGAAATGAGTGTTGACCAGGCGTTAGAATTTTTTAGTGATGAGAAACAGGTTATAAACGCTATCAAAGCATTAGGAGAAGTAGGACTTGGATATATTAAACTTGGCCAGTCTTCAGATACCTTATCGGGAGGAGAGGCACAAAGGGTGAAGCTTGCTTCATTCTTAGGTAAAGGCAAAGGAGCAGGAAAAATCTTATTCATTTTTGATGAGCCTACCACAGGTTTGCATTTTCATGATATCAAAAAATTACTGGCTTCTTTTAATGCATTAATAGAACAGGGGCACTCTGTATTAGTAATTGAGCATAATACGGATGTTATCAAATCAGCTGACTGGGTGATAGACCTGGGGCCTGAAGCGGGAGAAGATGGAGGGTACGTTGTTTACCAGGGACCTCCTTCAGGATTAAATAAAATAGACAACAGCTGGACAGGGAAATTTGTTACAGCCAAGTAAAAGAGTTTTCAGGACGAACTATCATCATCTAAGCCTATCCAAACTCCTGATCAACTTCTGGTCATGGAGTATCCCCTTTGCTGCTAAAATATAGAATCCCAGTATGGCAAAATGAAAGATGCACCAGAGCGCAATGCTTCCGCTGGCAAAGTTGGATAATTCCAGGAAGTACAACACGAGCAGGAGGATACTCAATATTATACCTACATAGGTTAGTCTTAACTGTACTTTCCTGTTATTGTAAAGAAATATGGAAGCAAACGCAATAGTTCCAGTGATTATAGTAACAATGGTTAGCCAGATTGTAGTTTCGGCATTCAGATCTACAGGTGCCTGGACGGTATCTTTCAACCAATCACCATTGTAGAAGGGAAACCGGAATGTAATTGCTGCAAACAGGGCTGCCAGCAAAAGCCAGATAGATTGGATGCGTTGAATCATATGTTATCTTTTATCCTAATTCAGGGTATAGTGGGAATTCTCTCATGAAAGCATGCGCATCTCTTCCAACAGATTCCACCACAGAAACATCATCTACATTCATGAGCACCCGATCAATAAGATCCACAATCCTACCCATATGTTCTTCTTTTAATCCTCTTGATGTCACAGCCGGTACACCAACCCGTATACCCGAGGTCACAAATGGGCTCTTATCATCATAGGGTACTGAGTTCTTATTCAAAGTAATAAATGCCTTGTCTAAAGTTTCCTGGGCTTTCTTCCCGGTAAGATTCTTATTTCTTAAATCAATTAACATCAGGTGGTTATCTGTACCACCACTAATGATATGGTATTGCTTAGATAAAAAAGCTTTAGCCATAGCCTGGGCATTCATCTGTACCTGTTTGGCATAGCCGGCGAATTCCTCACTGATGATCTCTCCAAATGCTATTGCCTTTGCAGCAATCACATGCTCTAAAGGTCCACCCTGGGTGCCGGGGAAAACGGCCATGTCCAGCAAGTTGCTCATCATCCGTATTTTACCTTTGACATCCTTAAGTCCGAATGGGTTTTCGAAATCTTTACCCATCAGTATTATTCCACCCCTTGGGCCTCTTAAGGTCTTGTGGGTTGTGGAGGTTACAAAATGGCAATGCTCAAAAGGAGATGAAAGTAATCCCTTCGCAATCAATCCTGCAGGATGTGCAATATCTGCCATTACGAAAGCTCCAACTTCATCAGCTATCTGCCTGATTCGCTCATAATCCCAGTCACGGCTGTAAGCAGAAGCTCCACAGATAATGAGTTTAGGTTTCTCTTTTAAGGCTACTTCTTCCATTTGCTGATAATCTACCAGGCCTGTTTCTCTATCTACTCCATAGAAAAACGGTTGATAAAGCTTACCGCTGAAGTTAACCGGGGAACCGTGAGTGAGGTGTCCACCCATACTCAGGTCTAAACCTAAAATTTTGTCTCCAGGTTTTAAAATAGCTAACATTAAAGCGGCATTTGCCTGGGCCCCACTGTGTGGCTGCACATTCGCATAATCACATCCAAATACCAGCTTTATTCTATCAATTGCCAGTTGTTCTGCTTCATCAACAAACTCACAACCACCATAATACCTGCGGCCGGGATAACCTTCAGCATACTTATTCGTCATCACGTTACCCATTGCCTGCATTACCTGCAATGAGGTAAAGTTCTCTGAAGCTATTAATTCTATACTGCTCCGTTGCCTGTTTAATTCTTTCTTGATTATCTCAAATACCTTTTCGTCTCTACGCATTGCTCTAAATACTTAATTTACTTGTTTAGATTTTCTATAGAAGTGAATTCTAAGTAAACAATAACCGGTGAATAGGTCACAAAAGTAAGCCTGCGCAATTAACTACAATGGTTTTTCAAAGGAAAATACTCATCCATTTGTGGATAAACCTGTTGAAATGAACTATATAGCGGTTCTACTTTACGTTTCCGATAATTATTAAAATATTTGCGAGGACAGTTCTATGTTTAATCCCTGAACTAAAATTCCTTAATTTCGTCCGCTTATCTAAAAAGGATTTAGTTCATGACGAAGTGAGTTTGAATGGTGGTGTGTGAAAGTCAAAACATTTATCGATGAAAGCTATTATCCCTGTTGCAGGTGCTGGAACTAAACTTCGTCCTCATACATACACGCAGCCGAAAGCATTGATACCTCTTGCCGGCAAAACAGTCCTTAGTATTATTGTCGATCAGCTAAAGAATGCAGGTATACAGGAATATATCTTTATTGTTGGTTATTTAGGGGAAAAAATCCAGGATTATGTCAAAAGTCTTTATCCTGATTTGACAGCACATTTTGTGTTTCAAAATGACAGGCAGGGAATAGGGCACGCCATCAGGCTTACCCGTAATATCATAGGCACTGATGAAGCTCTTATTGTCTTAGGCGATACAATTTGCGAATACAATGTAAAGGAAGTCATCGACAGCCATGTTTCATTAATGGGGGTAAAGAAAGTTGATGATCCAAGAACATTCGGAGTAGCTGAGATCTGCGATGATACAGCCATATCCCATGTTGTTGAAAAGCCGCATATTCCGAAGTCGAATATGGCATTAGTAGGCATCTACAAGATAAAGGAAATGAATCTTCTGTTTGAATGCCTGGAGACGAATATTAAACAAGGCATTAAGACTCACGGAGAGTATAGCATTACTGATGCATTGGATTGCATGATTAAAAAAGGCGCTAAGTTCAAAGCCTTCAAAGTAGATAGCTGGTTTGATTGTGGTAAACGGGATTCACTGTTAGAGTCTAACTCAACGTTATTGAAGAAATTCGGTACAGAAAAAGACCCTGCTAAGGATTTCGAAAATGTAGTTGTCATTCAGCCTGTCAGCATCGGTAAAGGTTGTAATATCAAAAACTCTATTATTGGCCCAAATGCCACTATTGGCGACAATAGCACTATAGAATCCTCTATTATCAAAAACTCTATTATAGGCTCATTTTCAAACCTTTTTGATATTGTGCTAGAAGATTCACTTATTGGAAGTGACACCAGCATTAGGGGTGAAACAAGGACACTCAATATTGGTGATAACACAGATATTGATCTTGGTTAACACATTTTACAGTATTATTTATTTCTGCCTCTTCTGTGACAAATACTCCTCAGTTTGTATAACGGCAAAGCTTTTGTATTATCAATATTAAAGGTGATAATATGAAAAAGTATTCTTACGTCTGGATGTGGTTTGCAGTATTGGTGGTGTCGTTAAGTTCCTGCCGCGTTGTTGGTGGAATCTTCAAAGCAGGGATGTGGTTTGGAATTATTATCGTTGCCGCTATTATCATGCTTATTCTTTGGCTCGTTGGTCGTGGACGCAGATAATCAATCTGCTTTCAATAGTACGACTTTACCATCCATGGTTGATGCAATAACTTCTTTATCAGAAAGAACGTTAACTGTATTCACCATGGAATTATCCACTTTATAACTCCAATTTACTTTTACAGCTTTCGGATCAATGCTGTAAACGATGCCGTTACGTGTGCCAAAGAATGCTTTACCATTCTTTTCTATGATCATAGATGGGGAGTGTTCATAACCATAGCCAACATTCAGTTTCCAGGCAACAGTAGCTTGGACTGGATTTGTGCGAAAAGCAACTAAACTATCCTGCATTGTTTTTCCGTAAATAAGATCTCCATCTTCCGAAATGCCAATACTTTCCCTTACTGTTGATTGGTTCGTACGCCATAATGTTTTACCAGTATTGATATCAATGGCTGACAAATAACGATCAGGTGCCGCTATATACACTACATCATCTTTGATAACCGGGATACAGGCTGCAGGTGAGTAATTAATTACCGGCGATCCATTACTCCATTTCCATAGGAGAGAACCTGTATTTTTATCTAAACAATACAAGCTTTTATCCCAGGCTCCAAAGATGATCTTATTACCTGCTATAACTGGTTTGCTTACGACCGGTCCCTCCAAAGAAGAAAAGCTCCACACACGTGAGCCGTTAGATAAATTATAAGCACTGAAGCGATGATCACTTCCACCAATATATACGAGTCCTTTATCGATCAGTGGTGAGCCAAGCACCGACTTCTCACATTTAAACTTCCATTGTTCTTTCCCTTTGTTGTTAAGCGCATAGATATATCCATCAGCACTTGCCACAACAACTTTATTTGCTGCCACAGCAGGTGATGAAAATATCGGTCCATCGGCCTGGAACTTCCATACTCTTTTGCCATTATCAATTTTAACAGCTTCAATTAATCCCGTCTGATTTCCAAACACAACAAGGTTGTTCATCACTGCCGGAGTAGATATCACGTTAGCAGAACTACTGTATGTCCATTTTGCTTTCACATTAGAGTATTGCTTATTCATAGAAAAATCAGGACGAGGGTAATTGCCTGTAGAAGAATATTTATGTTGAACAACCGGGATTGCCGTCCATAGTTTTTCTGTTTTACTTACAGGTTTCCTTTCTGTAAACGTTATTGAATCCTGCCGCACATTTATAATGTTATATCCACCCTCTGGTTGCTTTGCCCTTAGATTGGATCTTCCCATAACTGAAGGAATATCTTCTGCCTGAACCATACGGTTGTTGTGGCCGTGTCCACAGATGGCAAGAAGCGTATTTTTTTGTTTTAGCAAATCGATTACTTCATACCAGTTATCAAGAGCATTGTCTAACGGATAATGATTAAGATAAATGATCGGATCCGTGTTATTGATCTTGTTTAATTGTTGATGCATCCAGTTCATTGCATCTCTTGGAACATGACCATCACTCATTCTTACATAGGGACCGGAGGCACATCCAAGAAAATGAATACCATTATAATCAAACTGAAACTTGTCACTTCCGAAAGCCTTAGTAAACCCCAACCCACCACTTTCACTCCACCCGGTATCGTGATTACCCGGTATTATATAATAAGGAGCTTTCAAATCCATTAATAACTTCTTTGCGAGCGAAAATTGTTCATCACTGCCAAGTTCAGTTATATCACCTGTGAGCACAACAAATGATATGTCGTTCATAGAATTGATGTCAGCTATAGAACGGCGAAGGTCTTCCTCCGCAACTCCATCAGCTGAACCAATATGGGTATCAGTTAAAAAAGCAAAGCGAAATGGCTGTATCTGCGAATGGCTGCTGAGAGATATAAAAAGCAAAACCAGGAATGCGAACTGTTTCATGCACGTAAATTACTATTCCTAGTGAAAATACATATTAATTCTTCATAGTGGTTGTACCGGTAAACTATGGATAGAAATCACTATTATATCACTATTGACACGCAGTTGACATGCAGTTAACACGCAATTAATTCCGATCTAATAGTGATCTAATAGCGTGTCAACAGTATGTCAACAGTAATCACCTTTTATGTTAGCCTCATTGATGACCTGCGAACTAAAGCTTATCAGCTGGGGTGGAACAACTTATTTCAAAATATTTAGGTATTAATAAAGCTTATTGAAATCTTCTCAATTACGTAAATTACAGCAAGGCCTGTGATACAGCGATCAACGATACAACTCCTTCGGGTTCATTTCTCGTTCTTCTTACTACCGGTTTATTTATTTGCTATAAGCCAGGTAACCTCAGTGAATGTACTAAATGCAATAATGGTGTTTGTTGTTTTACACCTGTTGGTATACCCGGCAAGTAATGGTTATAACTCATATATGGATAGGGATGAAACGCCCATTGGAGGAATAAAAAATCCTTTGCAACCAACGAAACAACTGTTCTATGCAACAGTTATAATGGATGCTCTTGCAGTTATTTTAAGTCTGGTAATTAATTACGTTTTTGCCGTGGGTATTTTGCTCTACATTCTGGCTTCGCGTGCATATAGCTATAGAGGCATTCGCCTGAAGAGGTATCCGATAGGTGGATTTATTACAGTATTCATATTCCAGGGAGCTGTTATATTTTATATAACGTATATAGCGGTAAGCATGAACAATAATCCTACTGTGCCTGTGCTGTCTTGCATTACTTCAAGCCTCTTATTAGGTGCTCTTTATCCCTTGACACAGATTTACCAACACGAACAAGACCGGAAAGATGGTGTGATTACCATTAGTTTGATGCTGGGTAAGAAAGGGACTTTTATTTTTTCTATGTTGTTCTTTATAGCTGCTACTCTATTAATGTATATTATCTTTTCGAGGAATAATCAACTGGATGCATTTGTTTATTTTCTCTTAATAATGCTACCGGTGGTATCGTTTTTTCTGTCCTGGTTCAGCAGGGTATGGAAGAATGAAGATGCCGCCAATTTCAATAATAGTTATAAAATGAATGTGATTGCTACAATTTGTACGACAATCTTTTTTACTGTACTTCTAATACAAAATCATTGAGTAAAATAGAATCCATCGGTACAGCGGTTCCGGCATATTGTCATCAGCAGAATGACATATTTCAATTCATGCAACTGGTGTATGCAGCAAGTGAGGCAGACAAAAGGAAGTTACGTTTTTTGTATGCACAAAGTGGAATTAAACAGAGATACTCCGTAATTGCTGATTATAGCAAGCCTGCTGACGAATGGAGATTTTATCGTCAATCAGAAAATCTTGAACCCTTTCCTTCACTAGAGCAGAGAATGGCTGTATATAATAAACATGCGGCATCCTTATCTGTTGACGCGATCAGGAATTGCCTGGACGCCCACTATGATCTGCAACGAATAACACACCTGATAACGGTTAGTTGTACCGGCATGAGTGCGCCGGGATTGGATTTACAGGTTCTCGAGTTGCTGGACCTGGATAAAGAAGTGCAACGTACTTCAATAAATTTCATGGGCTGTTATGCTGCTATACACGCGTTGAAAATAGCAGATGTTATTTGTAAAGTGAATAAGAATGCGCAGGTGATGATCGTAGCTACAGAATTATGTACTATTCATTTCCAACGAGAAAATACAATGGATAATATTGCATCTTCTTTATTATTCGGAGATGGATCTGCTGCGGTGTTAGTAACACATGATGATAGTTCTGAACAGGGGTTAATTCTTGATAATTTTTATAGTGCTATAATACCGAAGGGGAAAAAGGACATGGCATGGGAGTTATCCTCTACCGGGTTCCTTATGACGTTAAGTGGTTATGTGCCGGATTTGATTGAACAAGACTTCCGACAGGTGGCCGAAAAGGCTCTTTCTAAAGAAAACTCCCGCATAGAAGATGTTAGTGATTGGTGCATTCATCCAGGCGGCAAAAGAATACTGGAAGTGATACACAAAGCATTGGCTTTTACAAATGGGCAACTGCAGAATTCCTATAATGTACTCAGTGAGTATGGTAACCTCTCTTCTGCAAGTATCCTGTTTGTTCTAAAAGAACGTATGCAGCAAAACAAAAACATTGATAAACTATTTGCTGCTGCATTTGGTCCCGGATTAACTGTTGAAACCTTTACAGCTCATTACCAATGATCTCCTTTGCCATACGATCAGATAAGAAGGAATTGTTAGATTCTTTGGAAATCCCTTTCAGAGACATTGTAAGGAACATGGAGGAACTAGATTATATTAACCGCTATCTCGGAGGACATGATGTTACATTATGTGGTTTAAGCAGGGTGCTAAATTATTATACTCCTTCAAAAGGCCAGATTACTGTAGTAGAGATCGGGTGTGGCGGCGGTAATAACTTATATGCTATAAAAGAATGGTCACAAAAAAACAACAGGCAAATTGAACTTACAGGTATAGATATAAATCCTGAGTGCATCAATTATGCAAAACAACAGCAGCGAAATCTGGGTATTAATTTTATAACATCCGATTATAAGAATGTTGTTTTTCAAAAGCAGCCAGACATTATTTTCTCTTCTTTATTCTGCCATCATTTTACTGATGAAGAATTAATTAGCATGTTGAAATGGATGAAGATAAATACCAGGTTTGGCTTTTTTATTAATGACCTGCACCGTCATCCATTAGCTTACTTTTCTATAAAATGGTTGACCTCATTTTTTTCAAAGAGTTATTTGGTAAAAAATGATGCACCGCTGTCGGTGCTTAGGGGATTCAGGGAGGAAGATTGGAAACAATTGTTTACTAAAGCCGGAATAGATCACTACACTCATAAATGGAAGTGGGCCTTTCGATGGTTGATTACATGCAATACAAATGGAGGCTGGTAATTCATATTACGATGTCGCAATAATAGGCGGTGGCTTAGCCGGCCTTGCTGCATCCATATTATTGAGAAGGAGTGGACATAGTGTAATTCTATTTGAAAAAGAGAAGTACCCGTTTCATAAAGTATGTGGAGAGTATATCAGTAACGAGAGCCGGAGTTTTTTAACCTTATTGGGAGTTCCTATAGATGAAATGCATTTACCGGAAATTACTAAACTTAATCTTACATCACCTGGGGGAAGATCCTTTACAACTACACTTCCTCTTGGAGGTTTTGGATTAAGCAGGTATACCTTGGATTATTACCTTTCGCAGACAGCTAAAAAAGAAGGGGTGGAGGTGTTGGATCAAACGAAAGTGCAAAGCCTGGATTATTCGGATCGGTATACTGTCCATTTTTCTTCAGCAACTTCACCATTAAAGTCAATACAGGCTGCAGCATGCTGTGCTGCTTTTGGTAAAAAGAGCAACCTGGATGTGAAATGGCGTAGATCATGGTTGGAATCTAAGCAAGGTAAGTTGTCAAATTTTGTTGCCATTAAATATCACATTAAGTCTGATTGGCCTGTTAACACAATTGGATTACACAACTTTAGGGGAGGTTATTGCGGAATATCAAAGATTGAAGGAGATAAATATTGTTTATGCTATTTAACGAGGGCTGCTTATTTAAACGAGTTTGATAATGATGTATTGAAGTTTGAAAATGCGGTGCTCTTTAAGAACAAACATTTAAAAGAAATCTTATCAGCTTGTGTAGTGGTGGAGCATTTTCCAATAACCATATCACAGGTTAGTTTTAACAATAAGTCAAAGTTTGAAAATGGCATACTGATGTTAGGTGATGCTGCAGGTATGATTTCTCCTCTCTGCGGAAATGGGATGAGTATTGCTTTGCATACAGCCAAAATTGCTGCACCGTTGATTTCAGCCTATCTTAAAGGAAATCTTTCAATGAGAGAAACCGGAGAGATGTATTCAAGGCACTGGCATTTGATGTTTGGAAAACGGCTTGCGACCGGGCGCGCCATTCAAAAGTTTTTCGGAGGGAAGTTGATAAGCGAAGTTTTTGTAAATACATTCAAATCTTTCCCTTTTCTTTCCTCGCCAGTCATTCGCATGACTCATGGAAGTCCTTTTTAAGGCACATGCTTTGTGATAATTTCGGTACAAAGAATGGTAATGAAAGAAGAGAAAAAAACCTTGGTGTTAGGTGCCTCTCCAAATCCGTCACGGTACAGCTATCTTGCGGTTCAGCGACTTCGTGCACACAATCATCCTGTGGTCGCGATTGGCAGAAGAACAGGAAAAGTAAGCGATGTTGAAATTGCAAAAGAGCATCTTCCAATTGATGGCGTTGATACTGTGACTCTTTATTTAAATCCTCGTAACCAGGAAGAATATTATGATTACATTCTAAACCTGCATCCCAGGCGCATTATCTTCAACCCGGGTACTGAGAATGATGAACTTATAAACAAGGCAAAAGAGAAAGGAATTAAGCCTCTTATCGCTTGTACTCTTGTTTTGTTGAGCACCGGTCAATACTGATATAAAAGCTGATTTTAATCATAGGGAAATTACTAAGAAGATCTACTTATTTATAAAAAAAGTCCGCTCCCCACTTTGATTTGCGAGAGTTTTTTGCAATCTTGCAATTCGTACCAGCCGAATGATAGAATGACAGCATTCTTTCATTTAGCAACAACCTAAATCCATCCTTATGAAATGTCTAAAAAGATATGCTGTTATAGCATGTTTCCTCTGCACAGCAATGCACTCCATTGCACAAGGTCCCAACAAGATTATTAATGAACCTGATTACAATAAGGCTAAGATCTTTAATGATCTGCCAGATCGGATGAATATACGATTGGTAGATGTTGATGCACTGGTCAACTTGCCTGTTGGGTCACCTGTAAATACTGTTGTTGCTCCTAATTTCCGAGCCATTGGCACCGTTGTATCATCATCAGAAGATAAGCTGGAGGACATGAAATCAGTTGTGATTAAACTACAGAATCGCCAGGGTGCGATTTTTACTTTTACCAAAAGAAAACTAGAGCAAGACACATATAGTTATAGCGGTAGAATTCTGAATAAGAATAACGGTGATGCCTTTGACCTGGTTAAAGAAAATGGCCAATATGTACTATTAAAAAAAGGAATTAATGAATTGATAAGTGAATAACTAATCCCAATCCTTGAAAACATTTAATCCATCCCTACATGAAAAGCATTTTTCAAACCCTATGCGGTTTGGCATTAATGTGCGCCTCACAACAAACATTTGCGCAAGTACCCATTTACAATAGTTACCCAGCTGCCACTGCAACTATTTTCCTTGATTTTGATGGGCAAACGGTGAACGGTACCAGCTGGAATAGCGATGGTCCTATTGTATGTAATTCATCAAACCTAAGTGCAACCCAGGTTAGTGAGATCTATAATAGGATAGCAGAAGATTATCGTCCGTTCAACCTGAATATAACAACCGACTCAGCAAAATATTTGTCGGCGCCGGTAACCCAGAGAATGAGAGTAGTATTCACCACTTCATCCGATTGGTATGGTAGTGCTGGTGGAGTATCGTTTGTAAATTCATTTACCTGGGGAGATAATACTCCGGCTTTTGTGTTTACTGCTCTTTTAAATTACAATACAAAGAACATTTCTGAAGCAGGATCACACGAGGTTGGACATACTTTAGGTCTGCGACACCAGGCTGCATACGATGCTAATTGTGTAAAGACATCAGAATATAATGCAGGTACTGGTACAGGAGAAATTGGGTGGGCTCCTATTATGGGTGTTGGCTATTCAAAGAACTTCACCCTATGGAATAATGGTGCTAATCCTTTAGGATGCACTAGCATACAGGATGATTTAGGAATTATTACCAGTGATGTAAATGGCTTCGGTTATAGGCCAGATGACTTTTCTAATTCAATAGATGGAGCTGCCGTTATAAACTTTGCAGGTAACGCTTTCAAGGTTAATGGCATCATTGAATCAGATCACGATGTAGATGTAATTCAGTTTAATGTGGCAACGAAGGGAACATTTCACTTAGATGCTATTCCATTTAACGTTGGGGCAGGGAATGCCGGCTCCGATATTGATTTGGAATTACAGTTGTTGGATAATTCAGGTGTTGTTTTAAGGACTTATAATCCTGGAAATACTTTAAGTGCCACAATAGATACAACATTAAATTCGGGAAGCTACTATCTCAAAGTAAATGGAAGTGGTAATGCCTATGTATCAAATTACGCAAGTCTTGGATCTTACACCTTAAATGCAACATTCAGTTCATTGGGAATACTTCCGTTGCACAGGTTACAATTAAATGGTGTTGTGAAAGACAATCAACATTCATTGAACTGGGATATAGTGGCAGATGAAAATATCACGAATCAGTCACTGGAAGTATCAACTGATGGAGCAAACTTTCATAACCTGGCTAATCTTTCATCAATGCAGAGATCATTCAACAATAATGTCCAAAATTCATCATCATTATTTTACCGGATTAAATTAACACTTGACAATAATTCTACTTTCTATTCGAATATAATTGAACTACACAGTAAAGCAGTAGTTGACAGACCACACCTGGTATCTAATGTGATCACCGGCGTTATTAATGTAAGCAGTCCTTCCGAATATAAGTACTTCATTTCTGATCTAAATGGAAGGATTTTACAAAAAGGAGTTCTGAGGGAAGGGAATAATCCTGTAAGCACTTACATTTCATCGGCTGGTATGTACCTTATTAGTTACTCTAACGGGAAGGAGTACTTTACTGATAAATTCATGAAAAAGTAAGCTGTTTTAACTTTCTTTAATCCGTACTCTGTTGTTTTCTAAAAGGTTTTTCCGTAAATTGGAAAAACCTTTTTTTATGCGGTGGAGAAAATTCAATGGTGAATCCCTGGATCTTCCGATCTACAACGCAGTGGAAAATGTGATCAGGAGGGAGACGGAAGCAGGGTTCCGTTTAAAAGTTTGCATAGGCACTGATTCACAGGTAAAAGGACAGGAAACCGAATTCGCTACAGTAATTGTTTTTTTACGCGAGGGCCATGGAGGGTTTATGTTCATACATAATGAACGGACACGTCAACAGTACACTATTAAAGAAAGAATGTTAGTAGAAGTAGCAAGAAGTATTGAGATTGCATATGAGTTATGCAACCTATTTACTTTATACAATGTGGACATGGAGGTTCATGCTGATATTAATACTAATCCGCACTTTAAGAGTAATGATGCTCTCAAGGAAGCAATGGGTTATATATTAGGGATGGGCTTTGCTTTCAAAGCGAAGCCGGAAGCCTTTGCCAGTAGTTCCTGCGCAAATAAAGTAGTAAACTAATTATTATTGCTTTCGATTTCGTATCCATGGGATGATCCCGATTATTACAATAGTCAATAGAACAGCACCCAGTATTATACGGGTATATTTTCTTCTTTGTTCTTTCTTTTCATTTATAGACGCCTGATTTATCAGTTGTTTCAATTTTGCCTTGTCATCACTGAACACTACCCGGGCAAAACCGGTGTCTTTTTGTGTTGAAGAAGTGTGTACCGTATCAGGGGGAATATTAAAGGTTGTTTCTGCATGTGGATTTTGTGCAAAAGACTGCATTTGTGTAAAAAAGATTAAAAGAAAAAAGAACCGTTTTATCATATTGTTATACAGGATACCAGGTGATGAGTTCTATTTATTCAGATGATCTGTTGTTTATATTGTTCGAATAATTTATTGTTGTCCGCAATGAAGTCCAGTATTTGTTTTATGCCAGTGCGTTTAATTGCAGATGTAGTAAAATGGGGTGGTAATTGTTCCCAAGATTCAGACATCCTGTTACAAAAGTCTGCAATATTCTTAGCTACTTCCTTTTGTGTGGTTTTATCTGATTTTGTAAATACGATTGTAAAAGGTACCTGCCATTTGCCAAGCTGGTTAATAAAATCTAAATCGATCTGTTGAGGCGCATGCCTGCTGTCAATCATAGCAAAAACATTTGTCAGCGTCTCTCTTTTTCTTAAATAACCTTCAATCATTTGCTGCCATCTTCTCCGGGATGATTGTGACACCTTAGCGAATCCATAACCCGGCAAGTCCACCAGGTACCAGTTTTTTTTATCACTGGAAGTAATCTCAAAATGATTGATCAGTTGTGTTTTCCCGGGAGAGGAGGAAACCTTTGCGAGCTCCTTTTTATTACAGATTGCATTAATTAAAGAAGACTTCCCAACGTTACTTCTACCAATAAAGGCATACTCAGGCCGGTCGGCCTTAGGACATTTATCTACTGAAGGGCTACTAATAAGGTATGTTGCATTAATGATTTCCATATTCTACAAAGTACTGTTTATTGTTTCGACAGTAGTTTGCTAAATCTATGAACATTTGCTTCATCAGCAATGGGAAGGCCATGTACAATATTCTGAGCTAATTGGTGTGCAAAGTAAGGCGCCAGGGATGCTCCTTTTGTACCAAGGCCATTCAGAATTCCTATTGCAGGGAATAGTGGATGGAAACCAACAAAAGGACGTCTTTCAAGTGTAGCAGGTCGAACAGCAGCCTTATGATCTAGAACTTTGTATTTAATTTTCAACCATTCATTCAAACCAGCAGTGAATTGCCTGTAAAACGCCTCAGAAGGATTTGCATCATGGAATTCCCATTGATAATTAGACCCTACCCAATAATGATTTTGTTCCTGTAAAGGAACAATAGCAACACTCTTCTTATATACATACGCTTGCGGCAAATCGTCACATTCTATAATTAATGCTTCTCCTTTATTTGCAGAGAATGGAAGCAACTTAAACCAGGGATTAGTTGCTGAAGCAAGTCCGTCACAAAAGATTATTTTTTCAGCCCTGATATCTTTATACGTGATGCCATTGCCATTAACTTCCAGGTTATTAATGGAGAATGTTTCAGTAATGATGTTTTCTTTCACTCGTTCCCGCCACAGAGTAAGTATAGAAGATAAATCAACCATATATACCGGGTTGATTTCACCACATCCATAGTTATAATTAAAGTAGGTATTAAAGTAATTCTGATCAGGGAAAGAATGGAGGTAGCAATTTTGTTCTTCTACACGTTTGACAAATGACTGTCTCATCTGCTCACTGGGAAAAAAATCAATAATGCTTTTGTTTGTAATGAAATTCTGTCCCAAAGCTTTGCTTAACGCAGTGTAGGACGTTTTCGCGAATGCCATTAAATCTTCTATCATCCAGGTTGTAACAAACCGTCTTCCTGTAACAGGGTTAATGATTCCAGCAGCAGTTTTTGAAGAGGTATGGGGATTATCTTCATCTATTAATAGGTAATTCACACCTTCCGTTTCAAGAAACCAGGATAACAGAGTGCCACTGATTCCCTGCCCAACAATTAATACATCCGTCTGCATGCATGCGAAGGTATGATGTTCAGCATGTTGTGAATATAATGTGAAAGAATCTGCTTTAACTTTTGTTTTTGAAGATGTAAGTAAACAAATCGGGAAGCTTTCCTTCTTATATATAAACAGACGTACAATGAAAAACATCTACATCCTTTTAACGGCATTATTAATTGCTTCTGTCTCATTTGCGAATGATATAACTATTTCATTTGCTAATAACAAATATGATGTTGTTGTTGATGGCAGGTTGATAAATAATTACAACTCCAATTACAATAACTCATATACGATAAATAATCTTTCTACTGGTCGTCACCGGGTAGAGATTTATAAGACTAAGGACAAGAAGCGCAATGGTGATTACTCAGGCAGGGATTCATATAAGGAACGCCCTGTTTATTCTTCAAACCTTCGGGTTCGCCAGGGTTATGACCTGTTCTTGTACGTTGACAAGAAAGGAAGAGTGCAAGTAGAGGAGAGAGTAGATAATGAAGGTTATAATCGCCAGGATGGATATGGAAATCAAAGGGGAAATGACAGAAATCACCATAGGCATGGAGATCGTGATAGGGATGATAACTATGACAGACGCGGTGGCTACCAGGGTAATGACAATGGTTATGGTGGATATAATAATAATAACTACAACCGTGCGATGTCTGATGCTGATTTCAACCAGCTTTTACAAACCATTCGCGGAAAGTGGTTTGGTAAATTAAGTTCAGCTAAGGATGCAGTCCAGTCCAACTACTTTACTACTTACCAGGTTGGTCAATTATTGCAAATATTCTCTTCTGAGAGTGATCGGCTGGAGTTAGCTAAACTTGCTTATAGGAATACAGTAGATC
>JBLNAY010000086.1:0-6482 GCA_050259715.1 Candidatus Dadabacteria bacterium
TATTGCAATCATAGGTGCTTCCAACCAATACCTGTTGGAGTTGGAAGTGGATGAATATGACATCGTGAAAATACAATTAGGTCAAAAAGTGTTGGTGAATATGGATGCATATAAAGGCCAGTCATTTGAAGCGAGCATCAGCAAGGTCAACCCGATCATGAATGAGCGCTCCCGCTCCTTTACTGTTGAAGCCATTTTTACCAATCCTCCTCCTGAACTTTATCCCAATCTTACGGCTGAGGCTAACATCCTGATCCAAAGCAAGAAGAATGCGATCACTATTCCACGAGCATACCTGGTGCAGGATTCATTTGTTCTTTTGCAAAATAATGAGAAACGAAAAGTGGTTACCGGGTTGAAGGATTATCAAAAGGTGGAAATCATTAAAGGCTTAAGTAGGGATGATGTGATAGTTAAACCAGCAGAATGAACCAGAAGTTAATCTTCAATATTTCAAAATCCCTTCTCCTCGCCAGGTGGAAGCAAACCCTGGTTGCTGCTGTTGGTGTCACCTTCAGCATCACAATGTTTATCACCCTTCTAAGCTTTATGACCGGGTTGAATAAGCTACTTGATGGATTAATAATTAATCGCCTGCCGCATGTAAGATTGTATAATGAAATCAAACCAAGTAAAGATCAGCCTATAAATACCACAGCAGAATACAGGCATTCTTACAATTTCATAAGTTCTATAAAGGCAACAACAAGCAGGCAAGAGATTTATAATGCTCCTGCAATTCTGCGATACGTACAACACGATCCTCATGTACTCGGCTATGCGCCGAGGTTAGTTACCCAGGTATTCTTCAATTCAGGAACGATTGATATAACAGGAGTAATCAACGGAGTGGATGCACAGGCGGAAACCAGGCTATATCACTTTGCGGAATATATAACTTCCGGTAATGCACTCGACCTTAATACTGTGGCAAATAGTATCATACTTGGAAAGCCACTTGCTGAGAAACTGCTGGCCAACATAGGTGACATAGTTCAAATTTCTACTTCCAAAGGCGAACAATTTTCATTGAAAGTCGTGGGTTTTTTCCAATCAGGAATCCAGGATATTGACAAAGTACAGAGCTATGCCTCCATTTCAACAACCCAGAAGATTATGGGAGAGCCAAGTAATTACATCACCGATGTGAATGTTAAACTACATGACGTAAACCAGGCACCTGCGGTGGCCAGGCAATACAGGCAATTATTTGATTGTGATGCTGAAGATATACAAACAGCTAACTCTCAATTTGAAACAGGAACGTTCATACGAACCCTTATCTCCTATTCAGTGGGCATCGTTCTTTTAACTGTAGCAGGTTTTGGTATCTATAACATCCTCAACATGATGATTTATGAAAAGATGGATACCATTGCGATTTTAAAAGCAACCGGCTTCTCCGGTGGTGATGTCAGGCGTGTGTTTCTGCTGATAGCTTTAACTATCGGCATCTTCGGAGGATTAGTGGGACTGTTGTTTGGATTCACTCTTTCAACAATTATTAGTCATATACCCTTTAATACTGCTGCATTACCTACAGTGAAGACTTACCCGATTAATTATAACCCTTTGTATTATATGATTGCCATTATTTTTTCACTGATCACTACTTACCTCGCCGGCTTTTTCCCCGCACGAAAAGCAAGTAAAGTAGACCCGGTCATAATCATCAGGGGCAAGTAATGGCAGACCGGATTTTAGAAGCACGGCACATTTATAAAAGCTTTCATGACCCTATAACTTTCCAGGTTCTGAAGGATATAACCTTTACTGTTGATAAAGGTGACTTTGTATCTGTAGTTGGCAGGTCAGGTTGTGGTAAATCTACATTGTTGTATATCCTGTCCACAATGGATACAGATTACGAGGGCGAATTGTTTCTCGACGGTGAATTAGTCACAGGACAAAGAGGTAACCGCCTCGCAAGACTTCGCAATGAAAAGATTGGATTTGTTTTCCAGTTTCACTACCTGCTGAATGAATTTTCTGTGCTGCGTAATGTGATGTTGCCCGGGCTGAAACTCGGCACTTTTAAAGAATCAGAAATAGAAGAAAGAGCCATGTACCGTCTGAAAATTTTAGGTATTGATCACCTGGCTCAAAAGCTTCCCAATAAACTTTCTGGTGGTGAAAAACAACGGGTGGCTATTGCAAGAGCCATGATTAATGATCCGCACATCATCATGGGTGATGAACCCACAGGTAATCTTGATAAGAAGAATGGACAAATTGTATTTGACATCTTTAAAAAGATCTCTGAAGAATTAAATCAAACCTTGCTTATTGTAACTCACGATCCCGAATTCGCATCACATACCAACCGTACTATTGAGATGGAGGATGGAAGAATAATCAGCCAATGAGTGTTGACTTACTGAATAATCAGTGCCGAATGGTTCATAGATTTTTCTCAAAATCACTTATTTATAGATAGACTATATAACCTGAAACTCTTCATGCAGGAAGATTCACTAAAAAGAGGATTCAATTGCTATTTTATAAAGTGTTTGTATGGCTTATGCATGGAGTTTGTATGGAGTCTGCATGGACAAACTCCATGGCAACTCCATTCAAACTCCATACAAACTCCGTACAAACCTTTTCGACACTTAACGAAAGAATATTAAAGCAAAGGCACATTCTAAAAATTGGGGTACTCCCATGGTGTTGAAATGTAATCAGCTTCCAATGGTTGCTTTTCTTCTTTCCAGGGCATTGGGTAAACATTTGTTTCCTTAGCCCATTTTTGCCACATGTTAACCATCTTTTTCATCTGCTCCGGGTATTTTGCGGAAATGTCTTTCAACTCACTGGGATCGCTTTCAAGGTCAAACAATTGCCATGGCAAACTCGTAAAAGTTTTCCATTTACCATAAGCTCCGTTCATGATGCCTCCCGAAACAATTTTCCACTTACCCATTCTCATGGCTTTGTTTCCCTGGTGCTCCCAATATACGGCTCGTTGCGGTAAAGGCTTGTTAGTAAATGAAGGTACGAGACTAATACCTGAGACCGGAGTAATCGGCCTATCATTATATTGCTTTGGATAGGTAACACCCGCCAAATCAGCAAGGGTCGGCAAAATATCAATAGCATGCCCGGTGTTATTGCGTATGGCTCCTTTGGTCTTAATTCCTGCCGGCCATGCGATGATCAATGGTGTGGCTATACCGCCTTCATACAGGAAGTTCTTGTACTTAATAAATGGCGTATTCGATACGTTCGCCCAGGGCTTCAGGTATGCCAGGTAGGTATCTGCAGGTCCTGCCATAACTTTCTTGCCTACCATTACCAATTTACCGTTACGTGTTGTTGGAGAAACAACATTATATTGAATTTCATCTTTGTTTAAAAACCGGGCGGCAGCTGTATCTTTTGCAACTGGCCGTGTCTCACCATTAGGTCCTCCATAACCTACACCTTCAGCATTTCCACCATTGTCTTGCATGAATAGAATGACTGTATTCTCGAACTTTCCTTGTCTTTTTAATTCGTCGACAATCCTTCCAATTCCTTCATCCATAATACTGATCATGGCGGCATACGTCTCCATTCTGCGCTCCATGGCTGGTTTGTCAATTTCCTCAATCCACGGATGTGTGTCCAGTGGTGATAATTCAGCTTTGGAACTGATAACTCCTAATTCTTTTTCTTTCTTCAATCTCTGCTCCCGTAGTTTATCCCAACCTACAGCGTACTGTCCCTTGTATTTGTCTATAGCAGCCTGTGGTGCCTGCATGGGCCAGTGGGCAGCGGTGTATGCGACATACATGAAAAACGGATTATTGCTTTTGTGCTCTTTTAGAAACTCAATGGAATTATCCGTTATCGCATCTGTGAAATAAAAACTCTTCGGATGATAGTCGGGATCATTTAAGGGGGTTATCAACGTATTACCACGACATAATGTGGCAGGATCATAAAAGTTGCCAGCACCGGCAAGAATGCCGTAGAATTTATCAAATCCTCTTTGTAATGGCCAGTTGTATTTCGGACCATTCTCCCTGGTATTATGACTTAAATGCCATTTACCGGTCATGTAAGTAGAATACCCTGCACTTTTCAATACTTCAGCAATTGTCACACAGTTATTGTTCAATTCGTCAGTATATCCCGGCTGTTCAAATTTCGTATCTGTCATCCAACCCAAACCGGTTTGCTGTGGATACAGGCCGGTCATCAAAGCTGCCCGGGAGGGGCAACAATGACCTACATTATACATGTGTGTATACCGAAGGCCGCTTTTTGCGAGACCATCAAGATGAGGTGTTTTTATCTCACCACCATAACAGCCAAGATCAGAGTATCCCATATCATCAGAAAGAATTAGAATGATGTTTGGGGGTGAGGACTTCTGTGCATGAACAATTATGGAAACAGAACAAAGAACAGGGAAAAGAAACTTAATGGTGAGTGCTCTCATAAATGAATTTGAATTCTGGCAGTGTTAATAAAAGCCGGTACTATTATTTTTCACAACAACTTCCTTATACCATTTGTTCAACAGCGCAGTTAACCTGGCTGTGATTTGTTTTTCTTTATCCGCCAGGTTCGTTGTTTCCCTATGGTCTGCCTGCAGATCATACAACTGTTTTTCTGAACCATCCGGCATCATCAACAATTTCCATTTACCGGACCTGAAAGCAAGCGTAGGGGAAATATTTTCTTTCTTTCCCGGAACCGGATTGTTGTTGTAGTACCAATAGATATCTTTCTGAATTATTCCACTTTTACCTAACAAGGCTTTGCTGACATTTACACCATCAGGGTTATAATCAGCAGGCACCTTCGATCCTGTCAATGCTGCAACAGTAGGCACAAAGTCAACTACACTCATTACACTTTCCTTATTCACCTTGCCTGCAGCAATCTTACCCGGCCACACAGCTATAAATGGAACACGAATTCCTCCTTCATACAAACTCCACTTCCTTCCCCTGAAATCACCGGCACTGCAGGGCGGCTCTCCTCCGTCTTTATAATACCTGGGCCAGTCAGTAGGTCCATTATCGCTTGTCAATAAAATCAATGTATTCTTTAGCTTGTCCATTTTAGCCAGGCCTGATAATAACCTGCCCACCTGCTTATCAAATTCGGCCAATGTTGCCAGGAACTTTTGCTGCTCCACATTGTTTGTGACTGTAGAAAAATCCTTTTCTGTTCCATCAGCAGGATTATAGGGATCGTGTACATCATTAGGCCAGAAGTTGAGGAAAAAAGGTTTACCCGGATGTGTCTTCACGAAAGCTAATGCACTATCAACATAAATTTCTGTTTGCTTATGCTGGGGAGCCTTTACAATATTCCCCCTGCCCAGTTGAGCACTCTGGTTATTGAGATTATCAGCGAACGTTAGGGTTCTGTCACCCAGTCCTTCAAAGCTGGTAAATGACTTATCAAATCCATACTCCGTAGGTAAGGGAGCATCCCCAACATCTCTGCCTCCGCCAAGGTGCCACTTTCCAAAATGCCCGGTAGCATAACCATTATTATGAAGCATTTTCGCCAGCGTAGGAACAGATGCAGGCAGATAATCAGGCATCTTATTTTCCCTGTTCTTTTTTCGTTCCGCCAGGTAGGTATAAAACTGGTGACGTGCAGGATATTGGCCGGTCAACATCGCAACCCTGGAAGGAGAACATACGGGAGAATTACAATAAAATTGGGTGAACCGTGTGCCTTGTTGTGCTAACGCGTCTATATTTTTTGTTTGAATTTGTTTGTTGCCATAACAGGTAAGGTCACCATAACCCATATCATCGATAAGGATGATAAGCACATTAGGTTTCTGTTGTTGTGCATATGAAATGCTTGCATATAACAATATAAGCAGTAGTATAAATAACGGTTTCTTCATTTCTTCTTACAGCCAATTTACAAGGTAACTAATATTCATTATTGCAGATAAACAATCCGCTATTAATTAAACCAAACTGCATATCCTTTTCTCCGTAAATCCCAGGCAAGTTTCTCTTCCATGATGAGTGCTTCCTTCCTGTTCATTGGTTTCCAGTTCAGGTGGGCATATAGGCTGGGTCGGAGGAAACGGCCATATCTTTCAACAATGTTAGCGGAAAGTTTGTGACCTTTTTTGTTTCTATATCCTTCTTTGTGCTGCTTTAATCGTTCCTGCGGTGTCTTACTCGTCATTCCAACATACAGGCATTCCAGCACCCCATTAAATTGTGGATTAGCCGCGCGGAACCTGGCATTTTCAGTAAACACCCGCTTTGATAGTTCTACCACGTAAACCTGGTATGTAAATGCGGCCACCGGATTGTTAGTTTTTACTTCATGCAAAGTAATGATCCTTATTATATTCCAGGTTGCATTGACTTATTTGAATAATAGGTAGCATCAACAACATTTTCGTCTTATCTGCTTATTAGTGTCCCTTTATTAGTGTTGAAGGTCCTGAGATCAATTAATCAATATTCATCAAATAACTGCTAAAGAGAAGTTACACAACGTAAGTTCCC
>JBLNAY010000087.1:0-5048 GCA_050259715.1 Candidatus Dadabacteria bacterium
CATAAAGAAAATCGTTGTTACCTGCCCGCATTGTTTTAATATTTTCAAAAATGAGTACCCTGAACTGGGTGGTACCTATGAAGTGGTTCATCATACAACCTTTCTTCAGCAATTAATTGAAGAAGGGAAAATAAAAGTTAAGGATTCTGATACATTCAAAGGAAAGAAGATAACCTATCATGATAGTTGTTACCTCGGACGGGGTAATGGCATATATGAAGCTCCAAGGAAGGTTTTAGAGGCTCTTGATGCAGAACTGGTGGAAATGAAACGCTGCGGTAAGAATGGCTTCTGTTGCGGTGCCGGCGGAGCACAGATGTTTAAGGAGGAGGAACCCGGAAACACAAGAGTTAACTGGGAAAGAGCTAATGAAGCAATTGAAACCGGGTCCAACATTGTTGCCTCCGCTTGTCCTTTTTGTAATACCATGCTTACCGATGGCATTAAAGCAGCCGAAAAAGAAGAAGAGGTTAAAGTACTTGACATTGCGGAGCTGATAGCGGCGAGCATCAAAAGTGACTAGGATGAGTGATGAGTAATCAATGATGAGTAAGTATACTTATCACATTAGTTTCAGCCGCATCCTTTTCCGAATCCAGGCATCCCATATCCCGCATCCAGTTCTTCCTATCAAATCCCAAATCCTAAATCCCAAATCCTAAATTCCCAATCCCAAATCCCCCATGCCATATCCCGATTCTGTACCTTTATGTCATGAATCTTGAATACAAACATTTATTACCCGATAATTTCGACGATAATAGTAAAGTGTGGATCTATCAAAGTAACCGGATGTTTACACTCTCTGAAGCTTTGGAGATAGAAGCCCTGATAAATAAGTTCTGCAGTGAACAGTGGCGTTCGCATGGTGAAGAAGTAAATGCCTATGGAAACCTGTTTTTTGGACAGTTCCTTGTTTTGATGACTGACGAAAGCCAGGTGAAAGTCGGCGGATGTAGCACGGACAGTTCTGTAAACTTTATAAAGCAAATAGGCCAGAAATACAATGTGGATTTCTTTGACCGCAGCAATCTTGCTTTTGTTGTTAAAGGTAAAATACAGGTTTTGCCTATGAACCAGTTGCACTATGCTATCGAAAACTATTTCATCAACGGAGATACTCTCTACTTCAATAATACAGTGCTCAATAAAAAGGAATTAGAGAACAATTGGATTGTACCTATAAAGAATTCGTGGCTGGCAAAGAAGATTGGCATCCCGGTACAGGAAGTCAAATAGTCACGAGTCAATTCAGCAATTTATTTTGAAAGCTTCACTTTATTAAGAGGATTGCTCTTAGCAGTCTTCTTTTTACTTTTTGTGAGGTTGTAACTGAGGCTCACCCTGTAGTTCTTCGTTTGGGTAGAGCTAAAGCTTTCCAGGTTGAAGTTGGTGCCATAAGTGAATACATGATTCTTCTGCTGTATAAAAGGATCAATGGTATTTAAAGCAATAGTAACCTTCTTCTTTAATACCCTTGCCTGCACACCCAGGTTCATGCTGAGGGTACTTCTGACACTCCCCTGCGGATTAGCAAACCGGTTCACGGTGAAGTTCCCGGTGGCAGAATACAGATCTTTATAGGTATAGCTTGAGCTGATGCTGGAAGTAAGAGAACCACCGTTACGGTATTTCCTCGTTTGCTTATCAAAATCACTATACTCATTATAAGTATAGCTTGCGCTCAAATTCAGGCGTAGTTTCCGGTTAATAGTGTAACCACTCCATGAACTGATCTCGTATTCTTTCCGGCCACTGATGTTCTGCCAGGTTATCTGGGTTTTACCATCTGGTTGCAGTGTCCTGATCTGGCTGTAAATGTTTTTTACAATATTATAGCCCATTCCCAGGTTTGCATAGAAGCTATTTTTAGTGCGGCCGACTACCAGGTCAAAGTTGTCTGATGAAGAGGCCTCCAACTGTGGGTTTCCAAAACGGGTATTGTAAGGATCGGAAAAATCAATGGTAGGATTTAACTCGTTGATCCCGGGTCTTCTAATCGTACGCCTGTAGGCAAGGCTTACATTAAGAATGTCCTTCCAGGTTTTATTGATGTTGGCAAAAGGAAGTAAAGTCCAATAGCCATTTGATGTGTCAGCACCAGCTTTTATCAGGTCAAAATTTATCCCCGTTTGCTCCCCTGATAACCCGGCGCTCACACTGAAGTTTTGGTTAATCAACTGTTTTACTGATGCCCTCAGGTTGGTAATATCCTGGTGAAAAATGAAGTGATTGCTTAATGCATCCATAGGCAGTTCACTTCCATCAGTCTTTCTCTTATAAGTTGCATCAGTCTTGATAGTGGACTGGCTTCTGCTTAAAAATGATCCCAGGGACACACTTGTCTTCTTGTTTTTCAATGGACGGTCATAAGCCACCCGCACCGTATATCCCAGGGTTTTATTATCGGTGAGCTGTTTTTGACTGGAGTCCAAACCATTGAAAGTGAAATCAGGATTAAAAAACTGCTGATAATATATTTTATCAGTTAAGTTATTTGATAAAGTGGTGGTAGTATAGATCCGCAATATTTCACCCGGAACTTTGGTTCTCAAAGTATAGTTCAGGCTAAGGTTAGGACTCAGGCTATAACCATTGCTCCCCAACGTGCGGTTACTTAGCTTATAAATATCATCATACCGGTTAAGGTTCCTGTAATAAGTAAGACTATTGTTGTTGAAATCATTGTAGTTATATTGGAACACTACATTGAATGAATGGAACTTATTCAGGTCATAATCAGCACTTAAGCGCACATTCGGTCGTATCGTGCTGTTTGAATAATCGTTATTTGTATTAAAGTGGTTGCTGGAATCCCTGTATATATTTTGCCTGATAGAATAGCCATAACCATCGAACTGGTTCTTTACGCCTCCCACATTAGCACTCAACACCAACCCCTGTTTCCTGTAATTGAAACCTGCATTGGCTCCTTGTTCACCCCGTGATCCAGTGTAAACAGTCACCCGGCCACTTACTCCCACGGTTCCTTTCCTGGTTACGATATTAATCACACCCCCTTGCTCATTCGCATATTGAGCGGGCGGATTGGTCATGACTTCAATCTTCTCAATGGAACTACCGGGTAATGATTCCAGGAGATCCTGCAGTTGTTGCATGTTCAATTCCACCGGCTTATCATCAATCAGTATCTTCGGCTCCTTGCCCCTGACTAACAATTTCCCATCCGGATCTTTGCTCACAAGGGGTACATTGGTAAGCAGGTCACTGGCATTAGAACTGTTAGCTAATGGTGATTCAGCGGCATTGAATGTGATATTTCCATCCTTGCTTTGAATGAGTGGCTTTTCAGCGTAGATAACCACTTCATCCAGGCTGGAGCCGGTACTTTGTTTTAAAATGATCTCCCCTATATTAAAGTCAAAACGCTCCGTCCTGACATAAATGCTATCCAGCGTGGTGGTTTGTAATCCCACATGAGAAACTTTCAATTGATAATAACCCAAAGGCAGATCAGAAATGGTAAAATCACCTTCTTTATCACTAACAACTGTAAATGTGGTGGGTGAAGTGTTTACAGAAGATAGTGAATCCGGGTGCCTTATGGCCTGAACAGATGCCCCGGCTAATGGTTTGCTGCTTTCATCGAGAACGGTCCCTCTAAAACTTCCTACCTGCGCATAAGAACTGTAAATAAGCAAAAGGGCGCTTAGTACACCCACAATTCTCTTCATCTGCCAAATTTATCATTTTAACCAGGAACAACAGTTCTGTACTGCCTTGTAAGTGAAGTTCTTTTAACATCATTTAACCTATCCGGCAATTCACTCTCATTCCTTGTAAGTGCTTCCTCTTAGATTTTACTGTTTGTACTATTAAAAAAAAGCATTTCATGAAAGAAAGTCTGAAATATCATTTGAATTCATAACTGAATTGTTATCGATGGTATTAGTTATCATCACTTCTTCCATTACTCTCGCAGGGCTCTCATAGGCAGTTGATACGGAATTGATACGGAGTTGATACGGAGTTGATACGGAGTTAACTGCGTATCAATTCCGTATCAACAGCGTGTCAACAGCGTATCAACAGTGTATGCAAACTATGCAATCGGTCAGCAAGACTCCGTTGACATCGAGGATGGAAATGGTTAAAAGAATGATAAGGAATCTGACAACCTGTCACATAGCGGCTTATTTTTTATCTTTGCCACTCTTTTAGAGTTATGAATGAACTGTTGACCGACAAAAGACATGACGAGAGCAGGCAGGGTGAAGCTTATTCACCTTTCGAACAGGATCTAAACCGCTATTCAAAGCATTTTTATATAGAGAGTTATGGTTGCCAGATGAACTTCAGTGACAGCGAAATTGTCGCTTCCATCCTACAGAATGAAGGTTATGGTGCCACACGCAATTTCGAAGAAGCTGATCTTATTTTACTGAACACCTGTTCTATACGCGAAAAGGCAGAACAGACGGTGAGAAAAAGACTGACAGAGTTTAGAAAGCTGAAAAAGAGAAGGCCTTCTACTCTCGTTGGAGTGTTGGGGTGCATGGCAGAAAGACTGAAATCCAAATTTCTTGAAGAAGAAAAACTGGTGGATATTGTTATTGGTCCGGATGCCTATCGAACCCTTCCCAACCTGATCATTGAAGCAGAAGGTGGTCAAAAAAGCGTAAATGTGCTCCTTAGCCGTGAAGAGACTTACGCTGATATCTCGCCGGTACGCCTGGATAGTAATGGTATCACCGCCTTTGTGAGCATCATGAGGGGGTGTAACAATATGTGCTCTTTCTGCGTGGTGCCATTTACCAGGGGAAGAGAAAGAAGCCGGGATGCAGAAAGCATTTTAAAAGAATGTCGTGACCTGTACAATGAAGGCTATAAGGAAGTCACCCTGCTGGGCCAAAATGTAGACAGCTATTATTATGTAGGATCAGCGGAAAAAAACGGATATGAACAACCGGTGACTTTTGCCAACCTGCTGGAGAAAGTAGCGCTGATTTCACCGGAACTGAGGGTAAGATTTTCAACCTCTCACCCTAAGGATATTACAGATGATGTGCTGACAACAATGGCTAAGT
>JBLNAY010000088.1:0-16556 GCA_050259715.1 Candidatus Dadabacteria bacterium
GCTCGGCTGCATGTTCTTCAGGCTCCACAAACCTCTTCCCTGCTCTGTTAAACCTGATGAAGTAAACCATGCGTACTGGTTATTACGCACATTGTAAAAGTTACGCATCATCTGTGCGGAAGTCCCTGAAATATTTTCTTTCCGTATATAATTCTCAACCGCACTACTATCTAAAAACAGGTCGGAATAGGAATTCTCCTTTGTAACGCTCATATCCCTGGAGATAGAAGTGATGGAACTACCACTATCAGAAGCATTAGTACTTGCACTATCGCCTTTACCGCCAAACCAACCCGCTACTTGTGTGCAGGAGCTAAGTAAACTTAGCGCGATCGCTGCTGTTAAAATGTTTTTCATACTATTGATTTTACAAATGATATGCCTATAACTGAAAAGCTAATGCAGCAGTAAAGCACAGTTCGTTTAATGCACACCTGTATTAAAGGGCGAAATCAAATGAATAGGTGAAAAGATTATCGTTAAAATAATAATAACACAAACATCTTAAACATTCGGGAGCGAAGATGATGTACCAGGAATATAGTCTATAGGCAGATACACTTTAAAGGTTGCTCCTTTACCCGGCTCCCCATCAGCTGTGATATAGCCACCGTGATTTTGAACAACTTTTCTTACGATCGATAACCCTATACCTGTGCCTTTGTACTCTGCATTCCCATGTAATCGTTGAAACACATGGAAGATCCGTTCAGAATCTCCAGGTTGGAAGCCAATGCCATTATCAACCACCTTTATCAGGTAATATTTTTTTTGCCGTTCAAGGGAAGAAATTTGCAATGGCAATTCAGTACCGTTTATGATTTCAGAAGTGATCGTGATCTCAGGCCTTTGATCGGGTTTGATATACTTTAAACTATTTGAAATAAGGTTTTGAAATAATTGTTGTAGTTGTCGCCTATGTCCTTTAATGATCGGAAGTTCCCCCACGGTGATGATTGCATTTTTCTCTGCAATAGAAACCTCCAGATCAGTAAGTACCAGTTGAACTTTCTTGTTTAGATCTACCGTTTCCCATAAGCCTATTCCTTTATTAACATGTGAATACTCCAGCAGGTCATCAACTAACAACTGCATTCGTTCCGTGGCAAGCTGCATGCGGTCAAAGATCATTTGCGTATCATTGGTCAAAATGCCGGCGAGTTTTTGCTTCAACAGGTCTGAGAAAATATGAATCTTTCTTATAGGTTCTTTAAGGTCATGGGAAGCAGCATAAGCAAAATCCTCAAGGTTAGTATTGGAACGCTCCAATTCTTTTGTCTTTCTTTCCAATGCCATTTGATTTTCCTTCTGCTCACTTATATCCCTTATAAATACAATAAATTCTAAGTCCTGGTTTTGCTTTGTAGTAGAGATAGTAACTGCCACAAACAATTCTTTTCCTTCTTTATTGAGAGCCGTAATTTCAAATGTATTGTTCACACAATCTGAGACTCCGGTTTCCAGGTAACTCTTAATACCAATGTCATGTGCCTCTATTTTTTGTGAAAGAATAATATCTGAAAATTTCTTTCCAAGAACTTCTGCTGCTGACCAACCAAATATGTTTTCTGCTTTCCGATTCCAGAAAGTTATGTTTCTTTCTTTGTTGATGACAATCACCGCATCAGGAGCATTGATCAACAACTGGTTTAAATTATTCTGTTGCTCGTTTAGCTTAAGATTATATTGCTCATGTTGCGCTTCGTATTCTATTCTTTTCGTTACATCCCTGAATATTCCCCTTGTGTAAAGAGGCAGATCGTTTTCGAATTTCACGGACACAAAACCTTCTACATAAACCTTTTGGCCAGATTTTGTTTTAAGGCAGATTAAAATATCCTTATCGGCAGGAGATATTTTCCTAAGTATCTGTTTACGGTAATTGATAAACTTATCTACATCTGCTTCATGTATGAAAGAAAATAAAGAGTGACCACGTATTTCGTTGAGTGAGTATCCCAGTAATTCTGTCCACGATTTATTAACATCGACAAGAATACCATCCGGTTGGGCAATATGGATTAGATCGTGAGCATCATCAAAGAGGTCTCTATACCACTCTTCACTTCTTAGATGCTCTTTAAGTAAATCGTCCAAGTTTTTAGGATTAAGGGTATGGCAATTTATTGATTTAAAACAAAATAGCATCTTAAAATATCAAATTGCTATTCTTTTATACAGAAACAGTTCACATTGAGATAAAAGGAAAATTATTAACCGAAATTCTTATCCTTTCAGCAGTTCAAAACGTAACTTGCGGCCATCCACCGACTTATTTACAGGGGAGCGAATTATCTATGCAAGACTACTTGAAGGGTTTGAATGAAAGGCAGTGTGAAGCCGTTATCACTACTGAAGGACCATTGATGATTGTGGCAGGCGCCGGAAGCGGAAAAACTAAGGTGCTGACAACAAGAATTGCTCACCTGTTGTCAAAGGGTGTTGATGCCTTCAATATTCTTGCGCTTACTTTCACAAATAAGGCTGCCGCGGAAATGAAAGAAAGGGTTGAGCACATCCTTGGCAACCGTGACGCCCGCAATCTTTATATTGGAACATTTCACTCTGTTTTTGCACGTGTGCTCAGGGCAGAAGCTCACCGCATTGGATTTCCGAACTCTTTTACTATATACGACACGGATGATGCAAAGAGCGTAGTGAAAGCGGTAACCAACGAATTACACCTGGATGTTCAACACTACAAACCAAATGCTGTATATAACAGGATTTCAGGTGCAAAAAATTCTTTGGTAGGCCCAAGGGAATACATGGATGATTATTACATCCAGCAGGAAGATATGCGGGCAAACAGGCCAATGATCGGTCACATCTATGACGCGTATACGAAAAGATGCTTCAAAAACGGGGCAATGGATTTTGATGACCTGCTCTTTAAGTTTTATGAGCTCCTGAAAAACTTTCCTGAAGTATTGCACAAATACCAGCATAAGTTTAAATACATTCTGATTGATGAATACCAGGATACCAATCCTGCACAGTATGAGATCATCAAACTATTAGGTGCAGTTCACGAAAATGTGTGTGTAGTGGGCGATGATGCACAGAGCATCTATTCATTCAGGGGAGCAACCATTCAAAATATTCTGCAGTTTCAAAAAGATTATGATGATGTAAAGGTTATCAAGTTGGAACAGAATTATCGCAGCACACAGAATATCCTGAACATAGCGAATGAGGTGATTAAGAATAATAAGGGACAGATACCCAAAACGCTGTTCACTGAAAATGCTACTGGCGATAAGATCCGTTTAGTGCGAACGATGACAGATAATGATGAAGGCAAATTTGTATCTGATGCAATACAGGAACTGAAACTTCGGAATCATTTTAATAATAAAGACTTTGCTATACTCTATCGTACGAATGCTCAAAGCCGTTCCTTTGAAGAGAGCCTGAGGAGAATGAACATCCCCTATACTATTTATGGAGGTATCTCGTTCTATCAAAGGAAAGAGATTAAGGATTATGTGGCTTACCTGAGGATCATTGTTAATCCGAAAGATGAAGAAGCTTTAAAGAGAATTATTAACTACCCCGTCAGGGGCATTGGTAAAACATCAATTGACAGGGCTATACTCGCTGCTAATGAAAACAATATCAGCATGTGGGAAGTACTTGAAAATGCCAACCGCTTTGGCTTTCGGGCAGGTACACTTTCGTCTATTGAAGAGTTTGTACTAATGATCAAAAGTTTCCATAGCATGCTGTCCAACCGGAATGCTTACGAACTGGCCTACCATGTGGGTAAGCAAACCAATTTTGTTAAAGAGCTTTTTAATGATAAGAGTACAGAGGGCGTTCAGCGTTATGAAAATGTGCAGGAATTATTAAACTCTATTAAGGAATTTACAGAAACTCCTTTAAATGAAGAAAGCGGAGAAGTCGGTGATAAAACTTTGGCTGCTTACCTGCAGCAGATAACACTGTTGACTGATGCCGATGATAAAGATGTAAATGCGGACACCGTTAAACTTATGACCATCCATGCAGCAAAAGGTCTTGAGTTCCCGGTGGTGTTTGTTGGTGGACTTGAAGAAGGTCTATTCCCAAATTCAATGAGCATTAATACCAGGGAAGAACTGGAGGAAGAAAGAAGATTGTTTTATGTAGCTATCACACGGGCAAAAGGAAGACTTTATCTTACCTATGCCAACACACGATATAAATTTGGTTCTCTTACTCAAAATGACCCGAGTCGTTTTATTGAAGAAGTTCCTACCGATTATATTGATAAATCTTTTGCGGGTGGAGGTATGAAGAACCAATCGCAAGGATCCGGCTTTGGATTGGGAAGTGCCTTTGAAAGGATGCGCGGAGGTTTTGGTGGAGGTACAGAGAGGAAAGAAAATAGTTTTGTTTCTACTTTAATAAATACGAATAGCAAACCCAGAGAAGTAGCCCATGTTCCTTCAGCCAACTTTGTTCCCAGTGACATTAAACAACTGCAGGTTGGACACCGTGTTGAACACCAGAAGTTTGGTTTTGGCGAGATAATTAAATTAGAAGGATCACAACATAACCCCGTTGCAACTATAAAATTTGAGGAAAACGGTGAAAAGAAGATCATGCTCAATTATGCTAAACTAATGATCGTTCAATAGGTCTTTTTGTCAGTTGAGCCTAACCGGTATAGTAAACTGCAACCTTTCTTCCATGTTGTGGAAATGATATATATGCACTTATTACCTTTAAATCCGTACAATAAATCCCCGGAATTGCAGACCTGAAAAATTGTCGTCAAGAAAATTAGAATTTTGATTAAACGTTTTAGTAAAGGTTTTGTCAAAGATGTGTGTCGCTGCTCAAGTAAGCTACCTATTTAATCGTTTAATGAATTAGCGGCATTTAATTATTTAAACACACACAACAAAACAGACTTATGAAAAGACAACCCTTATTCGTACTCGCTGCTTCTTTTGCTGCCATTACAGCATCAGCCCAGGTGAATGTTGGAATTAGCAATTCTACTCATGCTACTCTAAGTAAAACAGTTAACGTAGCAACGAGTACACATGCAGCTACCAATGCTGCTACCAAAGTTGCTGCTAACACAAAGAATACTGTCTCAGCAACAACAAGAAAAGCAGCTGAAGTAAAATCAACAACATCTGGATCAGTAAATGCTAAGGCACGTGTCAACTCACAAGCTTCAACTCATGCGAGTGAAACAGCAAAAGAACATGCAAACGAGAATTCAGCAATCTTTGATCAGAAAACTGATGCATCATTAAAGACTAAGGCAAACGTAAACACAGGTGCAACCATGACGGAAGCCGAAAATTCAAAAGATGCCACAGTAAGTAAGACAAAAGAATTCAAAGATGGAGCGGAAACTAAAGTAAAAGGTTCTTCAACCACAGTTAAAGAAAAAGTAAAGGACAGCAAAGTAAATGGCAGTGTAAAAGCCACTACTGAAGTAAAATCAGAAACTCAGGTAAAGGGAGAAAAACACTAGTAAAGACCTTTTAATTAAAAGCCATCTTGCTGTGCAAGATGGCTTCTTTCTTTATCAAGATAACACACAATATGATTAAGATATTATTTCTCTTAATAGGGTTGATAGGATTCGCTCAATTGAATGCACAAACGGATAGTACAACAGCAAGCAATCAACCGCTATTGAAATTAAGCGTGAATTACAATACCAGTTTAAACTACTATGGTCGAACCGATAGTCTTAAAAGCACCGGGTTGTTTCCTTTAGCGGAGCTATGGCTCACCAAAGACTTTTACATTAATGCAGCACCCATTTTTGTAAATAATAAGCAGCAATCTTTTCAATATGCAGGCACTGTTGCTAACCTGGGATTGCAACATAGTACTGATAGTTGGATTACCAGTTTATATGCACTGAAGCCCTTTTATAAAGACAATAGCGGGTTAGTTCAATCGGCATTGAAAGCACAGGGTGGCTTTAGTATCACCAACTTAAATAAAGTGGTTAACTTAACCTGTGGAGCTGATGTGAAGTTCAGTGATAATACTGACTTTGGTGCTACCGCCGGACTCGATCATACATTCCGGATTGAGAACAAGGACAATAGTGTTATTGTAATAGCTCCATCAGCTTACCTATATGCGGGGACACAGCGTTTTCAGCAGACCTATTACAAGAAAACTCCTGGTCTGCTGGGCCTTGGAAGTACTAACAAGGAAGTAAGTGAAAATGTAAACAAGTTTAATACATTGGCTTACGAGTTCTCAGCGCCCTTAGTTTACGCCAAAGGAAACTGGATGGCTATAGTTACACCATCATATATCTTACCGCAGAACCTGATAACTGTTGCAAATAGACCGGATCTTTCAGAGAGAGGGGAAAACATGTTCTATAGTACAATTAACTTAAAATACACAATTAAGTAAACCGATAAAATTAAGGCTGGGCAGGCTCTTAAGGCAATATTTTAAAAACCAATAGTCATTGTTAATTTCCTTTATTCGTAAAAACAGCCGGTTGTTTTGAGGTGGAACGGCGTAATTTTGCCACTGAAACTGGTATAACTATGATCAAGACTGGCAATCCCATAATTAGCATATATACAGAAATGACCCCGAATCCGGAAACCATGAAGTTTGTGGCCAATAAGCTTTTGTATCCCGGAAAGAGTATTGATTTCCCGGAAGTGGAAACTGCTAAACCTTCACCTTTAGCAACTGAGTTGTTTGGGTTTCCCTTCATAAAGTCTGTATTTATTGCTTCAAACTTTGTGACATTGACTAAAACACCAGAAACCGACTGGACAGATGTAATTCCTTCCATACGTGAATTCCTTAAGGAATACCTGCAGGATGCAAAGGCTGTTATCAATGAAGATGAACTGGCAACTGTAAAGCAGGAAAGTAGCAATATGGTGGCAGCAGATGATGACGATGTGGTAGTAAGAGTAAAAGAACTATTGGAGAACTATGTTAAACCTGCTGTTGAAATGGATGGGGGTGCCATTCAGTTCAAGAGTTATAAAGATGGTGTAGTTAACCTGATGTTACAAGGGAGTTGCTCTGGTTGTCCCTCCTCTATGATCACGTTGAAGGCTGGTATAGAAGGTATGATGAAAAGAATGATTCCTGAAGTAAAGGAAGTTGTAGCAGAAGCGGAATAATTCAAAAAGATACATATTTATAAAGTAAAAGCACCTTAAAGGTGCTTTTACTTTATAACATACATGGTGAGGATACAAAGAGTTAATTACGTTTGCAGCTATGCATCATTTACTTGAGGAGTTTATAGCTGGAATGAAGGCAACTACCCTTCTGGAATATATTGCTGTATTTGCAGGTATAATCAGTGTATGGCTATCCAAGAATGAAAAGGTGCTGCTGTATCCTATTGGTTTAGTGAATACGATAATTTATATCTATCTGAGCTTTAAAATGCACCTGATTGGAGAAGCGAGTGTAAATTTTTACTATACAGTAGTAAGTATTTATGGCTGGTATTTATGGTCAAGGAAGGACGCACAACATCATGTATTACTTCATATAACTGTTGCCTCAAAAAAGGAGTGGATGCAACATCTATTATTTTTCACCGGCTTTTACATTGTAATATTCATTTCCCTTAGGTTTCTTAAGCCTTACTTCTCCGGAGCTATACCATGGGCGGATGCTTTTGCTTCTGCAACAGCATATACGGGTATGTGGTTAATGGCTAAGAAGAAGCTTGAGAATTGGTTGTGGTGGATTTGCACGAACATGGCTTCTATACCATTGTATTTTGTAAAGGGCCTTGTTTTTACTAGTGTTTATTATATTATTTTATTGGGATTGGCAATAATAGGATGGGTGGAATGGAAGTACAAAAGAATGCCCCTGCAAAATGCCGCTACCTTTGCCATTGAACACGAAGAATGAAAAGAGTTGTTACAATAGGGCCTGAATCTACAGGAAAAAGTACGCTTTGTTCTCAACTTGCAGAACATTATAAAACTACTTGGTGTCCGGAGTATGCACGGGAATATTTGCTGGAGAAAGGAATGGATTATGCTTATGAAGACCTTTTGAATATTGCACATGGCCAAATAAGCCTTGAAGAGAACTTTATAGAAAAAGCTTCAAATGAATATTACTTTATAGATACAGACATGTATGTGATGAAAGTATGGTGTGAAGTTGCTTTTCAAAATTGCCATACCTGGATCATGAAACAGATCGCCACCCGTAAGTACGATTTATACCTGTTGTGCAACCCTGATCTTCCATGGGTAAAAGATGAACTTCGTGAATATCCTGATGAAGCATTCAGGTTAAGGCTGTATAAGATGTATAAGGATATTGTTATCAACTGTGGTATTCCCTGGGCAGATATCACTGGTACAGACAATCAAAGGCTGCAAACAGCTATTAGAGTTATCGATACCGCCTTCACAAGTAACAAGGTTAATTAATTACTTTTTGAATATCAGGGTCACCTTCCAAATGGTTCATCTGCTGAATTATCCAGGGAGCTTTTATTGCAGTAAAACGAGATAACGGCTTTATTGTAAACCGTGTTGGATTGGGCAGAGTAGCAGCGATCAAAGCAGCCTGGTACCTGGAGAGCTTCCTTGCTGATATATTAAAAGCTTTTCGGGAGGCAGCTTCCACACCGTAAACTCCCTTCCCGGTTTCTATGACATTCAGGTAAACTTCAAGAATCCTCTTTTTACCCCATATCCATTCTATCATTTTAGTGAAGTAGGCTTCCAGTCCTTTCCTTACCCAATCACGTCCCTGCCAGAGAAAAACATTCTTCGCCACTTGTTGACTAATGGTACTAGCTCCACGTATCCTGTTTGGTTTTCTTTGATTGTATGCCATTGCCTTCTTAATGCTTTTCCAGTCAAAGCCACTATGATCAGGATATAATTGGTCCTCAGAAGCTATTGCCGCAAGTTTCATGTTATATGAGATCATGTCATAGCTGACGTAATCTCTTTTTAAACCCTCACCGCTCATGAGGCTCGACATCTGTGTTATAGTTATCGGAGGATCTATCCACTTAAGAATTATAATATAGAATAATTGAAAAATAAAGAGGAATAAAAGAAGCTTTTTTATGCGCCTCAAGGTAGTTGCAAGGAACCCTCTCTTCTCTTTAGTGATGCGGGATTTCTTTTCCATAGAATAACAGGCCCCATAACAGCACAACGCCAAAAAGGATGAGTATTAATCCATTTATCTGATTAATGCGGTGTATATTTTTAGGCGTTAACTTCTGGCGTATTTTATCTGCCAATACCACTTTGATAACATCTGCTCCTAATGCAATTAATAAGGCGATGCCAAAGATAACCAATCGCTGTCTCCATGTATGACTTATAAAGGCTGTTGCCGTAGTAAACCAAAAAACAATTATACCGGGATTTAAAAGGTTCATAATGGCTCCTGCCATAAATAGCCTGGCGAAATCTCTTTTTCTCACCTTGATCATGTGCTTGCCATCAGACTTAATACTCACTTTCTTGAAGAAGAGAAAGTGAATTCCAACAGCCAATAAGAGAATGCTTCCTACAATTCCGATTGGCCGTTCATAGTTACTTAGTGTTAGTACAAATTGAGTAAACACGTTGCAGCATACAACAAGGAATATATCACTCAAAGAAATACCTGCTATAAAGGCCATTCCACCTTTCAGTCCATTATTCAGACTTTGCTTAATAACTGTAAACACAATAGGTCCTACAGAGATGGCAAGCAAGAAACCAAGTGTAATTCCTTTCAGTATAGCTTCAACCATAAAAGTTCTGCGAAGTTATAGGTAGGAGACGAAATAAGGTTTATTTCATACGTATAGTAGATTTGTCTACTTAGGTAAAGTTGCATAGGAATTCAGAAAGTCATTCCATTCAAGCAACATCTTACCTTTCAATACCCTGGGAAACTTATGCTGACTCCCTAATTTCCCTTCCTTTTCCATGAACTGAATAAACAGGTGTTCGGGAAGCTTTTCAATAAAAACTTTTTTTAACGCGCTCTTCCTTTCAATAGCATAATCATCATTTAATTCACACAAATATTCATCAATCCTCTTCATCAACAGATCAGCGTTTATAGGATCATCACAACCGATATACCACTTGTGTGCAAACAGGTTTTCATAAGGGTAACCTATAACGGTAAATTCAGGAATGGAGATGTTGAATTCATCGCTTACCAACTGGATAGCCTTATTCATATTCTCTACACTAAGGTGTTCACCAACAAGACTTAAGAAATGTTTCGTTCTTCCTGTAATGACTATTTCACTTTTCTCAATATCAACAAACCTGACAACATCTCCTATCAAATACCTCCAGGCACCGGCATTAGTACTCATCAACAAGGCATAATCTTTCCCTTCCTCTATTTCGTCAATCAATAACGCCTCTGGCTTTTCTACCATCTTTCCTTCGGTGTCAAAATTCTTATCATCAAAAGGAACAAACTCGAGAAAAATATTATTATTTAAAATTAACCGTATACCCTTTGCATTCTGCCTGTCTTTATAACCGATGAATCCCTCACTGGACAAGTAATTTTCTATATAAACAATAGGCTTAGCTAACAATTTTTCAAAACCTTTCTTGTAAGGTTCGAAGGCTACTCCACCATGAACAAAAAATCCAAGGTTAGGCCATATATCATGAATGGTTTTCACTTTGTAATGGTCAATAATCATCTCCATACACATCTGGCACCAGGCGGGTACACCCACTATATATCCAATGTCCCAATCGGGAGCATTTTCGACTATCTCCTGCAACTTTTGATTCCAGTCTTTAATGGCAGCTATCCTCCCACCTGGTTTATAAAAGGTCTGAAACCAGAACGGCCTGTTCTTAGCTAATATTCCACTTAGGTCACCGGCATACCAACCTGCCTGTCCTTTCTGAAGATCTGTTGCACCTCCGAGCATTAAGAAGCCTTTGATTACGGCATTCTTTGGCAGGTGTTCATAGTTAAGAAGAGAAAGAAACTGGCGTATATAATTGATGCGATTACTTTTCAACATCTCCTTAGTGACAGGTATATACTTACTTGCTGATTCAGAAGTTCCGGAGCTTAAAGCGTAGTATTTTATTTTCCCCGGCCATGTGACATCGGGTACTCCCTCCAAAGTTTTTACCCACCACTCGTTATAAATCTTATTATAATCATGAACAGGTACAATATTTTGAAATTCTTTACCGGGAACTTTGGTGAGGAGTATTTCATCAAACTTATACTTCTGCCCAAAATCAGTAAAGCGAGCTTTCTTCAGTAATTTCTTTAACACTTTCTGCTGCTGGCGACGAGGATCATTCTGTGATAATCTTAAAGCCTGGGCAATCGAACGTGGCAGTTTAATGTCTATGATTCTTGCCATTCTGCACCAATATAAAAGAATTTAAAGGTAGTTTTTTATGTACCTAAATCTCTGTAATTACGTAAAATAGTTTTTACATCCTGAACGGGTTCATAGTTTCGGGCATACCAATAATCCACCAGGTGAATACTTTCTTCCGGAAGATTTTCCTTGTTGATCTTAATCCCATTTGACGCCAGTATCGATGGTGGCAGGTGAGGAAGTGTGATAGAGTTATTCATATATCCAACCCAGGTTTTCTTACCGGTCAGTACAGATACACTATTTTTAAAAAAGGTTTTGGGTCTCCTGACAAATAAGAATATCAAGGGAAATAGAATCACAAATGCAAGCGATGAGAATAGGTCTATTAACCTTTTCATTCTCTTATTGGATGACTTAGCAATACTGTAATCTGCCTGTGTACTCAAGGTTTCTCCTGTTGCTGTGCTGGTGTCACTGCCTACAATACTCTCACTTCCAAGGGCATGAAAACGCATTTGAAGTTTGCCCTTTATTGTTTGGCTATATTCTATAATCTTTTTATAAGGCATACTCCCGGCACAAAAGATAATTTCCCGGGCATCCAATGCTTTAGCTGTCTCATTCACCCTGTCCAACTTAGAAATGAAATTGCTGGTATCGCCATTGATGGAAACACGGCCAATTACCTTTTCATTTAAACCGTTGTGAGATAAAAATGTAATTACCGACTCATATTCTTTTGAATTGCCTGCAATAAGAATATGAGGCTTTGATATTTTGCTCATTGGTTTTTGTAAAAGCTGCAGATTAATAAACAACAGCCGCTGAACAGCAATAAGTATCAGGGCGAGCAAAGCACCAAAAACAACTACTCCTCGGGAGAAACGAAACTTTTCAGGCAATAGTGCATAAATCGCAAGCAACACAACGGTTGCCACTATGGTGGAGCGTATTAAATTTTCTTTCCTAAAAAATCTATCATAGAGGCCAGCAATGTAAGCTGCTGCCAGGTAAATAATCGTGAACAAAGGGAAAGAGACCAGTAAGAGAGTATTAGGAAAAACAATATCAGTTCTCACATAATGAATCCAGATCTCTTTGACTATCCAAAAAGAGCAGAGTATCAGTACAGCATCAATCACTGGCAATCCAATCCACCGCATCAACTTTGCCAGTGCAGCTATAAAGGCGCGTATCCAAATTGCTATATGTATGGACAGGTTAAAAACACCCGCTCTCGTGCCCCCATAATGCTTACGGACAAATATGCTCATGGCATTATAGAACATTCTGACATAGTTGAGGCTACTTCTTTTTGTACTTTCTCCTTTGAAATGGATGATCGTCGATTCAGAAAAGTAATAGTTCTTGTATCCTGCTTGCTGCACCCGGTAGCTTAGATCTACATCTTCTCCATACATAAAAAATTTCTCATCAAAAGCACCGACCTCATCCAATACACTTCTTCTTATCATGATGAAAGCTCCGGCTAATACATCCACTTCGTGGTTCTTATTTCTGTCGAGATGCCCTAAATGATAACGGTTAAAAATCTTTGAACCTGGAAACACACGTCCCAGGCCAAATAGCTTATATAAAGAAGTCATTGGGGAAGGGAAAGCTCTTTTAGACTCTTTTAGAAATTCCCCTGTTCCATCAACCATCTTTATACCTAGTGCACCACAATCTGGAGTTCTTTCGAAGAAAGCAATACACTTTGAAAAAGTATCTTCTGCTATAATGGTGTCCGGGTTCAGGAACAAAACGTAATCTCCCGATGAATAGCTCAACCCAATGTTGCAGGCTTTTGCAAATCCAATATTAGCTATTGTTTTATGAAAAGCGACTTCCGGGAACTTAGGCTTCAGGTAAGGTAAACTATCATCAATAGAGTTATTATCGATTACGATAACTTCAGCATTTATCGAATCAGTGGCCTTACGTAAGGAGTATAAACATTGCTCGAGGAAGTATTTTACATTATAATTTACTATGATGATCGATAAAACCAAATCAACTCTTTTACCTAAATGGACAAACCTACATAAAGAATGTTGAACATGGAAGAGTCCATTGGAGATCAGCAGAATTAACATCTGAAGTCATGCTCAACCTATTCTGCGGTTATCTTTGCTCATGCTCGATAAGGTATTAATGGAAGCAGTAAGATCTGCGGCTAAAGAGATGATGAGTTTTGAAGACACTGATTTTAAGATCTCTAATAAAGAAGGTATAAACAACCTGGTGACAGAAGTTGACCACTCCTGTGAACAGGTGATCATTGATATAATAAAAAAGAATTACCCGGAACATCATATCCTAAGTGAAGAATGTGGAGACCTGGTACAGGACTCTCAATTTAAATGGATTATTGATCCTATTGATGGCACAGTAAACTTTGCCCACCGCATTCCGATTTGTTGCGTCTCCATTGGGGTTGAATACGAAGGAAAGATGATCCTGGGGGCCATTTATAATCCTTTTATCAATGAATTGTTTTTCGCCGAAAGAGGTAAAGGCGCCACACTGAATGAAAAACCCATTAACGTAAGTTCTAAGAATGCTGTTGAAACAGCATGCCTCGTAACAGGTTTCCCATATACCTACCTTGATGAACCAAATGGACCATTAGAAGTGTTTGACCGGTTTATCAGGAGAGGCATTCCCGTACGCCGCCTTGGATCCGCAGCAATGGACCTTGCATGGGTCGCCTGCGGCAGATTTGATGCCTTTTACGAACATAAGCTAGAGGCATGGGATAGTGCCGCAGGATTTCTGATTGTAGAAGAAGCAGGTGGAAAAGTGACTAATTTGAAAGGCGATCAATATTCTCCCTATAAAGCTGGAATTATAGCCAGTAATGGCATTATTCATTCTGAATTAATAGAATGGATTAAAGGCAACATTCCTGAAGGCAAGTAAATTATTTATAAATGAATGAACAAAGGACAGAAGTTTCTAAGCTCGGTGAATTTGGATTGATAGATCACCTCACGAAGAATATAGAGATTCAGAATGCATCTACTATTGTTGGAGTAGGTGATGATGCTGCTGTAATGGATCATTTTGGTAAACAGGTAGTCGCATCAAATGACCTACTGGTGGAAGGAGTTCATTTTGATTTCATGTACACTCCTTTAAAGCACCTGGGCTATAAGACAGTGGTTGTTAATGTAAGCGACATCTACGCGATGAATGCCACACCAACACAAATCATCTTATCTATTGCCCTGAGCAATCGGCTCAGTGTAGAGGCTCTTGATGAATTCTATGATGGTGTTTACGCAGCCTGTGAATATTATGGAGTGGATCTGATTGGAGGTGATACCTGCTCCTCACAAAAAGGATTTATTATTTCCTGTACTTCTATTGGTGAAGTGGCTCCGGGAGCATATGTAAAAAGATCGGGAGCGAAAAAGAGTAACTTGCTATGTGTTACCGGGGACCTTGGTGCTGCCTACCTTGGCTTAACTCTTTTGGAGAGAGAAAAAAAGATCTTCCTGGAGAATCCACAAGTCCAACCGGATCTTGAAGGACAGAAATATACTGTAGGACGCATTTTAAAACCGGAAGCCCGCAAGGATATCATTGAATTCTTTGCGGCTAATCAAATACAACCAACAGCAATGATTGATGTAAGTGACGGGCTCAGCTCAGAGATCTTACATATCTGCAAACAAAGCCAGCTAGGATGTGTCTTATACGAAGACAAGATTCCAATTGCAGAAGATACTAAAATGGCTGCTTTCAAATTTAACCTCGACCCTACTGCCTGCGCATTAAGTGGAGGAGAAGATTATGAGTTGCTTTTTACCATTGAACAGGATGACTATGATAAAGTGGTCAGCAATCCTGAGATCAGCATTATTGGATACATGACCGATACAGAAGCAGGGAGCAACATCATAACCAAAGGAGGAAATAAATATCCGATAACTGCACAAGGCTGGAATGCATTCCAATAAGATCTTATGCGAACAATCCTACTGCTGTTAATCCCAGCCCTTTTTCTTACAGGTTGTGTCGCCTCTAAGAACTATGATCCGGGGAAAAAATATGCCCCTGAGGCACTCCGCAGTGATTACCAGTTATTCAGGAATGTCCTTGAAGATGCCCATCCTAGTTTGTATTGGTATACTCCGAAGGATAGCATTGATTATTATTTCGATAAAGGAGCATCCCTTATCACCGATTCCCTGACGGAAGGAAAGTTCAGAAACATACTTAGCTATGTGACCTCTAAATTCAGGTGCGGTCACACAACTACGCGACCCTCAAAGAAAGCGAACAAGTATTCTAATCCAAAGGCTCCTTCTTTTCCCTTGTATATGAAGATCTGGCCCGACACAGCTGTGGTAACAGCAAATTTGAATCGTAAGGACAGTAACATAATAAAGGGTGTGGTGCTAAAATCAATTGATAACGTGCCGATGCAAACAATCATTGATTCCATGTTTTCTCACCTGTCTGCCGACGGATACAACAGTACCCACAAATACCAGACTTTAAGTAACGGAGGGAACTTCCGGGTGATGTTCGCATCTCTTTATGGCCTCAAACCGGAATATAAAGTAGAGTATATTGATACAGCCGGAAGATTGAAGAATTCTGTTCTTAAGCTTTATTACCCGGCAATAGACAGTGTCAGAACGGCGTTAGTCCCCCATAAATTACCACGTAAACAAAGAAAAAAACAGGAATTGCAAGCTGCACGGAACTTAACAATAGACAGTTCATTAAATACTGCAATCCTGGAGGTAAATACCTTTGGAAAACATAATAAGTTACGGCCTTTCTTCCGTCAATCTTTCCGGCAGATCAATAAGCAACATCTTGATAACCTGATCGTCGATATGAGGGCAAACGGTGGAGGAAGTGTCACCCTATCAAACCTGTTAGCAAAATATATTGCTAATAAGTCATTTAAAATGGCGGACTCTCTTTATGCAATAAAAGTGGGCACCCCCTATGGAAAATACCAGCAGAACAGGTTTCTTAATTGGTTATTTCTCGCCTTTTTTACAAAGAAAAAGAACGATGACCATTACCATTTCTCTTATTTTGAACATAGGCTCTTCAATCCAAAAGTGTCCAATCATTTTAATGGTTCTACTTATATACTTACCGGGGGAAATACATTCTCGGCAGCTACTTTATTTACAAAAGCACTTATAAAGCAGGACAATGTAACCGTTGTAGGTGAAGAAACCGGTGGAGGCGCCTACGGCAATACTGCCTGGTTAATACC
>JBLNAY010000089.1:0-12152 GCA_050259715.1 Candidatus Dadabacteria bacterium
TCTGGGAAAAAGAAGCAATGAAGAAATTGCCCGCATTAAAAGATGCAACCAATATGTTGATCTGTGGAGAAGATCTGGGAATGGTACCACATTGTGTACCCGATGTAATGAAACGATTGGGAATCCTTAGTCTTGAGATACAGCGGATGCCGAAGAATATTCACCTGGAATTTTTCCATCCTAAAGACGCTCCTTACTTATCGGTAATCACTCCATCTACTCACGACATGAGTACCATAAGAGGCTGGTGGGAAGAAGATAAAAACAGAACGCAGTTATTCTTCAACACTGTGCTTGGGGAACAGGGGGAAGCACCGGAATCCTGTGACCCCTGGATCAGTAGGGCAATTGTACTGCAACATCTATATTCTCCTGCTATGTTAAGCATATTTCAACTACAGGATATTCTAGCCATGAGTAAGAACCTGCGTAGAGAAAATACATCTGAAGAACGCATTAATAATCCTGCCAATCCAAATCATTATTGGAACTACCGGATGCATTTACCATTAGAGCAGTTACTCAAAGAAGAAGAGTTCAATAATGAAATCAGGGACTATATTAGTAACAGTGGGAGATAAGAAAAGTGGTTTATTTAAATTATTGAACTTAACCGGTTTTTACCAGGATGAAAGTTAATTACCGTTCATACAATCTGAAGTTCCGATATCCTTTTACCATTTCAAAAGGGACTAAAACACACCAACCAACCTTAATAGTCCAACTGGAACACCTTGGGTATGCAGGGATGGGAGAAGCTCCTGCTATAGCTTATTACAATATTCCTGTTGAAAAGATGGTAGAAGATCTGGAAGGTAAAAAGATGTTTGTGGAGAAATTTGCGTTCACGGAACCCGAGAGATACTGGCATTACTTACATCATCTATTCCCAATGAATAGCTTTTTGGTGTGTGCATTAGATATTGCCGGTTGGGACCTATATGGTAAAATGAAGGATAAACCGCTGAAACAATTCTGGACGAGACCGGGAGAAGAGAAACATCCTAAATGCGATTATACTATTGGAATTGACAGTTTAGAAAAGATGGTAGAAAAGCTCAAGGAGAAACCATGGCCAATTTATAAAATTAAATTGGGTACAGACAATGATATAGAGATTATTGAAACGCTGCGAAAACATACGGATGCTACTTTTCGAATTGATGCTAATGCTGCATGGCAGGCGGACGAAGCATTAGAAAAAATCAAGGTTTTTAAAGAATTGGGAGTAGAGTTTATTGAACAGCCACTAGCAAAGGATGATTGGGAAGGAATGAAATGGCTATATGATCGCTCACCATTGCCCTTATATGCTGATGAAGCCTGTGTTTTTGAGAAGGATGTGGATCGATGCCATATGCACTTTCATGGCATCAATATTAAACTGACCAAATGCAGCGGTATTACTCCCGCACTACGGATGATCAGTAGGGCAAGGGAACTAAATATGGGAATTATGGTTGGAAGTATGAATGAATCTTCCATTGGTTCAGCAGCGATTGCCCATTTGATGCCGCTGGTGGACTATATAGATGCAGATGGACCGTTATTGCTGGAGGAGGACCTGGCGGAAGGAATAACTTATCTTCCTGACGGGGACATTCAAACTTCTGAAAACCCGGGTCTTGGGATTCGCTTTACCGATTTGTATACCTCTAATAGGGTATAGATTCCTAAAAGACTGATTTTCTTTACCTGATGTAGTAAATTTTATTTTTTCATAGTCTTTTCGGTCTCAAATTTGTTAAAGCAGGGGGAATAAACCTACGGCATGAGAAGATTATGTTTACCCTTAACCCTATTAATTACACTGCACCTCAACGCCCAATTTCACCTTGGAACATTCATCGGCGGAGCAAATTACCTGGGAGAATTAAACAGCGGAGTATATAAAAGAACAAAACCTGCACTGGGTTTGTCTTTGAATTATGAAGTCTCTGATCGTGTGATGCTGAGAAGCCAATTCAGCTTTGCTAAAGTGGAAGGCGCCGATAAGTATACAAATTCAGATTTTCAGAAAGTAAACAGAAACCTTAGCTTTCAGTCGAACATTTCTGAATTTAGTGTTATTGGAGAACTCACGACATTTAATCTATACTCCATCCGGTGGTCGCCTTATGCATTTGGAGGTATAGCCCTTTTTCATTTTAATCCTTATACTACTGATTCATCTAATAATAAAACTTACCTGCAACCCCTTGGAACAGAAGGACAGGGAATAGCTACTTATGGGCGCAAAGCCTACTCACTTACTGATTTCGCTATTCCATTTGGTGGTGGTATTAAATACGTGGTAAATGAAAATATTCGAATTGGGTTAGAAGTGGGACTAAGAAAACTTTTTACAGATTATCTTGATGATGTTAGTTCAACTTACGCTGATGAACAGGACTTACTCGCTGCTCATGGACCTACGGCAGTAAGCCTGTCCTACAGGGGCGATGAGGCGCCTGGTGGTAATAGTAATTATCCTTCAAAGGGAACTCTCCGGGGAAATGACAAAAAGCAAGACTGGTATTATTTCACAGGCCTTCATGTGACATTCCGCCTGGGCAGTGGATATGGTAAAACGGCTGCAAACAGGTATAAAAGAGGATTGGATTGCCCTCATAAAATCTGACAAAGCAGAGCTATTATAAGTACAAAGAGTTCCCTTGCGGGAACTCTTTTCGCTAACCCATTAATAATTCTGCTCGTAAGTACTAAGTTGGAAGACGGTTAAAGTCCTGGTCTTCTGCTGGCTGGCGCCAATGAAGTTAACAATGGTATTCAACGCAGATTCCCACCACATTACCCGCTGTGGTACTTTGGTTTCCCTGTAATCTACTTTTAAAAGCTTTATTTTAACTAGTACCATGTCGTTGTTTACACTATCATCAAACTGGCCATAGGTAAGTACCTCTTCAGGATCTGTTACCACGAAACCATTACCTTCCGCCTGAATGTAATAATCTACTCCTTTGCGAAAGAAATCCAGGCGCACAGGGAATCCGGAATCAAACTCCTGTAATTGCTTATAAGGCTTCTGCACCCAGAACCAAACGTAACCATAATCATCCACCTTTAGCCTGGTGATTATGGAACTGGGAAGTTTTAATATGCCTTCACTCTCGTTAGTGAAAATGGCGCTTCCTATTTCTTCAATCTTCTCCTGTAAAAAGCTGATCTGGCATTCTGTTTTCATAAGTTGTGTTTAAGAGTGAATAAATCAAATACCCCAAAAGAGGGATAGTCGGTTTCGTACATTAAGCTTCATCAACTCGCTTAAAGGGTCTCAGCTAGGAATAGATAGGATTTTAATCTGCTTGCGTAAACCTGAGTTTACAAATTGTGACTTTTCAGTTTTAAATAGGAGGAATTTGGATCGTTGTATAGGATAAAGTGGAAGAGGACTATAAACCTAATAAGAATTTTGGGAAAATACAAGTGTTTGGTTAGTTATTAAGTTATTCATTTTTATTGAAGAGTTATATTTCATTGAAGCACAGCAGTTTGCATTAGCCACTTAGTTATCCACTATATTAATTGTGCTCAATATTCTTCTTAAAGTAATACCTCTAAAAGAGAACCGTTTAAAAAAGAAGACATAAGTCAGTTTAAATAATTAGCAAAATCATCTCAGCAGATAAACATTCACTGTTAACTTGCACAGTTATAATTTATTACATGGCCTTTAAGAATCAACAACAGTTTATAGAAGCATTAGAGCAAGCAGGAGAACTGGTTCGAATAAAACAATTTGTCGATCCCAAATTGGAGATCTCTGAGATTACCGATAGGATCAGCAAAACTCCAGGCGGAGGAAAAGCTTTACTGTTTGAAAACACAGGCAAAAACTTTCCTGTTCTTATGAATGCCTACGGTAGTGAGAGAAGAATGTGTATTGCGCTCGGTGTAAATGAGCTTGACGATGTATCCAGGGAGATTGAGAAATTGTTTCATCTGCTTGCCTCACCAAAGGAGAGCATAATTGATAAATTAAAATTACTTCCAAAACTGGGGCAATTTGCCAGTTGGATGCCTAAATTGAAAAGCGGAAGGGGAGAGTGCCAGGAGATTATCTGGCAGGGTACCGAAGCAGATATCAATAAATTACCTGTAATTACCTGTTGGCCGAAAGATGGTGGGCCGTTCGTCACTTTACCTGTCATCAATACTAAAGATCCGAATACAAATACCCGCAATGTGGGCATGTACCGTATGCAGGTTTTTGGTCCGCAATTGACCGGAATGCACTGGCACAAGCATAAAGTATCAGCAAAGCATTTCAATGAATATAAGAAGCTCGGCAAGCGAATGCCTGTTGCCGTTGCTTTAGGTGGCGATCCTGCATATGCTTATTCAGCTACTGCTCCATTACCGGAAAATGTAGATGAATACATGCTCGCGGGTTTTCTTCGTAAGAAGAAAGTGGAACTGGTAAAATGTATTACTCAGCCGGACATAGAAGTTCCAACAGACGCAGACTTTGTAATAGAAGGATATGTTGATCCTGACGAAGAATTGATTTGGGAAGGGCCATTCGGTGACCATACTGGATACTACTCTCTTCCTGATTGGTATCCGCGTTTTCACATAACCTGCTTAACACATAAAAGGAATGCCGTTTACCCTGCGACCATTGTTGGTATTCCACCACAGGAAGACGCCTGGCTAGGGAAGGCAACAGAAAGGATCTTTTTAGCGCCTATTAAGATGACTATGGTGCCGGAGATCGTAGATATGGATATGCCTGTGGAAGGTGTGTTTCATAACCTGGTGATTGCGGAACTTAAGAAAGATTATGCAGGCCAGGGACAAAAAGTAATGAATGCTATGTGGGGAGCCGGACAAATGATGTTCAATAAAATTCTGGTGTTGACAGCAATGCCTCCTGTATCTGAAGCAAAGCAACAGCCCTTTAAGATAACAGAGTACGAAAAACTTGCCCGGTATGTATTTAAAAACCTTGATCCTGCTTCAGATGTTTACTTCACTCAAGGGCCAATGGATGTATTAGATCATAGTTGTAGCAAACCGGGTTTTGGTGGAAAGATGTGCATTGATGGAACTTACAAGTTTGAAGAGGAAAAAACAGGCAATTTAGAGTTTTCAGTTTCCCAGTTACAGCTGGACCCCTCCGTTATAACTCAGAAGTTCCCTGAGGTGAAAATTGTTAATGCTGCTCTTCTAAAGAAGGATATACCGGTAATTGTTCTTTCAGTAGAGAAGAACAGGAAGGGACATGTGAGGGAATTGCATCAGCAGATTTGTCAGCTAAGAGAAGTAGAAGGAGTGAAGATGATATTGTATGTAGAACATACAATTAACGCCAATGATCTTGCTGTTGCTCTCTGGAGGCTATGTAATAATCTTGATCCTAAGAGGGATAATACATTAGTTCAACGGCCATCACTAAACGATGTTTCAAAGACCTTCTCTTGTCTTGGGTTGGACGGTACCATCAAGACGAAAGAGTATGACAATTTTCAGCGCGACTGGCCAAATATCATTGTATCTGACGATGCAACAATTCAGTCCGTAGATGCTAAATGGGATAAATTAGGACTGGGTGCCTTTCTTCCTTCTCCATCGCTTAAGTATAAAGAACAGATGTATGGTGAAGAAGCAATTGTGAATGCTTAAATTTACTTAGCAATACATTAAGCAATCTTCAATTGATACCAGCCCCTATAAAAGTATTAATGACAGGTGCCGGCGCTCCTGGTGCTCCGGGCATTATAGAATGTCTGCAAAAGGAACCTGCCATTGAACTCTTGGTTGCTGATGCTGATAACAATTCAGTAGGCCGTTATCTCAACCCACATTTCATTCAAATACCTAAAGGCACTGATGCTGGTTTTATTCAGTCCATAAAAAAAATTTGCGAACAGCAGCATATACAAGTGATCATGCCGCTGGTAAGCCGTGAACTTCAACCTTTATCCTCAGCAAAGGGAGAGTTCCGTAACCATGGTGTTCATGTGCTGGTTTCTTCCCCTGAGGCAATCAGTATTTCTAATAACAAAGCTGAAACTTATAAGTTCCTTCTCTCGAAGGATATCCATGTACCTGCTTTTAAGGTGGTGGAAACTATTGGAGAGTTTAAAGATGCTGCAAAATTGTTAGGTTATCCCGATGAAACTATCTGTTTTAAACCATCAGTAGCCAACGGCAGCAGGGGTTTCAGAATAATGTCGAACGACTATGATGAATGGGACCTTCTTTTTAACCATAAGCCTAACCATGCATTTACCACTTACAATGACGCTTTAAGAGTGCTGTCATCCCATGACTTTCCGCAATTGCTGATAACTGAATTTCTTCCCGGCGACGAGTACTCAGTTGATTGTCTTGCGAATGAGGGAGAAGCCTATGTGATAATTCCAAGGCGGCGTATTCGAATGATAAATGGTATAAGTGTGCAGGGGGAGTTTATAAAAGATGAAATAATCATAGAGTATTGCCGGAACATTATTAAGGTCATTGGACTTCACGGCAACATCGGGATCCAGGTAAAGAGAGATAAGAACGGTAAGGCTCAGATATTAGAAATTAATCCAAGGGTGCAGGGTACTATAGTGGCTGCCCTTGGAGCAGGTGTAAACCTTCCTTTACTGGCCATTAAACAGGAATTAAAGCTCCCAATTGCCCCTTCTGAACTCAATATTTCATGGGGAACAAGGTTTTTCAGATACTGGACAGAAATATTCTACCCATAAGTCTCTAAATAGGTATACGGCCTCAATATTTTACCTATATTGGAGTATGAAAAGATGTGTTCTCTATTTGTTTCTTATTGTTGCGAGCTTATCTTCTCATGCCCAATTCACGAATACACTTCTTTGGAGAATCACCGGAAAAAATCTTGCGAGGCCGTCCTACCTGTTTGGCACCATGCACATGTTGTGTGCTGATGATATTGATCTTAGTGACAGTCTTAGGTATGCTATAAGGAATACAGATAAAGTTTATCTGGAACTGGAGATGGACAATATGTTTGAAATGATTGCCGCCATGCAACACATGGCCATGCGCAATGATACCACACTTGCCGACCTACTAACAGATTCAGAGTACACGGTTGTAAAAAGGTATTTTAATGAGCACACAAGTATGCTTCCTTTCTCTATGCTCGAAACCTATAAGCCTTTGCTGACAGCCTCCTTAATAGCAGAGCAGCAAACAACCGATTGTGGCAACATGGTAGCTATGGAGCAACTGATCATGAGAGAAGCAAAAAGAAATAACAAAAAAATTAAAGGGCTGGAAACGATGAATTTCCAGTTGTCAATCTTCGATAAGATACCGTATAAACTCCAGGCTAAGCAGCTTTATTTAATGATAGTTAACAATAACAACGTTGAAGGAGATGAGATAAAGAAATTAACTGATGCCTATCGCAATCAACAGCTGGAGACTATGGAAGAAATGACTAAGAAGGAAGCTCTCGGTATTAGAAACTTCAGTAATCTGCTCTTATATGACCGGAATGCTGCCTGGGCTCAAAAGCTGGATACATTGCTACCATTAAATTCACTGGTAATTGCAGTTGGTGCCGGTCATCTGCCTGGTAACCGCGGTGTAATCAGCCTTCTAAGGAAAGCAGGATATAAAGTAGAACCCGTGAAGAATGAAATGATTAAAAAGAAAACAAAAGAGATTTAATCTATTTTCCTGATCACTATGGCATAAACAATAAAGTAGAGAAGAAGTAAGGTGCGCAAAAAATGTAAAAAGCCAGTTAGAACAACTGGCTGTTTAATTGAAAGAAGTTTGAATAAGACTTAGAAATCAGCTCCTCTCAAGACCAGAGAAGAAGAAATCTCCTTCAATTTGAGCGTTTTCATCACTGTCGCTTCCATGCACTGCGTTCTCGCCTATAGAGGTAGCATATAATTTGCGGATGGTTCCTTCATCAGCTTTAGAAGGGTCAGTAGCTCCGATCAATATTCTAAATTCATTTACTGCATTTTCTTTTTCCAGGATAGCAGCTATGATAACACCACTGCTCATGAACTCAACCAATTCTCCATAAAAGGGCCTGGACTTATGTATTGCGTAAAATTCACCTGCTTTTTCTGCAGTAAGCTTCGTTTGTTTTAAAGCAACTATTTGAAATCCCGCTTTAATAATCTTGTCTAAAATAGCCCCTGCGTGTCCGTTTTTCATAGCATCAGGCTTGATCATTGTAAATGTTCTGTTGGTCATTTTCTAGATTTTGGCGGCAAATATAGGTATTTGGATTCCCTTGCTTCTCATCAGTCTCTTAAACGTTTGTAGGAAGTTTGCATGGAGTTAGCATAGAGTTAGCTTGGTGAAACTCCATGCCAACCCTATACATACGGCGTACAAAAGTTATAGAAACACTTAATAGGATTAATTGAAAGCTGTTGGAGTTAACAAGCTAATAAATGCTTTTCCAAGACTCTCTACAAGGTCTGAGCTGGTCATAGCTTCCTCAGAATAGATCTCAGCAGCAATATCTCCGGCGAGACCGTGCAGATACACTCCAAAAATAGCGGCATTAGCAGGAGAATAGCCTTGTCCCAGCAAGCTGCTTATAACTCCGGTAAGTGCGTCACCGCTACCTCCTTTTGACATTCCCGGGTTTCCTGTACTGTTGAAATAATGTAAGCCTCCCGGCGTAGTTATAAGAGTGTGATGGCCTTTAAGTACTATTATTACATTGAGCTCTGCTGCCTTTTGAACAGCTTTATCCATACGATCGAAATCGCTTGAATGATTACCAAATAGCCGATCAAATTCTTTTGGATGTGGAGTAATTATGGAGAATGCAGGTAATTGGGTTAAAAGCTCAGGGTATAAAGAGATACAATTTAATCCATCAGCATCAATGACCAAAGGCTTTTTATACCTGCGAACAATAAAAGAAACCATCTTTATAGTCTCGTCCTTAGTTCCAATCCCGGGTCCCAAACCGATAGCATTGTATTTTTCTAAATCATCAGGCAGCGAAGAGATGAAATGATCAGATGAATCGGTTATAACCATAGCTTCAGGAACAGCAACCTGCATGATCTCATACCCACATTTAGGTACAAAAGCAGTGGTTAAACCAGCCCCTGAACGTATACATGCTTTCGAGGCAATAATGGCTGCACCCATTTTTCCATAACCGCCACTTATTAAAAGAGTGTAACCAAAACTTCCCTTATGAGCAAACGGGTTTCGTGGTTTATAGATCTCTTTAATTAATTGCTTATCAGCTAATTGTTTTTGAAAGTCCTTTCCGGAAAGATAGGAAGGCAGTAGGCCAATGTCCAGGATATATACTTCTCCAAGATAGGCAGCATTTTCCTGTACTAATAAGGCCAGCTTATAACATTGGAAACTAAGAGTATAGGTAGCTTTTACAACAGGATTACCCTTCGATGAGGTATCCAGGAATAATCCGGATGGAACATCAATCGATACTATAGTGGAAAAACTGTTGAACATATGCTCTGCCATTAAAGCAGCCAATCCCTGCATCGGTTTATTCAACCCCGATCCAAAGAGACAGTCCAGAACTATATTGTCAGGATCAATAGCAGGTAACAGATCCTCCTGTTGGATGAAATGGATTTGTGTGAAATTCATTTCATGTAACCTCCGCAGGTTAGCCTGGAAATCGTCTGAGCCTGGTTTGCCAAACTCAAGTATGTAAATAGCTACTGAATATCCTTTTTCAGTCAGCAACCGGGCAATGGCTAATCCATCACCACCATTATTGCCTTTGCCACAAAAGATGAGGAATTTCTTTGTTAACCAGGGCTTGTTCTCCAGCCAATGAACACACTGAGCCGCGGCTCTTTCCATCAGGTCGATGGATCGAATGGGTTCGTGGGCAATGGTATATGCATCCCACGCCCTTATTTCATCAGCAGTAAGGATTTGCACGGCAGAAAATTAGCGCTTATTCTTCACCTTCTTCCTGCTTACCGTCATAATTTCCAAAAACGTCATAAAGACGCCTTGCTATGTTGTAAATCGAATTATTGTAGTTATTCGACACTATTATGATAGTGGCCTTTTCATCCGTGAGCCTGGCAAATGCCGAATTGAATCCATGCCAATGACCATTATGATATTCAACTTTCTTACCATTAGGGAACATCAGGAGTCTCCAACCCAGTCCATAGTTCTTAACACCTGGTTTTTCGTGGCTGTAAGGAGTATAGGCTGAATCTAACATGGATTGATCAAGTATAGATTTCGTATAGAACGACTGGTCCCATTTAAGCAGATCTCTTGGAGTGGAATACACATTCTTATCTCCATAAGGTCCATCAGAAAAGTCCAGCGTCCATAATCCGCCATTTCTCTGGTAGGATTGGATAACATCCGCTGTATCTCCAATAGTATGCACATGGGTATAGTTCATTCCCAATGGCTCAAAAAAGTTCTTTTCCAGATAATCGGGAAACGACATACCGCTAACCTTTTCTACTATAGAAGCCAAGAGGACAAAGTTGGTATTACAATAATTAAAATGCCTGTCCGGGTAAGCAGCAACGGGTGGATGCCAGGTCATTAAAGTATTTACCACATCCTGGTTGGTCATCAGCTTTTTACGATCCCATTGATCTTTCGCTTTTTCTACATAATAAAGATAATTCGGCAATCCACTCCTGTGGTTCAAAAGCATCTTTACAGTGATGCCGTGATACGGGAAACCGGGGAAGTACTTCTGTATAGAGTCTTCCAGCTTGATTTTGCCTTCCTGAACTAGCTTCAGAACGGCAGTAGAAGTTATAGTTTTGCTTGTTGAGGCTATCTGGAAGGGTGTTTCAGGGGTTATAGAATCTCTTCTTTGCCTTGGATTTCGAAACCCTACATATTTCTCATACACAATAGTCCCGCTTTTAGCAATGAGTATCCCCCCATTAAAATGGGTACGAAATAATGTGGATTGTAGAACTCTCTCAATTTCATTGTGTAACTTCTGCTTTTCGTTATCAGGTAAAGGAGGAAGGGCAGGGGCTTTAACCGCAACTGTGTAACTTTTACTTAGTGGCTTTTCACTTTTAGAGGAATTGCAGGCCACTACTCCCGTCAAAATCAATCCCGCGAATAAAATGATTTTCAAATGTTTATCGTTTGGCTTTTAAGGTAATCAGGTAAAATTATTTGATATCTCTGTACAAAAACAAATCCAATCTAAAATTTGCAAAATAATCACTCATAGGTATTAATTTCTGATATTTGCCGCATGGAGTCCACCAGTTATCCGAAAGAAAAAATCAAAATTCTCTTACTGGAAAATATTAGTGATCTCGCGGTGAAGAACTTCACCCGCAATGGATATGCCGAGGTACAAAGGCTCTCAAAGGCACTGCCGGAGGATGAATTAATTGCTGCCATTAAAAACGTTCACCTGCTCGGTATACGTTCTAAAACACATGTAACCAAGAAAGTTTTGGAGGCAGCCCAAAAGCTACAGGCTATAGGATGTTTTTGTATAGGAGTGAACCAGGTTGACCTTAAAAACGCTACTAATCATGGCGTAGTAGTCTTTAATGCACCCTATTCCAATACACGATCTGTTGCAGAACTGGTCATTGGAGCATCCATCATGCTGATCAGGCGCATACCCGATAAGAACAGGGCTGCCCAGGAGGGCATTTGGTATAAAGAATCTGCAGGCAGCTATGAATTACGAGGTAAAACATTGGGAATCATTGGGTATGGAAACATTGGATCACAGGTAAGTGTGCTAGCAGAGGCTATGGGAATGAAGGTTATCTTTTACGATATAGAGACCAAACTTCCGATGGGAAATGCTACAGAAGTTCGGACAATTAAGGAGCTGATGAGCAAAGCCGACATAATTACTTTGCATGTTCCTGAAACGCCCCAGACCAAAAATCTCCTTAATAAGAAGAACCTGAAGCATTGCAAGAAAGGAGCTATTATTCTAAACTATGCGAGAGGAGAGGTAATTGAGCTGAATGATCTGAGAAAGGCAATAGAAGATGGTCAAGTCGCCGGAGCTGCTATAGATGTATTCCCCGTAGAGCCTTCTAAAAATGGAGAGAAGTTCGACACTCCAATGCAGAATCTTCCTAATGTGTTGCTGACTCCACATATCGGAGGTTCAACTGAGGAAGCCCAGCAAAATATTGGTGAAGATGTGAGCAATAAACTCCTGAACTACCTTGAAAAAGGTA
>JBLNAY010000090.1:0-21622 GCA_050259715.1 Candidatus Dadabacteria bacterium
AATAAGAATCACCACCTGGAATACTTTACCCCTATTTCAAAACGCATCTTTAAGCATGCTAATTTCAAGTTTATTGAATACAGGAAAGTTGCCTATGTCATTTCCGGTATTGTATTAATATTAGGTGTAAGTTCTTTCTTCCATGGCTTCGACCAGGGAGTTGAATTTAAAGGCGGTCGTAGTTATGTTGTGCGTTTTAATAGTCCTGTTGGCGGTGAGGTAGAAAATATACGTAAGGACCTCGCTAAGTCCTTTGGAGAAGCTCCTGTTATCAAGACAATTGGTAATGACAGGCAATTGGATATTACTACTTCTTACCAGATAACCAATACCAGCCAGGCAGCTGATACATTAGTTGCTTCTAAACTGATGGAAGGATTACAAAAGTATACCCCTTCAACCTCTCTTGCGGATTTCAGCAGTAAGCATATCATCGGATCAACTACCGTCCTGCCTACTATCTCTGATGACCTGAAAAATGGAGCAAAATGGGCCACCTTCTGGTCACTTACAATCATTGCACTTTACATCTTCATTCGCTTCCGTGACTGGAGATATTCAATGGGTACTATTGTAGCCTTGTTGCATGATGTATTGGTAACTTTAGCGGTGTTCTCATTCCTGAAGAATATTGTTCCTTTCCCTCTGGAACTAGACCAGCACTTCATTGCGGCAGTTCTGACGGTAATTGGTTTCTCGATGAACGATACTGTGATTGTGTTTGACAGGATACGTGAATATAGTCGGCAAATGGTTGGTGCACCAAAAGAGACTGTAATTAACGAGGCTATCAATCATACACTTAGTCGTACCATCATGACTTCCTTAACAGTGTTCCTGACTATCCTGATATTGTTTCTTGTTGGTGGACAGGTTACCAAAGGGTTTGCCTTTGCAATGTTGATTGGTGTTATCACTGGTACGTATTCCTCCATCTTCGTTGCCGCACCGGTACTAGTTGACTTAGGTGGCAAGAAATCACTAGGAAAAGATGATAGTGTAGCCGTAGCAAAAACACCTTCCAAGGTAAAACCAGCAAAAGTTTAAATCATTTCTTAATTGATATTTTTAAAGAAAGACCTCTACGGGTCTTTCTTTTTTTATGAAGACTTTCCTCATCTTCTCCTTAAACCTAAACTGACTAATTGGTTTCACATTATTTTTGTCGTTTAAGTAATCAGTATGGAAGAATCAACAATCAGTTTAATAATAGCCGTAATTGCGCTGGTAGTATCATTATTCGTTTTTTTTCTGAATAGAAAACAAATGACCAATGACGAAGTTCCTTTTAGCACACGGCCCTTGCAGTTACAGGCCTACGAGCGATTAGTTATCTTGTGTGAAAGGATCTCCTTACCAAATTTGATCAGCAGGTTAAATCAACCAGGCATTTCTGCGAGGGAAATGCAGGTATTTCTTATTGAGACAATCAAACAGGAATTTGAATATAATACTTCTCAACAAGTATACGTATCCACTACAGCGTGGGATGCAGTCCGCAACTTACGTGATCAAAACATGTTAACAATAAACCAGGTCGCCAATGTTTTGCCTCCTGATGCCAAAGGATTTGAACTAGGTAAACAATTGATCGAAGTAGAGATGAGCCAAAAGGAGAAAGCATTTCATTCTATTGTGCTCGAAACGCTGAACACTGAAGCAAAGAAACTGATGAAATAAGCCATTACTAACCAACTAAAACTAACCCGAATGAAAGAAGTTTTTACTGATAGTGGTATACAGGTGAAGCCGGTTTATTCTGCAACAGATTTAGAAACTTACCCTGCACCTGCTGAACTACCTGGAGAATTTCCTTTTACGAGAGGTGTGCAGGGAGATATGTATAGAGGAAAGTTGTGGACCATGCGGCAATATTCAGGGTTTTCAACTGCTGAAGAAAGTAACGCGCGTTATCACTACCTGCTTTCACAAGGTGTTATGGGTCTTAGTGTGGCATTCGACTTACCTACCCAGATCGGATATGACAGTGATCATTCGCTGGCAGAGGGAGAAGTAGGTAAAGTAGGAGTCGCAATAGATACTTTGAATGATATAGAAGCCTTATTCAGGAATATTAAGTTACAGGATGTCAGCACTTCAATGACCATCAATTCCACTGCCTATATATTATTGGCCTTCTATGTGGCACTGGCAAAAAAGCAGGGAGCTGATCTTCAAAAGATCTCCGGTACCATTCAGAATGACATTCTGAAGGAGTATGCAGCAAGAGGTACCTACATCTATCCTCCTAAACCATCTATGCGCATCATCACTGACATCTTTGAATGGTGTAGTAAAGAATTACCTAAGTGGAACACTATTTCCATATCAGGTTATCATATTAGGGAAGCAGGAAGCACCGCGGTGCAGGAAGTGGCATTTACTCTAAGTAACGGGAAGGCATATGTTAAAGCTGCTCTCGAAAAAAGCTTAGACATAAATGTGTTTGGCAAAAGACTCTCCTTCTTCTTCAATTCACATAATAACCTGTTTGAAGAAATTGCAAAATTCAGAGCTGCACGAAAAATCTGGGCTGTTATAATGAAGGAACTTGGGGCAACTGATGCAAAAGCCATGATGTTACGATTCCATAGCCAAACCGGTGGTAGTACCCTTACAGCCCAACAACCCTTGAATAACATCGCCCGTGTAACGGTGCAAACACTTGCTGCTGTATTGGGAGGCACGCAGTCACTCCATACCAATGGCTATGATGAAGCTCTAAATCTACCTACCCAAGAAGCAGCGAGAATAGCATTACGCACCCAACAAATAGTTGCTTTTGAAAGTGGGGTTGCTGATACTGCTGACCCATTGGCGGGATCTTATTACATTGAAGCACTTACTAATGAGATTGAAACTAAGTCTCTTGAATTAATTAATACCATTGATAATTTAGGAGGGAGCGTAAGTGCCATTGAGCAGGGTTTTATTCAAAATGAAATATCCCGAAGTGCTTATGAATACCAAAAGAAAATAGAGGGATCAGAGAAAATAATCGTAGGGGTCAACCGATTCCAGGTTGAAAAAGAGCAAAAGGTAGAGGGATTCAGAATTGATGAACAGGTTAGAACCAACCAGGTGCAAAAGCTGCAGGCTCTTAAAAGCAATAGGGATAAACTAAAAGTAAGCACTTGTCTAAATAATATTAGGGAGAGCGCAGTCGAGGGACGAAATTTAATGCCGCCGGTAATTGAAGCTGTTGAAAATTATTGTACCCTTGGAGAAATAGCAGATGAACTCAGAAAATTATATGGAGAATATAAATAACATTTTTTGATGATTACAAGAAAGCCCTTTTTTAAAGGGCTTTTTCTTTGTTCCATTAATGAGATTTGCTTATTGCCTGAATAGAATCCAGGTGAGTTTTCAACACTGGTAACGTGTTCGTTGCCCATGTTTTTAAATCATTGTCCTTTGCACTTTGAGACTGCTTTTCAAATTCAGCAACATCTTTCTTGTGGTCAGTAAGCATCATTTGTACATAATGATTATCAAAGGCTTTCCCTTTCATTTTCTGCATAGCTTGTTGATGTTTTTGCTTTTCAGCAGGCAAAGAATCCGGTATGGATAAGCCATGCCTTGCAGCTAACGCTTTAAGCTCATCATTTGCTTTTGAATGATCACGAACCATCATTGCACCAAAATCTTTTACTCTCTGATTAACTGCATTTTGTTGTGCCAGGTTACCGCTTGCTACTTCTTCCAATCCTCCAATAGCTGCTTTCATTACAAAAGTGGAGTCTTCCTTTTCAAAAGGAGTACTGCTTTGTGCAGGAGCTGCTGTTTGTGCAGTGTCGGTTGTTGTTGGTGCTGCTGTAGTAGTTGTTGTTGTGGTGTCTGATGTTGTTTCATTCGTTGAACTGTTGTTGCACGAAAAAGAAAACGCAGCAGCTACCAAAAGGAAATAACTGAGTTTTTGATTCATAATAATTTTTGGTACGGTTTGCATAAATGTTATGCCAGCAAGCCTCTCTGATCGACCTATACTGAATTACTGGTTATTAGCTCTTTACGAACAGCTTTAATAAAAAAATCAATTATTAAAAGCGGAATAATTTCAGCATAGTAAACTTATGCCAGAGCTAAAGAAATATTACGCTCAGTAGCTGCCTTATTGATATTATCAATAAAAGTAAAGTCAGCAATAATGCCCCTTATCTTTTCGATATCAGCTGCAAAAATGCGATCCTCTTCAGCAAAAGAAACAAACTGACGTACGTAATCATGAGCGAATTCGAGTATTGAACTGCTCTTCAATGGACGCCGGAATTCTATTGCCTGGCAAGCACACAATAATTCAATAGCCAATATGTATTCAAGATTATCCAGAACTTTTTGGAGTTTTCTCCCACTGATACTACCCATACTTACGTGATCCTCCTGGCCGAGTGAAGTTGGAATACTATCGGCACTTGCAGGAAAACAAAGAGTTTTGTTCTCTGTAACCAGCGCTGCCGTTGTGTATTGTGGAATCATGAAGCCACTGTTTAATCCTACCTTTTTCATCAGCAACATGGGCAAACCCCAATTACCTTCCAGTAACAGGTAACACCTGCGATCAGAAATATTACCTATTTCAGCAGCAGCAAAACAAGCATAATCCAGTGGCAGAGCTAATGATTGACCATGGAAATTCCCTCCGCTGATTGCTTCCTGCTCACCCAGTATCACCGGGTTGTCCGTTACTGAATTAGCTTCAATTTCCGTTAGTTCTTTCAAGTGCTGCCATGCATTTCGGGAAGCTCCATGAACCTGTGGCATACATCGCAAAGAATACGGATCCTGCACTCTTCCGCAGTCCACATGACTCTGCATAATCTCTGATTCATTCAGTAATGATTTCAATCGCTTTGCAACTAATATATTACCTGGATATGGGCGTAACTGATGAAGACGATTGTCGAAGGGAGCTTTTGTACCTGTTAGTGCTTCCAGGCTCATAGCACCTATGACATCTGCACAATCCAGACAATTATAAAACCGATGCACTGCACTTATTGCATGGGCTAGTATAAATTGCGTTCCGTTGATAAGCGCTAATCCTTCTTTTGGGCCTAATCGGATCGGTTGTAATCCATATTTTTCTAAAGCTATTTTAGATGCTACTTTTTCCCAGCCACCATTTTGATCTCTAATAAACACTTCTCCTAATCCAATAAGCGGCAAGAATAAATGAGCAAGGGGCGCAAGATCTCCCGATGCTCCTACGCTTCCTTTTTCAGGAACCACAGGTAAAACATCATTTTCAAAATGCCAAATTATCCTTTCTATAGTGGAAAGCTGTACGCCCGAGTAGCCAAAAGCCAATGCATGTATCTTAGTGATCAGCATGAGCTGTACCAGCTCTTTTCCAATGGCATCTCCCACTCCAACACTATGGCTTTGTAATATTTTATACTGCAGTTCTGAAGTATCCTCACCCGTTATTTTCGTATTTGCCAAAATTCCGAACCCTGTATTGACTCCGTAAACGGTTTTTCCCGATGCAATTATGTCCTTTACCTGCTGTTCGCTTTGCCTGATCTTCTCAATTACAGGTTCATTAAGCGCAGCTTTCACCTTTTTTTGAGCTATCTGAATTGCAGTTTCAACAGTCAGTTTACCTCTTCCATAGAAAAAAATGTCTTCCATAACTTCTGACTAAAATAACTCTTTATCTTAAAGGTTGATATGATCTTTTAGTCTATGGAAAGCCTGATCTTATTATTTACTTCCGGTATTATCATGCACCTGTCAGCACGTAAGCTGCAGCGTTACCAAATCCCCTTTGCTAAAGTTTCTTTTTTGTCCCATACCCCAAAGTTCAAAATTAATTCCACCAAGTCCGGTGATAAGATATACTACCAATTTTACGATATAGAAAATACCACCTATGGTATTATAAGTATCTATATGGCCGAACGGCATTCTCTTGATAATGCTGGCAAGATCCTTCTCAAGTATCTCCAAATGATTCGTAAGCCATTAGGAATTGTGGCTACTTACAAAATAGAGAAATGTCAAAATGGGAAAGACGATGTAAGTGAATTTGTAGACTACTGGCAGGATGAAGAGGGCAAAGACTGGAAAGTAAAAGCCTACACCAATGGCCGCGTAATTTCCATATTATATGTTAAGAATATCGGCAATACCAGCGTTAAGGATCATGATAAATTCTTAAATGGCCTCCGTTTTTCATAGAATCGCGACCTCAAAATAATTCCGTTTCTTTATCTTTGCCAACCTTTGCTACAGAGCGTGTAAAGTCCTGTTGCAACAGGTTTGGTCCGGTAGCTCAGCTGAATAGAGCAACAGCCTTCTAAGCTGTGGGTCACTGGTTTGAATCCAGTCCGGATCACCCTGAAAAGCTCCTTATTGGGAGCTTTTTTCTTTTAGAATAAGGAAGTGTAAATTAGGGATGCGAAAGTCCGGAAGTTAATAATACAGCATTAAAACAGTCCCAAATTCAAAATTCTTAATAGAAAATCCATTAATGATTTAAATCATAAAAAACATCAGGGTTTCAATGAAAATTCGATTAAGTGATGAAATGATTTTATGATAAATACCTCAACCAACCGACTTGTGATATATGTTGATGACGACGAGGATGACCTCGCGTGGGTGAGCGAAGAATTTGAAAAATATCCTGATGTTGAATTACTCACCTTTTCGGATAGCTGCAAATTTTTAAAACACATTATAGAAGAACGGGCAGCAGGCAGAGTTCCTTCTCTGATTATGCTGGACATCAATATGCCGGTTTTAGATGGAAAAGAAATCCTTACCATTCTAAGGTCTTATAAGGAGTTTCACACCATCCCAATTGCGTTTTATACTACTTCGGATTATTCGCAGGATAAAAGCTTTGCAAAGAGCTTTGATGCGCGGTTTGTTACCAAGCCTCATTCAAGGCAACTCCTATCAAAAACTATTTCTGATTTACTTGAATATTGCAGCGCTGTATGAAAGTGCTTTCCCTGCTGCAACCCTGGGCGACTCTAGTAGTCATGGGCCTGAAGACAATTGAAACAAGATCCTGGTCCACTAATCACAGGGGACCGTTGCTGATCCATGCTAGTCTCGGTAGAGCCGGTGCCTTGGTTGCCCTTGAATCACCTTTTGATATGTATATCAACAATTTTGATAGCCTTCCGTTTGGAGCTATCATCGGCCAGGTGAACCTTGATGATGTGTTACGAGTGGAGCAACTATTCTTTTCTGCGGAAGAAATCAACCGCCTGAGTTTGGAAGAAAGAGCCTTTGGTGACTATTCCCCCGGCAGGTACGCCTGGCTCTTATCTGATGCGAAGGTATTTGTACGGCCAATACCGATCAAAGGCAGTTTAAACCTGTGGAATTATTCCGGTCCATTGTCACTTAGGTAATTGCTCGACTTTCATGATCCGCAGTCACCATGAAATTACTATAGCTTTTTCACGCAGTAACTATAGGGTTTGCATGGAGTTTGAACGGCTTTACAACGGCTTTACCCCTTACTAACTCCATGCAAACTCCATGCATAATCCATGGAAACTCTATTTATAAGGAATGTAAGCTAATATTAGCTGCTATATGGAATAAGATCAATAAGGTAAGTAGGCTTTGAAAATTTGTGAGGATCCAGGGGAATAGAAGTTTATGTCAGTTCCTGGAATTACATAAATCGCCTCCCCCCTCCTGATTTCCCCTATGACATCTGCTATCACTTTCCCTTCAATGACCAGGAAAATGGCTGCAGTGTTATTTTCTTCATGGTATTTACTGCCTGCTTCCAACGAAATAGAACTTATTGCAAAATCATCAACAGGACAGGGGAAAGCTTTTTGATATTGATTTATTTTAATTCCATCCATGACTTCAGGCCTAATACCCTCAAACCGTACATGTTTTAAAAGTTCGGGAACATCAATATGTTTGGAGGTTAATCCACCTCTTAAAACATTATCACTATTGGCCATTAATTCAACGTTCTGACCTTCCAGGTAAGCGTGTGGAACTCCAGCCGCCTGGAAAATAGCCTGGCCGGGATGAAGATGAACTATATTGAAAAAGTAAATAGAGAATATTCCTCTGTCTATTTTATTCTTCGGGCATTCCGCACCATATAATTTCTTCACCCAAAAAGCAGGTTCACTCTTTCCAGGAGTAGTTGAATTCGTATATATTCTATCTATAAGAGGGAGCAGAATTTCATCAACTTTTGATTGATCCATTTCCATCACCTGCTGGTACAAGGCTTTATAGTCACCTTGGTTAAAAATCGGTAATAAAAACCCAAACTCCGGTACAGAACTCAATGTTAGTATAAGTTCTTGTCTTGGTTTAAAGCCATGCAATAACCAGAACTCACTTAATGCCACCATCACTTCAGGCTTGTGGTTCTTGTCTTTATAATTCCGGTGAGGAGCATCAATGGGAATGCCTTCAGCTTCTTCTTTTTCGAAACTTTTGATAGCTTCTTCCCTGCTGGGATGCACCTGTATAGAAAGCATCTCACTTACATCAAGCACCTTCAGCAAAAAAGGTAATCCCTGAAACTTTCTGTAAGTAGCGGTGCTAATATATGTGTTCGGATCTTGTTCAATAAGGTCGTGTAATACAGCCTGCTCCTCCTTAATATCTACAACCGAAGAGGAACTGGGATGGGCACCCAGCCAGTACTCTGCATATTTTTTATTTTCTGCTGGAGTTATACCAAGTAAGTGTGGAATGAATTCAGTGCCACCCCAGGGGTAATGTTGCAACTTCCCCCACAATTTGAAAATCCTTTGCTGTTCCATAGTAATATATGTACAGAAGCAATCATTTTAGGTTTAAAAACTGGATCACCTCTGCCTTAAAGTTCGCAAGGTAATGGAATAGCGCTTTTCTTTTACAGGCGCAGTACTATGTTGCCATTCACTTCGTGACGGTCCTTGTAAAATATAGAGTGAACGCCTCTTCACAGGAATGGTAATTAAGGAACTTCTTGTTTGTAATTTCTTATCCTGCGGACGAAGTTTAAACTTACAATCAGTATTTAAGGAAATTCCTGCAATCAGGTCAAAAGGCGGGGCATCCCTGTGCCAGTTAATTACGGAACCGACCGGATATTCTGTAACTAATAACTCAGCAAAGTCTGCGGGAGGAATCTTGAGAAATTCAGCAACTCTATCTATAAGTGACTGAAATTCTTTAGGAATGTCCTTGCCCTTCGTTATGGACCTTTTGTCGAAACTATAGTCATATCCAAAACTCAAAACCTTCCGGTTAGCAGTATATCCCTGGAAAATAAATTGATGCAGTTCCAGGGTTGATATGAATGTCAACAGATCAGTCTCTTCACCAGTTGAGATAAAATCAGGTCTATATATAAACCCATCAGGGTATTCCTGTTCTATTGGAAATAGAGTTGCCACCATCATCTACTATAGAAAAGATATGCCAGGAGAAAACATAATGAGAATTTAGCGATTCAGAAAAGTTGAGAAAAGTGGCCGTTAAAGAAATAATGTTTATCCCAGTATTCAATCACAGATTACAAATCCAATCGTTCATCCCTGATGGCTCATCTTTCATAAGTAACTACTCATAAATCATCCCTCATTTCCTTACTTGCCCGTTACCTTGTGCAATCCATTTTTCAGTGACCAGCTTTTCAAGTGCAAATGGTCCACGAGCGTGAAGTTTTTGTGTGGATATGCCTATCTCGGCACCTAAACCAAATTCTTCACCATCCGTAAACCTTGTGGACGCATTAGTATAAACAACCGCAGCATCAACCTGGTTAATAAACTGCTTACATGCTTTACTGTTTTCAGATACTATTGCTTCTGAATGTTTGGTGGAGTATTCCCTGATATGATTCAGTGCTTCTTCAATTCCATTTACCACTTTTACAGCGCACTTGAGACTAAGGTACTCTGTGCCATAATTCTCTTTAGTGGCTTTCTTCAGTTGAGGATAACCTTTTAGAAGTTTAAATGCTTTTGGATCGGCATATATTTCCACGCCATTCTTCTCCAGTAGAGGAGCGACTTTATCAATGAACTTTGCAGATATCTTCTCATCGATGAGCACGGTGTCAAGAGCATTGCATACAGAAGGTCTGGATACCTTAGCGTTGACTACGATATTTACTGCCTTTTCGAGGTTAGCTTTCTTATCTACGAAAACATGACAAACGCCTGCTCCTGTTTCAATCGTTGGCACTAAACTTTTTTTCCGCACGTGTTCAATCAGACCGGCAGAACCCCTGGGTATAATAACATCAATGTATTTGGTTGCATGAAAAAGTTTATCGGCAACTTCTCTTCCAGATGGTAATAAGGTGATACAAGCAGCAGGAAGATCGTGATTCTTTAGTGCTTCTTGTATAATCTTTACAGAGATTTTATTAGTATTCTCTGCATCCTTACTGCCTTTCAAAAGGCAGGCATTTTTACTCCGCAGGCACAAAGCGGCAATGTCAAAGGTGACGTTCGGTCTTGATTCGTAGATGGCTGCCACGACCCCCAAAGGAGCACTTCGCTTTTCGAGGTGTATACCGTTGGACAACGTCTTTTGCTCCAAAAGTACCCCTGCAGGACATGGCAGTTTAGAGATCTGGAGGATAGCTTTTGAGATGCTTTCAATACGATGTAAATTCAATAATAGGCGATCGATCTTTGGATCATTGGGATCATAGCGGGCAACATCCTTCTGATTCGCTTTTATGATCTCAGGGGCACGGTTCACGATCTCTGTAGCAACAGTGCGGAGCACCTGTTGGATTTTAGTATTTGCTGCAGATTGCAGGGTATACGAAGAGCGATGTGTCGCCACTATTAGCTTGTCCACCTTGTCCATACAGAATAATTTTCAACATTAAAAAATTACAATATCATCAGCATGGGCAGCCATGATGTTCCGTTTCTTTTTGTTGGCATCCACTTCAGAAGAAGACATCTTCATTTTTGCCACTCCTGCAATCTCACCGCTTTTGGTTACAACTTCCACAACCTCTCCTGAAGAAAAAGGCCGTTTCACATCAACAATGCCTATTGCTAAAAGGCTCTTGCGGTTACATAATGCTTCATATGCCCCTTCATCAATTTGTATAGAGCCAATGGTAATAGATCCACTGGCGAGCCATTTCTGCCGCTCTTTCAGGTTCGATTTACCGGCCTGGAAAGTAGTTCCTGTTTTCCCGTCCAGTGCTAATTGAAAGGTGTTATTTCCTTTAATCTCACACATTATCACTTTGATTCCGAGAGAAGTAGCCAGGCGGGTAAAAGATAACTTAGAAGCCATACCTCCGGTTCCATGTACCGATGTATCCTTTCTTAAAAAGCTCAATAATTCGCTATTTATATTCTTTACAGAGGGAATCACTTCATTCTTTTCATTCATAAAGCCACCTGCGGTTGTACAAAGAATCATGGTATCGGCATTAAAGGCTACTGCTATAAGTGTCGCCAGTTCATCGTTATCAGAAAATTTTAACTCGTGGTTGCTTACAAAATCATTTTCATTTACAATCGTTAATATGTCATTCTTCCACAACTCTGTTATCGTTTCTTTTAATTGCAAAAACTGGTTGCGACTTGAAAAATGATGCCTCTCAAATAATGCCTGTGCCACCCGGATCCCGTAATCAGCAAAGCTCCGGCTATATTCATTTATCAATATAGGATTTCCAATAGCGGCGGCAGCTTTCTTTTCAATAAGCTTTCCTTTGTAGTTCTTCAAATAGACTTTGCCGCTACTGACCGCACCACTGGATACCAGGATGACACGGTATTGATTATTCAGAGCGGCTATTTCAGTGGCAATTTTTTGAATGATGTTTTTATCTATCTGCCCTTGTGCATCTGCAATAATCGATGATCCTATTTTAATGACTATACTTGGCTTTTCCATCTCGTGCGGCAAATTAACACCTATTTGCGTTTCTCTAAGAAAAGCAGGATAGTGGATGATAGCATGTAAACATTTTTTTTACAAATATCATGGTGGATTTACCTTTGGCTGAAATGATTTCTGTAGCAGAAGCTATCCGGTTAATTGAAGAAAATATTCACTTGTTACCACCTGTTTCTTTACCTGTTTCTTTAGCAGGGAGGCACGTGTTGGCAGAAGATGTTCTTGCTCAAGTGAGCATTCCTAATTTCAACCAGTCAGCTATGGATGGATATGCTTTTAAATACGACGACTATTTAAACGCAAAAGAATTTACGATAGTTGGCGAAATAGCAGCAGGTGACAATAATACCATTTTACTTAATACAGGAGAAGCCATCCGCATCTTTACAGGAGGAGCAGTACCTGTAAGTGCCGACACAGTGGTGATGCAGGAAAAAACGACAGTAAACGCCCAAAAGCTGACAATAAAGGACGAGGATTTGAAAATCGGCACTAATGTAAGAACAAAAGGCTCAGAGATCAGGAAGGGTGAATTGGCCTTGAAAAAAGGAACCTTTCTTTCTCCTGCCGGTATTGGTTTTCTTGCCAGCATTGGAGTTGTTGATGTGAGGGTATATTCAAAACCTAAAGTTCAGATTTTAGTAACTGGCAATGAGCTTCAGCAACCGGGTGTTCCACTGGAATATGGTCAACTGTATGAGTCGAACTCCGTTACATTAATAAGTGCGCTTAGGCAGATAGGAATCACTGAGATAACTATAAACCATGTAAAAGATGATGTAGGCGAAACCACCTCAATGATAACAAAAGCACTTGAGCAATCTGAACTTGTATTGATGTCAGGAGGTGTAAGCGTAGGCAATTACGATTTCGTGGTAAAGGCGGCGGAAAATGCCGGTGTGACTAAGCTCTTTCATAAGGTGAAACAAAAACCAGGCAAACCCCTGTATGCCGGAGTTAAAGGTAATAAGGTATTATTCGGGTTACCTGGCAACCCTGCCTCTGTCCTATCATGTTTTTATAATTACGTAATCCCTGCTATCCAACAACTTACCGGTATTCCGCAGATTATTGAAAGAAGAATCCTGCCATTGAAAAATTCCTATACAAAGAAACCGGGCCTTTGTTTTTTCTTAAAAGGGGTTTTCGACAATGAAGGAGTTTCCATATTAGATGCACAGGAGTCTTTCCGCCTGAGTTCATTTGCTATTGCTAACTGCCTTGTTAAATTGCCGGAGGAAGAAACGGAGTTCAGAAGAGGGCAGGCCGTCGAAACAATGGTATTACCTTATCTTTAATTTTCAGCAAAATACTTCGGGATCATGGTGAAGATCAGAGTACTTACATTTGGAAACCTTTCAGAAATTACAGGCACTCAGCGGCTTTTAGTTGAAGATGTGGCTACCACCGGTGAACTAAAGAAGTACTTACATCAACACTATCCAGGAATTGAAAACATAAAATATGCAATCGCCGTAAACAAGAAAATTATTGACCAGGATACCGTCCTGGATGAAGGGTCCGAAGTTGCAATTCTTCCTCCTTATAGCGGAGGCTGATTATGAATTATCCACTGGAACGATATGGACGGCAGATGCTTCTCAATGGTTTTGGAGAACAAGGCCAGCGAAAACTATTTAATGCCTCTGTGCTGGTTATTGGTGCAGGTGGCTTGGGGTGTCCTGTTCTTCAATACCTGGCAGTCGCAGGAGTAGGAACCATCGGTATTGTTGATGATGATATTGTGAGCTTAACCAATCTTCACCGCCAGGTTTTATATACTGAAAAAGACCTTGGATTAAATAAAGTAGATATTGCGATAAACAAGCTCCAGGCGATTAATTCAGAGATTATAGTGAAGGGATATGTGGTGCATTTAACAAATCAGAATGCATTGGATCTCTTCAAAAATTTTGACCTAATAATCGATGGCACGGATAATTTCTTCAGCCGTTATATAATTAATGATGCCTGTGTTCTCTTAGGTAAACCTTTAATTTATGGTGCTATTTCACAATTTGAAGGACATATCGCCGTATTCAATGTTCGCTTAAATGAAAATCAATATTCATCGAATTATCGGGACCTGTTCCCTGAACCCCCAGTTGTAGGCACTGTGTTGAATTGTGCACAAGCGGGAGTTATAGGAGTTTTGCCAGGTATTATTGGCAGCCTGCAGGCCAATGAAGCTATTAAACTTATTACGGGCATAGGAAAACCATTGATCAACAGTTTATTCTCCTACAATTCATTAACTAATGAGACTTACCAGTTTGACATCAGTTCAAGAAAAAATACCGATACATTAATTCCTACTGATGCAGCTGCCTATACACTGTTTGACTATGACGGTTTTTGCGGAACAGCAGCAGAATTAGCTGAGGAAATAGATGTTGCTACATTTGAAAAGCTTCTTAATACTGGCTCAGCAGAAGTTATCGATGTAAGAGAAAAGGGAGAACTACCAATAGCAAATGGTTTTCAGAAGATCCCTTTGTCGCAACTGAAGGAAAAAATACCGAATCTCAAGGGGGAAATTATTGTGGTTTTCTGCCAGACCGGATCTCGGAGCCAGCAGGCAGCAAAACTATTATCCAGTACTTTTGGCCCATCTAAAAAGATCTATAGTTTAACAGGAGGCATCCTGGCGTGGAAAACTTATAAGGATGGAAAACAGCAAGCCTAAGAACATTTTTACACACGGACCTATAAATGCTGATTTTGTGGCGCAAAGCATTCAAAAGCATAGTACGAAAACCCATATAGGTGCTCATAGTCTCTTTCTTGGTCAGGTGCGCAGTGATCTGATCAACGGTAAAACGGTAGTGGCAATTGAATATACTACCTATGAAGAAATGGCACTGAAGAAGATGCAGGAAATACGTGAGGAAATCTTTAGTAAGTATCCTTTAACCTGCATGCATATTCATCATAGTCTTGGGACAGTGGAGGCCGGGGCGATCTCCCTATTTGTATTTACTTCTTCCGCTCACCGCAAAGCAGCTATTGATGCATGTGAGGAGGTCGTAGAACGCATCAAAAAGGAACTGCCTGTGTGGGGGAAGGAGATTTTTGAGGACAGTACCCACCAATGGAAAACAAATACTTAAACTTTAGCTCGTACTGAACCAAACTTCATGAATAACATTACATCCAAAGTTAAAAGTCTGCGAAAAGCTGTAGCCCAGGCAACTGTTACCACCTCCGCCCAGAGCACCATAGATGCTATCCTGAATAAAACAGTTCCTAAAGGAGATGTTTTTGAGTTTTCCAGGGCTGCCGGGCTCCTTGGTATTAAAAAGACCAGCGATCTTATACCGGATTGCCATCCCTTACCTGTTGAATATGCATCCATAAAACACAGTATAGATGGTTTGTCTATCATTATTGAAGTCGAAGTGCATACCATTTACAGAACGGGCGTTGAAGTGGAAGCAATGCATGGCGCATCCATTACAGCACTAACGATGTATGATATGCTGAAACCAATAGATAAACAACTTGAAATTTCGTCCATTAAACTCTTAGGTAAGAAGGGTGGCAAAACAGACTTCACTGACAAAATTTCTTTTGATCTGAAGACAGCAGTAGTAGTATGCAGTGATAGTGTGGCTTCAGGTACGAAGCAAGATGCTGCAGGCAGAGCCATTATCGATAGACTACAGAAATATGGTATAGCTGCAAAGACCTATACCATCATTCCCGATGAACCCGATATCATTCAATTAAAGGCGAAGGATCTTTCCAAGGAGGAATATAATCTTGTTCTTTTCACCGGCGGCACAGGACTGTCTCCAAGGGACGTAACACCAGAAGCTATTGAACCATTGTTCACAAGAAGTATCCCCGGCATCATGGAAGCGGCACGCGTATATGGGCAGGAACGCATACCATATGCAATGCTTTCAAGAGGCATATCTGGATTTATTGGGAATACTTTAGTGCTGACACTTCCCGGGTCCACAAGGGGTGCTGAAGAAACTATGGATGCACTTTTCCCTTATATCATGCACATCTTCAGGGTTGCTGAAGGTATGCGGCACACCTCCGATTAAAATTTAAATCAGCTCCTCCGGGGAATTGACGTTTTTAAAACAACTCGTTAAATGTGGTTCCACAGCCAGGTATTCCGTTCTCAGCTTATCAAGCACATTCATCATACTGAAGTTTTTTAATTGATGTGTATAAACGAGTTCATTGATCTTCTCAAGAGCTGATGAAGTATATATGGCACACAAGGGTTCCCTATTATTTTGAATCGCATAGACATAAGCATCAGCATCGCCTGCAGTATACTCTCTAAACATCCTGTCAAGAACCGCCTCTTTCATGCGAATCATGTCACAGGCAAGTACAAACAGATCTTCTCCCGGAATTTTCAAATGTACACTCATGATCCCGAGCAATGGACCTTTCAGATGAAGAATTGCATTATCTATCAACAGGGACTGTTTGGTGAAAAAGCGGGAATAAGAGTCTACCTGTTTTTGATTTACTGAAATGAAAACAGGAATGTCAAGAGAAGAAAGCAAAAAGGCACTATTCTCCACCCACTTTTTTTCATCTATTTCAAGAAGTCCTTTATCAGAACCCATCCGGCTACTAATGCCACCACATAAAACAACTCCTGTCATAGATTACTTTAGATTGGTACCTCTATCCTCCTATCCCTATCATGCTGCGGTTCTCAATATTGTCAGCATCCAGATCAAGAAAATTATTTTCAAACTGTCCTCCATGAGAATAAGCCTTATTCCAAATGGTCCTGCGAATAATACCTTCAACATCTTTGCCTTCCCTGAAGCTGGTAAGCAGGTCTTCTTCTTCCTTAGAGAACAGGCAATTTTTTATTTTACCATCTGCTGTGAGGCGTATGCGATTACAGGTAGAACAGAAAGGCTGGCTCATGGTACTGATTACAGCAAAAGTGCCCAGGTGATTTGGTACCATAAACTTTTTTGTTGTGTCATTCAGTTCATCTTTCAGTTTGATGACACTATACCTGCTTTCAATCGATGCGAGTATGTTCTTCAAAGTAACCAGCTTTTCATTGGACCAGTGATTGCCTGTAAACGGCATAAACTCAATGAACCTTACATGGACAGGTGTATGTTTCGTCCATTCGACAAAGTCATTTATCTCCTTATCATTAATTCCCTTCATCACAACAACATTCACCTTAACGTGAATACCATTTTCAATAGCAGCATGTATATTATCCCAAACTTTCTGAAACTGGTTTCGTTTGGTGAGCAGGTTGAATCTTTCCCTATCAAGAGTGTCCAGGCTAATGTTCAAAGACTTAACACCTGCATCTGCCAGTATGGGAAGATATTCGTCCAACCGGGTACCATTGGTAGTTAATGTGAGAGAAACAGCGAGCTTTGAAAGGGATGTAATGATCTCACCAACATCTTTCCTGACTAATGGTTCTCCTCCCGTCAGCCGTATTTTATTTACACCTAATGAAACGAAGATCCTGGATAATGCTTCTATCTCATTTACCTGCATCAGGCGGGAAGAAGGCAGGAAACGATACTCCTCTTCAGGCATACAATAAAAGCACCTGAAATTACAGTTGTCTGTGAGTGATATTCTCAGGTAATTATGAAGCCTGTTAAAGCGATCAGGGAGCATTATGTAAATGTACTAAATAGGAAAAAATAAACAGGTGCAACACTACTAAGGATATTGTAAATAGCCCTACAACACTATTAATTTGGGGCAGTTTATATTTATCTACCATGAAAACAATTTCTCCAGGAAGTGGAAGCATCATCAACTTACCTTATTGAACTTGTTCCTTGTTGCATTGGAACTGAAGTCAGGCCTTCCATCATCTTCATTACTTCTACACCTTCGGTAGCTGAACACGGATTCGAATTATTTCCTAAAAAGTATTGAACTACATTATCAATCATAGGTAGTTGCACGTGTTCGAGTTTCTCAAATTCAAGTTTACTTTCTTTTCCCTGTCTAATCAACTTAATAGGCTGATGATCTAAAATGCTAAAGTTTATACTTCCCATCTCGCCTATGATTTGGCAGCTATCCCGGTATTCCGGAAAGTTAAAACACCAGGAGCCATTGAAAAGAATATTGCCTTCAAACAGGATCTGCCCACTTGTAGTATCGTCTGCTCCATACAATTGAAAAGCATTGAAAGAAATACCTGCAACATGTTTCGGTTTTCCAAAAAAATAAAGCATAAGATCCAGCTGGTGAGGGGCCAGATCATAAAACAAACCACCTCCGGAGATGTCCGGCTTTATACGCCAGTTTTCTTCTGTTTGAGCGATCATATTGGAATCGCCATGCGGCTGAAATAATTGCATATTAACCATCCTTATCTCACCTATAACTTTTTCCTCCAGCATTGATTTTATCTTCAAAAATAATGGCTGTTGGCGCCGGTAATGAGCTACACTCAGTTTAACACCAGTCTCTGCTACTACGGCTGCCATCCTTTCTGCTGCCCTACTATCAACTGCCATTGGCTTCTCCACGTAAACAGGTTTGCCTGAATGTAAAGCCTCTACAGCGTATTGCTCATGGTAAACCGGGGGTGTTGCAATATAGATAGCATTCACAGCCGGATCATTGATCAATTCAGATGCATTATTATACCATTTGTCTACACGGTGACGCTCAGCATAATCCCTGGCTTTTTCAGCATTACGCCTCATTACTGCTACTAACCTTGAATTTGGAACTTTTTTAAATGCGGGGCCACTCTTTACCTCTGTCACATTACCACAGCCAATTATGCCCCACCTGATCATTTTATCTTCCATAGAGTAAAGCTAAGGCGAAAGGTGAAAACTGATGTGTCAAACGTGAGTGATGTGAAATTTCCAGGAAGTCCATGGATCCCCCTTGTTGATAGCCTTGACAAAATGCAAGGAAAAATATTTGACTCCTACCTGAAGCTTACAATAGTGTTATAAAGAGGTTTGCATAGCTTTCGCATGGTAAAAAGCCAGCTATACATACTACATGCAAAAGCTATGAATACTTTTTAAGAGCTGCATTCCTTTGTGATTCACACTTATATAAATAATGAATACATTATTCTAAAACCTCTTATTGAACCTATTTCCATATGTCAAAGAACTTTGAAGTCGTGAAGAACCAAATGTCAGATAGATATGAAACTTGACAACTTTCCAGGCTTCCGGAAGCCAGATCAAAATTACAATAGGCTGAAAACTACATTTCTCTTTTTGGTTCTAAATGGACGATTATGGAGCGAAAAGGCATAATATGGCCCTAAATGGAACCTTGTCTTATATCAAGGATTCACATAAATACAAATCTTACCTGTTGGTCGTTTTCGTACCTTTATAAAGAGCCTCTTCCCTTCCATATTTCGTCACTTTAAAACCAACGTCATGCTGGACGAAATTCCTGTTATGAAGTCTTCCTGCAAATGCAAGATGACCGCTGTACGGCCTACTGTTATTGAATCCCTCCCTTTCATAGATGCACAAATTTCATTTAAGCCATTTGTAAATTATTTACTGGAAAAAAGAACTTCTGTTTCATCATCTAAGGAACGCCTGTACAACTATTTGATTCAACGCTTTGAAGAAGAGCCAGGATTACTCGCTCCAATTAATGACATCAGCCTGATAGATGCTAATGCCGACCTGATGGAGCTTTTATCAACGTCGTTATTTCCCGTTGTAGGTGAGCAGGAAAATAATTTTGCATTGGCGGCACCTTACCAGTTCAGAGTGTTTTATTATTCTGAAAGTTTTCGCCACCTTTTCTTTGATTCGAAAGAAGAATATTTGTTACTTCCTGATGGCCTTCCCACTGAAGAACTGAAGGCGATACAATGCGCCAGTATCTATGATCATGTGTTACAAAAGTTTTACGGTATGCACCTGAATGAAGACAGGCAACTGATTTACCCTGTTTCGGACAGCAAAACCGGGATGATGCGCTACTATAGGATAAAATATGATAGACGTTTTATTGATATTCATTTAAAAGGCAAACTGCCACTGTTACAGGATTGTGGGGTGTGCATGAATACTTTTCGCATCCTGGACCTTGAAAAGCAACTGAAGACAATGCCACTTAACCTATTTCGTGCAGAAGGTTTTGGCACCTGGATAGCTGAAGATGTTACGACTACTGAATCACTCGAGATCATTAAAAAGCTTTTGTTAAGGGAGAACTGCGGTACTGACATAATTGACGAATTAAAAACTGCCATTAAAGCTTTTGTAGGACTGAAAGATATAGATGTAGGCATTATGCCTTTTGTCAGCATCAATGGGAATGTTGTTCTTGATCATCAAACTGCGGAACACAGTATTGCAATACGGCAATGGCTAAATGAAAAAGAAGAAGACCTTCAATCTTTTAATTCATATGTAAAATTCCTGGAACAGAATAGTGCTCCCACGCCGGTAAGTAATCTAACACCACACATGTTTGACTTTGCTCCGTTTATGCGCTATGTATATGAAAATGGTTCCCGCAGTTATCTCTCCTACCCCATTCGTAATGGAGATGGATTGATTGGCTTACTGGAGCTCTCATCTCCTTTGCCACAATCCATAACACATGAAACTATTATTCAACTGGAGCCTGCCATACCATTGCTTTCTCTTGCTGTCCTGAAATGCCGTGATGACTTTGAAAACCGTGTGGAAAGAGTCATTAAAGAAAAGTTTACGGCACTACAGCAATCGGTTGAATGGAAGTTCACTGAAGTTGCCTGGGATCACCTGCGCAATGGCAAAGGATCTGTCACAAAAAATGTAGTATTCGATAATGTATATCCATTATATGGAGCTATAGACATCAGGAACTCCTCTCTTGAAAGATTACACGCCATACACAAAGATTTTAAAGAACACCTGCAGTTAATTGCTGAAATCTTGTCTAAGCTTCAAACGATTATTAGTCTTCCTTTACTGGAAGGATTAGAGTTTCAGAATGAGAGCATACGCTACGGTATAGAAGAAACGATGTCAGCTGATGATGAAATACGCATTAACGAGTTCCTGGATACAGAAGTAGAACCGCTTTTTTTACATCTTCAAAAAAACAGTATCGAAGCAGCCGCAGTGATTGATGAATATTTCCGAATGGTAACAGCAATAGATTGCAAATTGTACCAGCATAGGCGGGAATATGATGAGTCTATAACAGCTATTAATAATTCTGTTCTCTTTTACATAGAAAAAGAGCAAACTGCTATCCAAAGATCATATCCGCACTATTTTGAAAAGTACAGGACCGATGGCATTGAATACAACATCTATATAGGACAGTCCATCTGTCCATCAAGGCCTTTTGATGTTCTTTATCTAAAAAATATCAGGTTATGGCAATTAAAGACGATGGCTGGAGCAGCGGTGGTTGCCCAGCAATTATTGCCAACACTGAAAGTGCCTTTACAGACCACGCAGTTGATCCTTGTACATAGTCTCCCTATTGCGATAAGCTTCCGCAGGGATGAAAAGAAGTTCGATGTGGAAGGTTCTTACAACATACGCTATGAAGTTGTAAAGAAAAGGTTGGACAAAGTACATATAAAGGATACCAATGAACGATTGACACAACCGGGTAAGATCGCTATTGTTTATTCCAACCAGAAAGATGTAGCAGAATATGAAGAATATATCCGTTTTCTTCAAAAAAAGAATGTGCTAAAAGCCGGTACTGAGATGTTGGAACTGGAAGACCTGCAAGGTGTAAAAGGTTTGAAAGCTATACGAGTTGAAATAAATCTTCA
>JBLNAY010000091.1:0-3755 GCA_050259715.1 Candidatus Dadabacteria bacterium
TTGCGAGTGAGTTGGAATATCCCATCAGGCCAATAGCAGTCAATCCTAATGTAATGCAGGTTCCAAGAACGAAGGCAGGCCCCAGCTTTTGAACTACAGGCTTCCATGATATGAGTATCATAAGGGGGACGATTAATACAATGACCACAGATCTCCTGTTGCGCCACTGTGTTGTAAAATCTGCTTTCAGCAACGTTCTTAACGCTATAGCATTCGATGGTATTCTTGTTTCCATTGATTTTCTATTTACGAACGGTGCGGCCCGTAAGGCCAATGAAGATGTCTTCGAGTGTAATCTTTCCTCTTCTTGATGCAGCAATTACATCGGGTTCATCGCGATGCTTTTCTATTAACAGCGAAGGAGTGTCGGTGGCAATGATTCTGCCGTGATCAATGATGGCGATGCGATCACACACTGCTTCGGCTTCTTCCATGGAGTGAGTAGTGAGTAAAATAGCATTGCCTTTGTCGCGCATAGCTTCGATACGTTCCCAAAGCTGACGCCGCGACTGCGGATCAAGACCCGTGGTTGGCTCATCCAAAAGTACCAGCTGTGGGTTGTGAATAGTTGCTATATACAGGGATACCCGCTGCTGTTGCCCACCCGATAACTGGCTGAATTTCTTCTTCATGGAATCTTCCAGTTTCAGCTCCCTCATTATTGAGGACAGGTTTCCATTCAAAGGAGGAAGCCCGTAAAGTCCGGCATATAATTCTATGATCTCCGGTGCCGTTAGTTCTTGCTGGAAGTTGGAAGATTGCAACTGCACTCCCATGTTTGCCTTTGCCTTCATGGGCTGCCGGCGAATGTCAAAACCCGCAACGGTAATTATCCCTGAATCGGCTTTGACCAGGCCCTCAATAGCGCTTAATGTGGAGGTCTTACCGGCTCCGTTAGGCCCCAGTAAGCCAAAGATCTCTCCGCCGTTCACCCCGAAGGTGACATCCTTCACAGCCTTGAAGCTGCCATAAGAAATATCAAGATTCTCAACCTGCAGTATACCTGCAGTTAATGTGTCGGTCATTAATAATTGTTTTTTTTTGGTGTGGTGGGTGAATCTTAAATAGACAGGGAACGTTTACAGCCTGTAAAATATATTTTTTCTTTCGGAATAACTTCAACTTTTCGGTGGCAAGTGTGAATGCAACGGTGGTAGTCCTCTGATCCGGGACTCGAAAACGGGTAGGTGTAATTTACAAACTGAGTATTCTCCTCAGATTACTTTCACTCACTGTGAGCAGTCCAACTTTGGGCAGCCGACGGGTAAGTTCTTTCCAGTTTTTATTTTTTTCAAATACACTCTTCAACATAGGGATTGCCCTATCTACCTGTTTGTTGTTGGCGAGGGTGATTGCCGTCCAGTACTTCATCTCCAGGTTAGCCGGGAACATCTTCATGGCTGTCCTGTATTCATTCATGGCGGTGATCATGTCGTTCTTTTCGGTAGCAAGATCACCATTGTTCATGTGCTGGTAAGCAATGGTTACATCATACAATCTTTTTAATTCTTTGATAGGTGCCGGGTTATCATCCACCCTCAGATCAATAGTACGTTCATCCCAGGGCTTTCCTTCCGACTTTCCCGGAACTACGATCATTGCAGCGGATTGCATACCGCGTATATCTCCTCCTGCTTTCTGTGCTGCTTCCAAAGCCAGCAACATCCTTTCAGCCAATGGTTTTCCGGCACTTGCACTAAAAGCTTTTGCCATAGCCGCTGTCACTTTATTGGTCAGCATCATATTGGACTGAACAGAAAAATTATCTCCTTTTATATCAGAAGCATAGTCAATACAGTTCTTACCCGTATGATTCGCAACATTTCCTTTGCTGTCAATGATGCCTACCTGTCTTACTTCTCTTCCTGCATCATCTATCAACAGTTCATCCAGGGCCTGTTGGGCAGTCATACCTTTTCGCATCAACTCTAATCCCCTGGGACCAAAAGATTTATTAGTAAATGATTGGGTTGCCACGGCTCCCACACCTGCTTCCGCCCAACTTACGGAGGTGCCTACAGAAAACCAGTGACTTTGTACCGCTACTCCCATCTCTCCTGTTGCCGCATCCCGACATACAATAGAAAAAGTGTGTGCGAAAGGGTTAGTGGATTTATAGACCTGTGACATAGCTTGTAAAGACAATAAGAACACTACAGAAAAAATAGTTGTTTTCATAATCATGCAATAAACAGAATTATAAAGTAAAATGACTCGCTTTACTCACGTGTTTAAATAAAAAGACAGATTGCCAACGTGGGTAATTAAGCCTTACCACGACAACATTAAACCCTTAAACCCTTAAACCTTTAAACCTTTAAACGTTCTACACACCGGCAACCCTCTTCTTATATTCCGCCAGTGCCTCCTCCAAACGTTCTTTGGCTGTGGTATCTCCCGGCACATTATGAGAAGGATGTATGTACAGTTTCACTCCACGGTCGGCAAGTATTTCGGCCACTGTGGTCACGGTCATCCACACTGTAGTAACGAATGCCATGGTGGAAGTAGGTCCTATTTTATCCTGGTGATTTTTCAGCATCACGGAAGCGTCTTCCACGGGCGCACAGGTGTCCACCACCAGGTCGGCAATGTCGAAGATGGTCTTCCCGGAAGAGTGTCTTGTCTGCTTTCCTTTTGCCCCTGCAGCCGATCCATAGGCGATTACCTTCATTCCTTTTTTCTTCGCTTCAATAGCAATGTCAATATTTACATTATTGATTCCGGAATGAGAGAACAGCCACATCGTGTCCTTCGGATCGAAGTTGTAGCCTTTCATAATCTCCACACCATAGCCTTCCACCCTTTCGAGAAATACAAACTGGTGTACACCCATCTCGCCTGTTATGCGTGTAAAAAAGGTAAGAGGTAATTCGATCATGGGGTGAAAGCCAACAAAGCCACCTATGCGTGGGTACATTTCTTCAATGGGCAGCGTAGCATGACCACATCCGAAGGTATGCACCCATCTTCCTGCTTCAATGCTATCAGCCATTACTTCGGCAGCCTTCCTGATGTTGTCTGACTGTGTTTCTTCAATCGTATCCATTATGCTCCTGACGTTGCGGAGCCATTCTTTTGCCAGCATAATTGTTCTTCTTGAATTAAATAATTGTTTGTTCTTGTAAAGAAGCTTTCGTTTTCAACTCCTCTTTTGCTGCAGATGGTGATTTGCCGGATGACTTATATACCAGGTAGGCAAAGATGAACATAAACACGAGATCAATAAGCGTGATGGTCGTATAGTGCCTTATACCTACGCTTGAGGATACAACACCCATTAAGTAGTTGAACAGCATATTACCTGCCAGTACAATCGTGAAGATGAAGCTGAATACGGTAGCTGTACGTTCGGGAAAGCGCTCTCCTGCGAGACCCATGATAATAGGGAAACCAGCGGCCAGGCCAACACCAATCAATATTAATCCTGCAACTGCATAAGGGTATGATTGACCGAAAGCAATCAATAGTATTCCAACAAAGACAATGCTCAGTGAAGCAATCATCAACCTGATAAAAGGGGTGGATTTAAAAACAGTCGCTATCAGCAGGCGCATTACCGTCATTCCAACCACAAATAAGGAAAGTGCATATAAGGCATTGGTGGAAGAGATCTGCAGGTGATTAGTTAAGTAAAGGGTTGTCCAGTTATTGGTAATAGTTTCAATGCCTCCCTGGAAAAACAGGTAAAAAGCCAGCAGGTACAGGTATCGTTGTTTGAAAAGATGACCGGGATGTGAGAGAGCAAACCCAAG
>JBLNAY010000092.1:0-5500 GCA_050259715.1 Candidatus Dadabacteria bacterium
CACGCTTTTACTCAAAAAAGAAAGGCTACCAAACTGGCAGCCTTTCTGATATACATTAGTTTAAAATGCTCTTAAACCATTAATGAGTATTGTATTCCTCATAGCTCTGTTTACGATGACCGGCATAGATATAAGTCAGATGTGCATCGTCATCAGAAAAAGTAACTTCAAAATAGATACTGTCTTTGCCAATTACTTTGCCATTTGCATAGCTCACCTGGCTGTCATAGTACTCATTTTGAGTATTTTCGCCGGAAAAGGTAAGATTGCTCATATCAACCTTCACCTTTGATTTGGTTTGCCAGTAGGTAGAATTATCATCAATCCATACAGAATCCTTACCAAAGGAAGTGTTATAGATTTTCATAAAAAGAGGATCGCTTACTGTTGTACCATCATTTACCCTGATAGTCCAATCGCCTGAAATAGGAAAGGTAGAACTGAATTCTTGTTTGTAGTCATCTTTTTGACAAGACCATCCTATAAACAGTAAAGCCAGGATTAATAACTTGTTTATATTAAGTATGTTTTTCATATGAATTGTATTTTATTAATTTTTCTCCAGGGTAACCTTAAAATCATATCCAAGATAAAAAGCATCCCAGCTTAAAGTGTTGGTAGCAGGGTCGTATTTTCCGTTGGTTAAATCTTCTAGAGGACCACCGAAACCAGCATTATTACTACTTACATGTGTTAACGTGTTATCTGCGTTTAACTGGAAATAACCACTTGAAGCATAGGCAGGACCATACTTATAATTGGAGCCCTGATCGTAAAAACCTCCAATAAAGTCAGAAATATGGAAGAATCCAGGGGCAAGTTTTTCGATCGATACCTTCAAGTCTGTAAATGATCTTGCCGGAGCAACTCTCTTTACACTGGATGAATAGTCCCCTGTAAGATCAGTTGCTGGAGCAGCAGGATCATAAACAATTACAGTTCTCTCTGTTGAAGAAGGGAATCCATCAGAATTTACTGCTGAATAGGTCAAAGTATATAATCCAGCATTCATTCCATCAACAGTCCCATTTACTTTAACAGTAGATGAAAGGTCTGTGGTTCCCTCTGTAGCTTTTACTCCAGGGTCAACAAATGCATTCCCTTTAGGAACGGTCATAAATGAACCATTCGTTAATTCAAAAGCAACATGGTTCGTAACTTTTGAGACTCCTTCCGAGGTAAGGTCCTCTTTACAGCTGAATGTAAGAAGAAGGGATGCCAGAATAAAAATATATTGTATTTTTTTCATGTTCGTCTATTTTTTAATGACATTATTTATTTTGCAAACCAAACTTTTACATCAACCGATTTACGTTGAGGAGTATTTGGATTTGATTTACGCTCGGAATCCGGGAATAAAATACGCTGTGGAAGATTTGCTCCAATACTGCTAACTGCAGAAGTCACAAAATTGTTAGGAAAACCCGTCCTGTTTTTATCAAAGAAGGATTCAATGGCAGTGGTATTCACCGCAGCGATCCATTTTTGAGTAATGATGGATTCCAGACCATTATATGCATAAAGGCCTGTTGCTGTATACAATTGAGCCTGAGGTGCAAGACCATACATGACATAAGAGGCGTTGATACCGCTAATATAATCCTGTTCGGCTAAAGCGGCAGATCCATAACGAGCTTCCCCTTCGGCCATCAAAAAATAAACCTCAGGTAGGGTAAAGAAATATACGGGTGCTAAACCTGTCAAATTAGGTGTAGACAAATTTTTAATGGTGGCATAAGTTGTGGCATCGGCTTTATAACGTCCCTGTCCAAGACCAACTTGAGGTAATTTTTTTCCTGTTTTATCTACCGGAGCATTAAAATAAGCATCAAGGCGAGTATCTCCTGCGGAGGCCAATTCACTCACGATGGTTTTACTGGCAACAACGTTTCCGGCTAACCGGTCCATGAAAGTTTCATAGAATGGATTTCTTCCATTTTCCTCTGCTTTAAAAGCAGTCATCTTAGCTGGAACATCAAGGAAGTTATTTTCTGCCAGTAAGGCCTTAATTTGTGTGCTATATTTGGTAGGTTCAACATTTACAAAACGCAAATATAATTTCAGTTTCAGCGTGTTTGCAAACTTTACCCATTTACTCATGTCTCCCTGGAAAACGATATCTGCATTCCCGATTTTAGAAGCAGTGGAAGCGGTCAAATCCTGGCTCAAAGCAAAGTCAAGTCTTTGGATCAGGCTGTCGGTTACATCTTTTCCTGATTCATAGATTGGAGTAAGATTCTTGGTTCCGGTCAATGCCTGAGAGAAAGGAATCTGATCGTATAAATCAGAAAGAACACTGAAAGAATAAGACTGCATGGCAGTGGCAGCCAGGTAATAAGACCAGTCGCCGGTAGCTTTAGCCCTATTCCTTATCACTTGAAGGTCCATTAAAGCACCTGAATACAAGGAGGTAAACTGTCTGTCGTAATCACCTTCATCGATTGAGAATTCTTCCAGTGTAGCCCACTGTGAAGCGCCTGTAGACTGAGCGTAATGCTGTGACCAGAACCCTCCCAAGTTTTGATAATAACCACCATGAACATAAGCAACGCCTGCAAGTCCACTGGTTAAAAGAAATTCATTTCCAACCTTTACCGGGTTGTTGGGATCGTCATTAACATTGAAATAGCTGTCCTTGCAACTGGTAGTTATCACAGCTGCCAGCAGAAGTATATAATAAACTAATTTTTTCATATAAAATATAATTTAGAGATAATTAAAAACTTAAACGTACACTAAAACCAAGGCTTCTGGTTGTAGGTGTAGCTCCGTACTCTCCATAGTCAGCGCCTAATCCTCTTTCATCACCAAAGGTGGTAGATTCAGGATCAACGAAGGTGTTGCTTGCTGGCGTCCACAATAAAAGATTGCGGCCAATAACTGCAACATCTATGCCAGTAAATGGGGTGCCGGAAATTAATTTTGCAGGTAAATTATAGCTTAATGAAACTTCTCTCAGTTTTACAAAAGATTTATCAATCAAGTTTAATTTGCCAAATTGGCCGGCCGAATAGGTTTGGTTGAAGTATAAGTTCATATTACCATCTGCTCCTGCAATAGGAGTGGTGTTTTCAACATATTCAGGAGCCTCAGAAGTACCTACATTCTGAACAGAATTTGGAATAATGAAAGGTTGACGATCATTGTAAGCAGTCTGAACTCCATTTCCTGTAAAATACATCATTTCTGAAGTACGTGAATAAGTTAATCCACCTTGGCGAACATCTACAGAAGCAAACAACGACAAGCCTTTCCATGACAATGTGGTGGTTGCACCTGCGGTGTATTTATATTGTGCGCTGCCCAAAATTTGACGTTCCGGATTAGAAAGTGGTAATCCGCTGGAATTAACAACAATTTTTCCATCAGAAGTAGTCTGCCCTACCAATCCTTCAAATAAGCCAATTGGCATACCCGGACGGGCAACAAAACCTACTGAAGAAGTTCCTGCTCCCAGGTCGATCTGATCCAATCCGGGGATAAGGGATACCAGCTTGTTGTTGTTCTTAGCATAGTTTACCGTAACTTTCCATTCGAAATCCTTTGTTTTAACTGGAATCAGGGTCACCATCAATTCAACACCCTTATTGGTTACTTTTCCTAAGTTCAATGTTTGAGAAGTATAACCGGTGGAGGCTGGTAAGGTAACATTCCAGATCAAATCGGTTGTTGAACGGTCGTAATAGTTAAAGTCTACTCCAATGCGGTTCTTTAAGAATCTAATATCAGCACCGATTTCTTTTTCTGTGGTAAGCTCAGCTTTTAAGTCAGGATTTCCCAATCGGTTACCCAATGAGAATCCATTGATAGGTCCTGCCAATGGGAAATTCAAGTTACGGTAACCATCTGTCAGAACTGTCTGAGGATAGATGGAATTTACAAGATAGGGACTTGCATCGTTACCTGTCTGAGAAATACCTCCGCGGATCTTACCAAAAGAAAGGAAATTGTTATCACTCTTATTCAGCAATTCTGAGAATACAAAGCTCAAACTGGCACTTGGGTAGAAGAAAGAACGATTTTTTGGTGCAAGCGTAGAGGACCAGTCATTACGTCCAGAAACGTTAACAAAAATCATTTGTTTCCATGATAAGTCAACAGTTCCAAATACACCCACCAGTCTTCTTTTGCTCAGGAATGCAGATACAGTTGGAGTGGATGCACTGTTGGTAAGGTCATAAAATCCGGGAAGACTTAAGCCAATTACTTCAGCAGCCTGATTTCTGGCTTCTCTTTGGTTCACTGATTGTCCTAAAACAACGCCTAAATCAAAATCATTGAAGTTTTTATTGATATTCAATAACAAGTCAGAAGTGATCTCAGTATTTGAGAAAGAAGATTCGCTTACGCGACCCACTTCATTGTTGTAATTGGCACGATTCGATAATGTGATCGCTCTCCATGATTTTAACGTTGCATTTGATAAGTCAGAACCTAAACGATAGGTTGCGGTCATCCATGGTAAAATCTTATAATCTAAGGTAACATTACCGAAAATCCTGTTATCCCGGAAATTATTACCATGTTCGTTCAGTACATAGTAGGGGTTCTGTGCAAATACAGTATAATAGTTGTCAACATTGTTGAACTTGTTGTTGTAATCTTTCAGGTCCACGATACTAATGTCTCTTGGCGTCTGCCACAGACCATCCATTACGGATTGTTCCTGACCGGTGGGTACAAACTTGCTGTCTTTACGAATGTAATTTAATGATCCGCTGGCAGTAAATTTTTCACCAAACTTGGAACTTCCTCTTAGGGCAATGGTGTTTCTTTTATATGAATCAGAAGCTCCTGGCATGATACCATCAGAATTAACATTTCCAACTGACAGATAGAAAGAAGAAACGTCATTTCCATTGCTTATTGAAGCAGAAGTATTGGTAGTTACACCGGTTGTGAAGAAATCTTTCACATTGTCTTTAAGGGCAACATAAGGTTTGAATTGCTGTTGTCCATCCACTACGTGACCCCAAATACGGTTTTTACCGTCAAATTTGGCACCCCAGCTACCATTTTCTTCCAGGTTAGCTTCAAGGCTACCATCGTACCAGCCCTGTCCAAATTCATTCTGGAATTCTGGCAAACGAAGTACATTGTCAAAAGTAGTTGAGTTGGCAATCTCAATTTTAGCCTGTCCTTTTTTGGAGGCAGCTCCTTTTTTAGTAGTAATGATGATCACACCATTGGCAGCACGTGATCCGTACAATGCAGAACCTGATCCACCTTTTAAGATGGTCATTTCCTGAATATCTTCAGGGTTGATGTCGTTGGCACGGTTACCGAAGTCAAGACCTCCGTTAATGTCAGTGCTTCCTCCAACTTGAGAGTTATTAATTGGAATTCCATCGATGATGTATAATGGCTGGTTATTACCACCCAAAGAAGAGACCCCTCTAAGGATTACACGGGAAGAAGCTCCGGGAGCACCTGAAGCAGAAGATACATTCACCCCGGCAATTTTACCCTGTAGTGAATTCATCATACTGCTGTTTCCAGT
>JBLNAY010000093.1:0-10102 GCA_050259715.1 Candidatus Dadabacteria bacterium
TGATGGTAGTGGATATGGTGCGAAGTGACCTGGGGAAGATCTGTGATTCAGTTAAAGTAGAAGAGCTGTTTGGCATCTATACTTATCCGCAGGTACATCAAATGATCTCTACTATTAGTGGTGAACTAAAAAAGGACATTTCTTTTTCTAAGATCATTGAGGCGACCTTTCCCATGGGCTCCATGACAGGTGCCCCGAAATACAGGGTAATGCAGCTGATAGACCAATATGAAGAAAGTAGCCGCGGTATCTTTTCCGGGAGTGTTGGCTACATCACACCGACAGGGGATTTCGATTTTAATGTGGTGATCAGGAGTATTATGTACAACTCAACAACAAAATACTTAAGTTATAAAGTAGGTTCCGGAATCACTATTTACTGTGATGCCGAAAGCGAGTGGGAGGAATGCCTGCTTAAAGCAGAGGCGATAAAAAAAGTGCTGACCAATGGGCCAGCACTTCAATAATATTTCGAACGTTTAAGTATTAAGATCTTGCGCTTCCAAGCATCATACGGATCGACTGTTCCAATATAGTGTTCTTGTTCTGTTGAAAGTTATTCATCTTCTCCTGTGGCAAATGCAAGGTGTAGTTGCCATTGGATGATATTTGTTGATCAAAGTTCGGATTCAGCTTGTTGAAATCATTCACGTTCATCTGTAATTGCTGAGCAATAGCATTTGCAGTGTATTTGCCCGAAATCTGGAGCATTGCATCTGCAGTTGCATTTGCGTCTGTAGTGTTCAGACCATACTTAGCTACTTCCTGCTTGGTTAAGGTTGTTTCACTTCCCTGTCCTTCCATGATGTACTGGGTAGCGATAAACTTCTTAACATGATTTCTTGATTCGGTAGGAAGATAGTTCTGGAGTGCCCAGAAGTTAGAGCTTCCTGCTTTTGCGATGGCTTTGTTTACATTACCGGGTCCGCAGTTGTAAGCGGCGATAACTAAAGGCCAATCCTGGTAGATATCATAAAGTTCCGACAGGTATTTGGCAGCGGCGTGTGTACTCTTCACGAAGTCTTTTCTTTCGTCAACACGTCCGTTAACCTTTAAACCAAGTAATCTAGCGGTTGCAGGCATTAATTGCCATGGACCTACTGCACCTACCCATGACTTAGCTGATGGTTTTAATTCTGATTCAATAACAGCAAGGTATTGTAATTGAGCCGGTAAACCATGTTGAGTTAAAACCTTACTCATCATGTCGAAATAAGGTCTACCCCAATTCTTCATCTTATTCAGCATGTCAGAATTTTCATCCATGTAATCTTGAACGAAACCTACAGCTTTGGGGTTCAACTTACTAATGTCCATACCGTTAACGGTTTCTGTCTCGAAAAGATCCTTGAAAGCATCTTTAGGATTTACAACTACTTGTTCAGAAGTTGAATCGTTTTGAGAATGTTTCGGATTGGCGGCAGCAAAATCGTGTAAAGTAAGGCTGATGAGGCTGGTAGCCAACAATAAAAGTTTGTTCATCACAAATTTTTAAAAGGGTGTATTCAAATCGCACTGTTTCCTGACTGGCCTTTATTGTTGCAACAAGTGTTGCGAAAAGCGTAGCAAAGATACCACATTTTGATGGGATGAGAGCAATTGAAGACCAAAAGGAAGGTTAGAGTTATGTTTAAAAAGTGGTAAAGAAATGGCCGGCAATCCAGTAAGATTAGCGAATACAGTGAATATGTCGCCCATGTACATTGCGACCGGATCAGTAGTTTTTTCACCTAGTTTATATGCAGGAGTAGGAGAGGTAGGAGCAATAATAAAGTCGAACTTACTGAAAATCAGTTCTGTTTGTTGGATCAATAAAGATCTTACTTGTTGAGCTTTTGTGAAATAAGCATCATAATAACCGGCACTCAGGATAAAGGAGCCAAGCATTATTCTGCGCTTTACTTCATTACCGAAGAACTCGTGTCGGTTATTTTGATAAAAACTGGCCAAATCTTTGGCATGCCCCGCACTTTTGCCAAACCTGGCACCATCATATCGTGCCAAATTTGATGATGCCTCGGCCGTAGTAAGTATATAATAAGTTGGAACTATGTATTCTGTTAAAGGAAATGATACAGCCTCAACATTATGTCCTTCCTTTTTTAAGTTATTTAAGGTATTAGATATAGATGTCGAGATCTGTGGATCTAATGAGCTATGGTTTATCCATTCAGGAAAATAACCAATCCGGTACTGCTGCTTCTTTTGTTCTTCCCGGACCAGGCTCTCAGATGATACCGTAGAGTCAAATTCATCAGCTCCTTCAATTACCTTTAAAATTATAGTTGTGTCCTCTATTGTATTTGCCAGGATACCTATCTGATCGAAAGAAGAGGCATAGGCAATCAGGCCATACCGGGATATTGTTCCATATGCAGGCTTCAGACCTATTACTCCACAGAAATCTGCTGGTAAGCGGACTGATCCGCCCGTATCGCTTCCAAGCGAGGCCATGCATAAACCTGCTTTGACAGCCGCAGCACTTCCCCCGGACGAACCACCTGGCACATACTCTATATTGCTCGGATTAAGAACGCTACCATAAAAAGAGTTCTCATTGGTGGAACCCATACCAAACTCATCACAATTCTGACTTCCAATTATGATAGCGCCTTCCTCCAGCAGCCGGTCAACGGCCGTAGCGGAATAAACAGAAGAAAAGCCATCCAGTATGCCCGAAGAGGCAGCACTGTGATGGCCTTTATAACAAATATTATTTTTAATGCCGATAATTACTCCATACAGCTTGCCTGATACGGCCTGCTGGTCTAAAGCGGCGGCTTTGCTGAGAGCTTCTTCAGCATATACCTCAACAAAGGCATTGAGATGCCTGTTTTCTTCAATCCTGGAAATATAATACTGAACAGCCTCTACGCAAGTAGTTCTGCCAGCTTTAAGCTGCGTATGGTATTCGGAAATGGAGGTGAACTGAAACAAACCTTAGTATTCGAAAGCTAAGGGTTATTAAGAGTGTGCGCTTGTAGATGAAGAAGAACTTGTGGGTTGTTCTTTTTCTACTATACCTTCTTCAATTTCTCTGCGAACGCTGTTCTTAGCGTCGTTGAATTCTCTTACACCACGGCCCAGTCCGCGCATCAATTCAGGAATTTTCTTTCCACCAAACAGAAGTAATACTATGATCAGTATAACTATTATTTCATTTGCGCCGAGACCCATATAGTTGTTTTTAGATTGTTTATATAAACAAATGTATCAAAATTGCCGTAGTACAGTATTCAATAACAAGAAATTATAAATAAAAAAGCGCCCTCGCGAGGCGCTTTAAGCATATTTTAAGAAGTTCTATGCAGTTTCTGCCACAGCCCTTTTCTTCTCCTGGATCCTCGCACTCTTACCGCTACGGCTACGCTGGTAGAACAGTTTTGCACGGCGCACGCGACCTGTCTTATTCAATACAATAGAATCAATATTAGGGGAGAAGATGGGGAACACCCTTTCTACACCAATACCGTCGGAGATCTTTCTAACAGTAAATGTTGCAGTAGCACCATCACCTTGTCTTTTAATAACATCACCCCTGAAAGACTGTATTCTTTCTTTGTTTCCTTCAATGATCTTATAGTTCACCGTAATGTTATCACCGGCTTTAAATTTCGGAAATTCCTTCTTCCCGGTAAGTTGTTCATGTACAAAGGCAACAGCAGCGTTCATAACGTAAAATTTAGGGGGGCAAAAGTAATAAAGAAATTCTAATTATTGCAGCTTAATCAGGCTTTTACAGTTAAATAGTCCTTAGTAGCTGTTAAAATCTTACCTCGCCACATTAACGGCTCTCTTTTCACGAATGACGGTAACCTTAATTTGCCCGGGATAGGTCATCTCCGTCTGGATCTTCTGGGCAATGTCGAAGGACAGCCTTTCGCTCTCACCATCTGTTACTTTATCCGCTTCAACGATCACCCGCAGTTCACGGCCTGCCTGGATCGCATATGCCTTTTCAACACCATTATAGGCCTGGGCAAGATTCTCGAGTTCCTTAATCCGCTGCAGGTATTGCTGCATGATCTCACGGCGTGCACCCGGCCTGGCTCCGCTGATAGAGTCGCAAGCCTGTACTATCGGTGAGATCACATATTGCATCTCCATCTCATCGTGGTGGGCACCAATCGCATTTACAATGGCTGGATTCTCGCCATATTTTTCAGCAAGCTTGGCACCTAAAAGGGCATGGCTTAATTCGGTTTCTTCATCAGGCACCTTGCCAATGTCGTGCAATAAGCCGGCACGCTTAGCCAGCTTGGGGTTCAATCCCAGTTCAGCCGCCATTACACCACACAGGTTGGCCACTTCACGGCTATGCATTAATAAGTTTTGTCCGTAAGAAGAACGGAAGCGCATCTTACCCACAAGCCTAACCAGTTCTTTATGCAATCCGTGGATACCCAATTCGATTACTGTTCTTTCACCAATTTCGACTATTTGCTCTTCCAGCTGGCGACGGGTTTTATCCACCACTTCTTCGATCCTGGCAGGGTGAATACGTCCATCAGCTACAAGGCGTTGTAAGCTGAGACGCGCAATTTCACGCCTTAACGGGTCAAAGCAGGAGAGAATAATCGCTTCTGGTGTATCATCCACTATCAGGTCAACACCTGTTGCGGCTTCGATAGCCCTGATATTACGACCTTCCCTTCCTATAATCTGTCCTTTGATCTCGTCACTTTCGAGGTTAAATACGGTAATCGCATTTTCAATAGCCTGTTCTGCGGCGGTCCTTTGGATTGTCTGGATGAGGATCTTTCTTGCTTCTTTATTAGCTTTTTGCTTAGCCTCGTCTATGATTTCCTGTTGGAGTCCAATAGCTTTGGAATGAGCTTCCTGCCTGAGGCTTTCCACCAATTGAGCTTTTGCCTCTTCGGCCGTTAAACCTGAAATCTTTTCTAATCGCCTGGTATGTTCTTCCTGGTGCTTTTCGAGTTCTGCCTGTTTATTATTCACCAACTCTATCTGCCGGTTCAGGTTTTCCTTAATTGCATTGTTTTCCTTTACCTGGCGCTCCAGGTTTTCTGTTTTTTGGTTTAGGGAAAGTTCTTTTTGTTTGATCCTGTTTTCAGCGTCACCCAACTTGCGGTTACGTTCCAGCACTTCCCTGTCATGTTCAGCCTTTAATTGAACGAAACGTTCTTTAGCAGCGATCTCTTTTTCTTTCCTTATGGTTTCAGCCCTTAATTCCGCTTCTTTTATCAGGCTTTGTGCATGTAATTCAGCTTCATCTACGCGCTTCTTCGTGTCCTTTGCAAATATGAATTTGCCCGCTATGATGCCCACCAGTAGTGCAACAACAGCGATAATGAGAGTAATTATGTTGAGGTCCATTAAAGTAACTTTTTTGTTTTATGTATATGTAATATGATATCATCCCGACACAATATGCCAGAGTGGCGAAGATACAAATCGGATCGCAACATTAGGTATACACTTCAGTTTACCTGTAAGCGAACGGTTGTCATCCCTGTTGCTATCGTTCTTATATGGATCATGATGCAGGTATGTAGGGGGTTTGAACGGCTTTAGCATGGGGTAAAGCCGTTGTAAAGCCGTTCAAACTCCATACAAACCCTATGGTAACCCTTACCTAAACCAATGGAACATCTATAGAAAATGCATGGCTCTTTAATCGAAAATGAATACAACACCTGGTCGTTTTTAAGGGAATCAAGTACAAAGAAGTACCTTTTGAGGAAAATAGGATATTCTTAAACGGTAGAAATAATTAGTTCTATATCTCTATTCATTGGAAAATGAAACTTTTAAAGTTTTGGTTGTAGTTTTGACTGAATCAAAACCAATCGTGCATGAACCCAAGTCTATACAGCGTCATGTTGCATGCGCATAGTGTAATCCGTTGGATTGTATTACTTCTTCTTGTATTTGCCATTTTGAACAGTCTTATAGCCGGCAGGCGTCCATTTTTGAGAACAGATTCACGACTGGGGCTGTTGCTTACGATTTTCGCTGACGTGATGCTACTCATAGGGATCTACCTTTGGTATGTAGGCGATAAGGGATACCACACGATTGAGCGGATGGGAAACTTTTCCGCCGTAATGAAAGATGCGACTGCACGGTTTTTTGTTGTGGAACATACAGCGGGTATGCTGATCGCTATTATATTGATACACATAGGTAAAGCCCAGAGCAGAAAACAAATGAGTGACAGGTCAAAGCATAACCGCACAATGATCTTTTACCTCATTGCTCTTATCATTATCCTCGTTTCCATACCATGGCCATTCCGTCAAATAGGTGCAGCAGTTGGTACTCATTGGTACTAATTAAAAGGATTTTATTTTAAAGAGCGGCCACCCAGTTCGATAACATCACAGTTTTTCACCTGGTCTCCATCTATAGTAAACCTGACAAGGGTTCTTACCTTATGCCATCCCTGGTTACCGGCAGCCCCGGGGTTGATATGCAAACAGTTTATTTTATCATCGTAGATAATCTTAAGAATATGGGAATGCCCACAAATGAACAGGCGGGCACCTGAACTTAGCAGTCGATCTTTTACCCCGGGGGCATACTTATTTGGATAGCCGCCGATATGGATCATAAACACTTTTACTTTCTCACAAAGCCATTCCTGCTTTTCAGGGTATTTGCTTCTAATGTCATATCCGTCAATATTACCGTAAACACCTTTTAATGGGCGGAAGGAGCTTAACGCATCTGCAACCTGTATGCTGCCGAAATCACCGGCATGCCAGATTTCATCGCATTCAGAAAAATGTTTGAAAACAGCTTCGTCCAGGTAATTATGAGTGTCGGATATCAGTCCAATTCTTCGCATTAAAGCAAAAGAAAGGATTTATTAGCTACTCGGGGGGCTTACCATCGTAAACAAAACGCACCTTGGCACTTTTTTCTTCTGTTGATTTCAGAAAGAGTTTATACCGTTTATCACCGGCACTGATAATGAGTAAGGCTGTATTCGGAGGTATAGTTCCCAGGTTTTCAGCTACCATTTCCACTTCCTGCATTGGGTTAGCCGGGTCTATATTGACCTCCATGGTAAGAGGCTTTAATGCGAGCAACTGGTGTGTAAGAACCACCTGTTTATTTACCAAAACGGTAATGGAATCGCCATCAATTATACCATTATCGTAAAAATCAAGTTTGAGCTTCCCGGTGTCTACTTTGATTATACGCACATCCGGTTCTTTAAAGAAGGATTCTTTTATCCGGGATAAGGTAATTGTGCCTGGTTGGCAAACAGTGGTAGTACCCTGTATATTACCAGTCCATCCTCCCTGTAGTGTTTCTTCGTTACCAGACTTTGAATATGTGAATTCGTATTTTTTAATGCAAATGACACAGGCGTTTGGGATTTTAAAGTCTGTAACGGATTCTTCCTGCACTACAATTTTCTTGTTATCAGGATCGTAACTACCGGTGCATCTTTTTTTAATAAAGTTATCAGAATCCAGATAGTGATAGGAGTCACCCCTTACTGATTTGCCGCTAACGGTCAATTGGAGTTCTATATAGTTAACAGGGAAGCAACCACCTACCATTGTCAGCGTTCCTTTCCAAAAGCCCGTGAGATCCTGTGATGAACCTTGAAGAAAGCAAAGCACTCCAAAGAAGAGGGCGAGGATGATTCTTTTCACGAAAGGAAATTAGGCATAAATGTTAGATGCTTGCTTCAATTTGCCTAAGGCTTAATGAATTATTCGTTAAAACTTAATGGGCTGCTTTAGAGAAGTCTGTACATTAATGGGTTTTCAGATAACCGGATATTAAGGTCATTGATTTATTTTTCCACTATAAACCTGCTTCCATGAGAGTTATATGTATGCTGGTACTTGCTATGTTTTTTTTCAACTCATGTGCACCCAGGAAAATAATACAGGTACCAAAGAGAGCGTCTCACGTTACCGGCACTACTTTTTACAAATCTGCAGCAGCATTTAACTGGAAGCAAAGAGATTCAGCCGTTGTAGCTGAAGTACTTCATGGGGATCTTCCCGGTTTCCTCAAGCATTTTGTTCCTGCAAAGGTCAGAATAAGAGATTCGGTCTCCCGCAAAATTCATAAAGCAAAATTCTATGTGGCTCCTGATTATTTATCCCTTGGCACCGGCAAAGATTGGGCAAGGGTGAATATTACTCCAATGGCAGCGCAGGTTATAGCTGATAGTTTAAATTGTTTTTTACCTACACGGAAAATGGTTAACGATATATACAAAGCAGCTAAGGTGAAATTAGAACCGGTACCGATGTATGCTTTGAGGGACAGCACGCCTACAATGTATCATCATCACCTTATTATTGAAGGACAGAGAAAAGGACGTAAAGGCTTGATTGCAGGTATACTAAAAGATGTGGTTATAACCAGCAAGGTAACAATGGATCCCCGGCCAAATCGAGTTGCCATTTACGGCTGGCACCAATTGAATGGTAAGCCCATACAGCCACTTTATTCAGGGCACGTCAACTGGTATGTAGATTATAGTCATGGCATCAGGCTGGTATATAGAAAAATTAAGATAGATCATAATTGGATGGATTACATTGATGTGTTGAAGGACCCTGTTTTAAAGAATCTTATCTGTGATGAGAAGGATTGCAGTTTTTACAGGTACCCATATTAACTTCAGCCCTCTATCTTTGCCGCGATGGATACATACGAAAAATTGCAGGCAGCAGGCCGGCACCTGCTAAAATATAATTTTCATGCAAAAGTGGCTGTTGTTCTCGGAAGCGGGCTGGGAGATTTCGTAAAAGAGATAAAGATTGAGCATGAAATTGACTATAAGGAGATACCATATTTTCCGGTATCTACAGTTAAGGGTCACCAGGGCAAGTTGATATTGGGAAATATATCCGGTCAACCAATTATTGCTATGGCGGGGCGCTTTCATTATTATGAAGGCTATTCACCCGAGGAGATTATATTCCCAATAAGAGTAATGAAGTATTTAGGTGTGCAAACAGTAATGCTGTCAAATGCTGCAGGTGCAGTTGATAGAAATTACAAAGTGGGAGACCTGATGATCATTACTGATCATATTTCTTTTATGATCACTAATCCATTGATTGGAAAAAATGACGACCGTCTCGGCACCCGTTTTCCTGACATGAGTGAACCTTATAACAAGGAGCTCATTGCAAGGGCTAAGAGGATTGCTGAAGAGAAAGGCATTACGGTCCGGGAGGGAGTATATATTGCTGTTACAGGACCTACGTTTGAAACACGTGCCGAATATAAATTAATTGAGATTATGGGAGGAAGTGCTGTCGGAATGAGTACGGTGCAGGAAGTAATAGCGGCACGTCATGCGGGAATGGATGTTTTTGCGATGAGTGTGATTACGGACCTCGGAATAAGGGAAGAAGATAATATAATTACTCACGAGGAAGTGCTGGAAGCTGCCCGCAATGCCGAACCATCTTTTGCTGCTATATTTCGTGAGTTGATTGTGTCAATGAGTTAAAATGCTGCTGTTTGATTATAACCAAGGTGTATAAGATCTTCTTTTTTGTTACTGCTATTTTAGTGTGTGGAGCCCTGAGTGCACAGGTGCCTTCTATACGCATGCCCCGCGGGGTACCAAATATCCCTAATATAGGCGGTAGAATAGGAGGGCAGTCAGGAGGATCTGATAGTCTAAAACACCGGCTGGAAGATAGTATTAGTATTAAGTATTATGTTTTGGACAGCATAAGGGGATATACTCTTGATTCATCCATAAATGATTTTACAAGCCGTTTCCCTGTTCCTTCCACTTATGTGAACCTCGGAAATACCGGCACTCCTGCCCATTCCTACTTGTTCTCCCCCATATTAAAAGAAGGCTGGGATGCGGGATTTCATGAAATGGATGTTTATAAATGGAGGTTAGACAAAGCCCGGTTCTATAATACTACACGCCCTTATACTGAATTAGGGTACATGCTCGCCAGCAGGGCAGAGCAAATGATCCAGATTTTGCATACGCAGAATGTGCGTCCTTCCTTTAATATCTCTTTTCAATACCGGTTGATTAATGCACCGGGGATATTCAGGAACCAGCGTACCAACCATAATAATTACCAGTTTACCACATGGTATCAATCACCGGGTAAGCGTTATAATAATT
>JBLNAY010000094.1:0-12512 GCA_050259715.1 Candidatus Dadabacteria bacterium
TCGAGTAGTCTTGCCCAGAAGTTGATCTTCCATGCCTTGCTCCACCCGGTACCTTCATCACCCCTTATTTCCAAAGTCTTCTTAGCAGCGGCTGCGAGCTCCGGGGTAGTCACAGGTGATATCTGTTCACCGGGATACAATCCATACAGGTGCGACACATGACGGTGATGCACTTCAACATCGTCCCAGTCTTTATACCATTCAACAATATTTCCTCTCTTACCAATATGAAAAGGATACAGATCTTTTTGCTTTGCAAGTACTGAATCCCTGAAGGATTTATCAATACCCAATTGATTTGATGCCGCTATGAAATGAGAAAACAGATCACGAATGATCGACATATCCATTGTGCTTGCGGCTGCAATCGATCCCTGTTTACCATTTTGGTCAATAAAAGAATTTTCCGGTGAGCCCGATGGAGCAGTTACCCAATAACCGTCTTTGTCTTTCACCAGGTATCCTAAGGTAAATACAACAGCCCCTTTCATGAGTGGATACGCTGTATCGCGCAGGAATTTCTTATCGCCTGTAAACAGGTAATGATCCCATAAGTGGCGACTCAACCAGTCAGCTCCCATAGACCAATTCGCCCACTTAGGATCTCCGTTTCCCAAATCTCCCACAGGGTTCGTCAACGCCCATATGTCGCTGTTGTGATGAAGTACCCAACCATCCAGGTTGTAGAATTCTTTTGCTGTCTTTGCACCTGTAACAGCCATTCCCTCCATCAAATTGAAAAGGGGCTGGTGAAGCTCCGACAGGTTAGTCACTTCCGCAGGCCAGTAATTCATCTGCAGATTGATATTAGTGGTGTAGTTAGAACTCCATGGAGGCCGGACGCTATTGTTCCAGATACCCTGCAGGTTAGCAGCCGTTCCTCCCGGGCGTGAACTGGAAATGAGCAGGTAACGACCGAAATGGAAATACAAAGATTCTAATGAAGGATCACTTGCTCCTCCTGAATATGCTGCCAGTCTTTCATTGGTGGGTAAGCCCTCGTTGTGATTGTTCCTATTACTTTCCAGTTTCAACTTAACCCTGTTGAAGTAATGGTGATAATCCGATAAATGAGCTGCCTGTAACTGGTTAAATGATTTGGTCGCAGCCGCATTTAGAATACGGGTGGCGATCTTCACTTCATCCTTCCCCTGAGAAACGGGGCATTTATCAAAACCATTGAAGCTCGTAGCTGCTGATACTATGATGATTACTTCATTAGCATTGCGAATGGTGATCCCATTCGTATCTATAACCAGTGAACCTCCTTTCTGAATAGCTTTTGTCAATAGCACGAATCGCATTCCCTTGCAGAATGATGTGGAATCATCATAAATGATCGGTTCTCTTTTGTAACGTGTATAACTAGGATCGTCATGTGTAGGCGCTTTACCATTCAATGAAAGCACATTCCCACTAACGACTGAACGCTTATACCTCAATGGACTTTTAGTTGTTAAATGCAGGTTTAACCGGTGAAGCTTGTCAGAAGTGAACCGGACTACCATTACCTGGTCGGGAGCTGAAGAAAATACCTGTCTTGAATAGGTGACACCATCATTAGTGAAACGGGTTGTGGTAATCGCATCACTTATATTAAGATCACGATAATAATTTGATGTTCTAGCCGTATCTAAATCCTGTTTGATGAGCAGGTCGCCTAATGGCAGATAACTTTCCGAATAGACCCCCTGCATTTTTTTACACAGGGCTGCTGCCTTTGCATAATCTCCTGCAAACACAGCTTCCCGCACTTGCGGAAAATATTTGTAGGCATCGGGGTTCACATGATCAGAAACAGGACCCCCTGACCATAAAGTACTCTCATTTAACTGAAGCAGTTCTTCAGAGGGTCGCCCAAACACCATGGCAGCTAAACGGCCATTTCCTACCGGCAAAGCTTCGGTCCATCTTTGCGCCGGCTGTTTGTACCATAGCTTTAATGGTTGTTGGGAAAATCCTGTAAAAGGAAGAATAGCAAACAGGTAATAAATAAATTTCTTCATTGTCGTATCATTCAGTCCTGACGAATGAGTTATTATGGATCTTGAAATGATTAACAAGCAATCACAGTATTTATCGTCCACCCCGGCAATCAAGACATAACCCTGGAAAATCGATTAATGGTTCTTTACGTCCCTTTCAAAAATAAGTTTTTGAAATCGATTTCCAAATATTTCCATAAGATTTTTATTCACATGTTGTGACTATTGATTTTCAATTGTTTATTGATTTAAACAGAAGTGTACATCGATTTCAAAGTTTGGCTGAAAGCTATTATATTTGTTTTCAATATTCAATGCTGCTAATCCAGGCAGCTAAACAATTATGAACGGGAAAAGAATCACCATTTATCATATTGCAGAACAACTTGGCATGTCTGCATCATATGTGTCCCGGGCATTGAATAATCATCCATCTGTAAGTGAAAGCATAAAGAATAAGGTAAAGAAGAAGGCTACTGAATTAAACTATAAGCATAACACGCAGGCTGCCAGCCTCAGACAGGGCTCTTCCAAAACGATCGGAGTCATTGTTCCTCATATTAACCAAAGCTTTTTCTCGGATGCCATTGCCGGCATCGAGGAAGCATGTTTCCAGAATAAACATAGCCTGATCATCTGCCAGTCTCATGAATCTTTTCAGCAGGAAGCATCGGCTGTTGAGACATTGATAAAGCAGAATGTTGATTGCATATTAATTTCCATTTCTGCTGAAACACAGGATTCATCGCATCTACAGGAAATAATCGAACATAATATTCACCTTATCCAGTTTGATCGCTGCCTTGAGTTGGTGAACAGCTTCATGGTAGTTAACGATAATGAAGAAGCAAGTTATAAAGTGGTGAAAAGCATGATACAGCACGGGTATTCCAGGATAGCTTTCATCGGTGGCCCTTCGTATTTAACGATATTCAATAAACGTAAAGAAGGTTATCTTAAAGCCATAAAAGAAGCAGGCCTCAACATTCCTTACAATTATATCGCTGAAAACGCCTTATCGAAAGAGAAGGCTATGCAGGTTGCTTCCGAATTACTTGATTTGTCTACACCTCCGGATGCTATCTTAACTGTTTCCGACCACCAATCTTTAGGCGTATTAGAGGTAGCCAATAACAGGGGCATACAGGTGCCATCTGAATTGGGCATCTTTGGATTTGCCAATGAAGCGTTCACAAACATGATTAAGCCGGCACTTTCCTCTGTTGACCAGAAGAGTAAGGAACTGGGCAAAAAAGCTGCTAACATTTATTTTGAAGGTATCGTAAAAATTACGCCTGGTCTGCCACAAACAGAAGTAATCGAAAGTAAAATCCTTGTAAGAGAGAGTTCAATTAGAACGCCATTTGTACAAAAGGAAGGCATAAACCAAACTATTCCTATTACTCATAACAGTAGCGAACCTCTTACAATTTAAAACTGTTTTGCTGCTTGTTGCAATAGCAGCATTTAATCCAATTTACCAAAAGGTTAGTATGGCTTATGTATGGAGTATGCATGGACTTTGCATGGACTAAAGCCGTTCTAACTCCGTACTAACTCCATGCAAACCCTATGCAAAGTTTATAGAAACACTATTGTCGGATAATGCCGATATTGTGAAGACGGTAAAACAATTTACCTGCTTATCAAAAGTCCATTTGAGCAGTGTGGCTGATTTTCTTTTCCTGCAATAATTTATTTTGCCGTAAAAAGAAATCGACAACATTCCTGAGACGAAATAAGGGGGCACCCGGCGTCTTTTGTGCATTGATATTGGTAAGATCAATGCCTTTCACATCATCCATCACAAAGGCAGGACGTGTTTCTTTACCAAGAAAACTAATTTCCACATTGTTTAATTCTATGCCTCTTGCATGCCGGATAAAAAATCCATAGGCAGGTAACACTCCAAACTTCTGCGGTTCAGGATACATTTTCTCATACTCCGGAACATCCACCTGGATCCTGGTTGCCGGTGAATCAATGGGACGATAGTAGATACGAATATTATTGAACTTTACATCTTCGATGTTATGACCAGGCAAGCCGGTGATGAGAGAAGAAAAATGTGAATCGGCATTGTACACCATAACATTACTGATCAACACTCTTCTTAATTGTCCAATGGGAATGTCGGCTGGTCCCCGCATCCTCGCACCCAGCCTGAGAAAGAATGGTGAATTGACGATATCTCTCATGGTGATATTGGTGACACTAACATCCTCCAGTAAAGCGCCATCCACTGTTTCCAGTGCAAGTCCACGGCAATATTCAAATACGCAGTTGGAAATGGTTATATTTTTAAAACCACCATTGGATTCAGTACCGAACTTAATACGCCCTGTTGGACCTTCCTGGTCAGGTACCTGGTTGAACTCTTTTCTTTGAAAAGTACCGTTGTAAAAAGTACCCAGGTCATAACCACTCACCTGGCAATTGGTGATAGTAACATTTTGAGTTGATCTTGCATATCCCAACGCATATGAACTTTTCAGGCAAATGGCGTCATCGTATGGCGAGTTAATACTGCAATTGGAGATACGAACATTCTGACAGCAGTCGATATCCATACCGTCCCTGTTGGTATCCATCTTCAGATTATCAATCGTGAAGTTATCAACACCTGTAGCCAGGATACCGAAGTGACCTCCAAAAATCAGGGTAAAATCTTTTAAAATGACATTCCTACAGTTCTTCAGAGCAATGGCTTTATTTCCTGCGCCATCCCACATATAAGGACCTGCATGAATACCTCTTCTCTCCCAGCCTTCTCTTCGTGAGAAGCTGCGACTAAGTCCCTTACCATTAATCAAACCTGGTCCCATGATAGAAATGTTTTGCAGATCCTCACCCCAGATCAGGCTATTGTGCCAATGACTGTGACCGAAGTCCTGGAATTTATCAAAGGCATTCGGCTCAGGGTCATCGTAACGTCCGTCTGCTGCAGAATCAGCAGCCAATAAAGTGCACCCCTGGTCAAAGTAAAGAGAGATATTGCTTTTAAGATGAATGGAATAACTCAGGTAAGTACCGGCTGGAAAAAATACTGTCCCCCCACCAGTCTTCACTGCATTATCAATAGCGGTATTAATAGCTTTCGTATCCAACGTTCTGCCGTCCCCTTTGGCACCATAATCACGGATGTTGAAAACACCGGGTGCAGGCACTTGTGCTTTCACATCAATGCCAGGCTCTAAAGCTAAGAGAGAAAATAGGAGGAAAAGCAAGCATTTAAATTTCATAAATAGATATTAACAGGAGCGAACTAAATAAAGATAAAAGTAATGGGATCTTAAACAGCATATACTCTATTCAGGATGCAGCAGGACAGAATACTTCGACTGATTCAGGTCACTTCAGGATAGATAAAAAATCGGTTACTTTAACTTTCAACATCAATACTCTTAGAAAATGAAGATTAGCTACCATGTATATAAAGGGTTATTCACCCTTTTCTGTTCTTTATTCTTGTTTGCTGCCGATTCACAGATCACTCTTCCCGCGATCATTTCTGTTCATATGGTGCTCCAACAAAATGCTAAGGTTAGTTTGTGGGGATGGGCACAACCAGGGGAGAAGATTTCCATTACCACCGGTTGGAACAAAAAAACTATCAATGTAAATGCAGGTGCTGATGGCAGGTGGATGGCTTACGTAAACACAACCAAAGCTGGGGGACCTTATACTATTGACTTTAAAGCAAATAACACCATCACTGTTTCAGATGTTGAATTGGGTGAAGTATGGCTCGCATCAGGTCAATCAAACATGGAGTTCTTTGTTGGTAAAACAAAAAATGCTTCTTACACTGGGGTAGTAAATTATGAGCAGGAGATAACGGATGCTAATTACCCATTGATACGACAAATAGATATACCGAATAAAGTAGCCGATACTCCACAGCAAAACTTTACAGGAGTATGGAAAGTATGTAGTCCACAAACGGTTGACACCTTTTCTGCTGTAGCCTATTTCTTCGCAAGAAAAATTCACCAGGTCACCGGTTTTCCTGTCGGTATCATCAATTCTACCTGGGGTGGCACTCCAGCTGAATCGTGGACGAGAAAAGAAGTGCTGTCGAATGATAAGGACCTTAAAGCCATTCTTGACAGGTATGAGGAGAATGTAAAGAATTATCCCAAAGCAATGGAAGACTACAGAACTGCGTTGGAAAAATGGAGAGCAGATACCAGTAAAAACAAAGGGGCTCAGCCACGTGGACCTATTGGTCCAAACAGCAACATTTCTCCATATAAGTTGTATAATGGGATGATTGCACCTATAACAAATTACACGTTAAAAGGGGTGATCTGGTACCAGGGCGAAAGCAATGCCGATCGTGCCTACCAGTACAGGCACTTGTTTCCTGCAATGATTAACAACTGGAGAGAAGACTTTAGAAATCCTGTTCTGCCATTCTACTTTGTTCAGATATCACCACACCGTGGCCAGAATCCCGAGATCAGGGAAGCACAGTTGATCACTTATCGAACAGTGCCGAATACAGGCATTGTGGTAACTACTGATAATGGGGACTCATTAAATATTCACCCCAGAGATAAGAAATTGGTTGGTGAACGACTGGCATTGTGGGCCTTGAAAAACCAATATGGACAATCTAATCTCGTTAGCTCGGGTCCATTATATAAATCGATGAAGTTGGAAGGAAATAAGATCCGTATTCAGTTTGATGAGGTGGATGGTGGATTAATGGCGAAGAATGGAAAAGAACTGACTGAATTTAGTATTGCAGGCAGTGATCAGAAATTTGTCCCGGCAAATGCGATCATAGATGGAAATAGTGTAGTAGTATGGAGTGATGCCGTTACAAGTCCTGTAGCAGTACGCTTTGCGTGGAGAAATGTTCCGGAGCCAAACTTATTCAATAAGTCCGGCTTACCTGCATCACCGTTTAGAACAGACAACTGGAAAGGAATGACGGAAGGAAAGAATTAACAGCTCACACTACCTTAATTAAATTAAACAATCCTGCCATAAATGTGATGAATAACCTTTTGAACAAGATCAAAAAACCAGGTAAGACAAAAGTCATCTTAGGAATAGTATTTCTTATTTCTACTGCTTTTATTCATTTTCAGCAGAAACCTACATTGTATATCATTGGTGATTCTACCGTTAGAAATGATGATGCTACAGGTCACAGGGGCTGGGGATCGCACCTGGGTTCTTTTCTTGATACAAACCGGATCAACATCAGTAACCAGGCAATGGCGGGCAGAAGCACACGGACATTCATGAAAGAAGGAAGATGGCAAAAGGTGATTTCAGCGATTAAACCGGGTGACTTCCTGGTAATGCAGTTTGGCCATAATGAAGGTAGCAGGCCTGACACTACAAGGGCAGGATACAGGGGTGTTTTGAGGGGAACAGGTGAAGATTCTGTTCAACTGGTGTGGCCAAATGGTACTGTGGAATTAGTTCATACATATGGATGGTACCTGCGAAAATTTGTGAATGAGGCAAAGGCCAAAGGTGCTACAGTGATGATTGCTTCAATGATACCAAGGAACGACTGGAAAGATGGTAAAGTAATCAGGGCATCGGAGAATTACGGCAAATGGGCTGCTGATATTGCGAAAGAAACAGGGGCTTATTTTATTGATCTCAATAACATCACTGCTGACAAGTATGATTCGATGGGCCCTGAACAAGTGAAAGCATTCTTTCCAAATGAACACACGCATACCAGCCCGGAAGGAGCCCTTATTAACGCAGCATCTGTGATCGATGGGATAAGGAGATTGAAAGATTGCCCATTAAATAATTACATCATCAAACAATAACTTGCTGATACCATCCTAACGATAAAGCTTAATTAAATGCGCTATATTTTATATGGAGTTTTTTTATTCATTGGAATGAGTCCTTCATTCGGCCAATTTCCGCCATCTTATGCTGGAAATATTCTTGCAAAAGCTGAAGCAGACCCATTGAAAAGAGTTTACCTGGCTCCCCAAAGGATAGTTTGGAAATCGAATGATTCCCTCGTTCTGAATACAGATCTCTTATTGGAGAAAGGAACCAGCCAGCCATTTTTTGAGAATCGGAAGGTTTTTAAGATTATCAATAAAGGAAATGTCCCATCAGGATTTATCCTGGACTTCGGAAAAGAAATTCATGGAGGAATACAAATTACTACCTCACAGAGTAATCGTGTTACACGGAAGATAAGAGTACGCTTTGGGGAATCAGTCAGTGAGACTTGCAGTGATGTTATAGGTGATGGTACGACAGGTAAAGAAGGAGGAGCAACCAATCATCATTCGATGCGAGATTTTGAGATTACTCTTCCCGGTTATGGAACAACAGAAGTTGGCAATTCAGGCTTTCGGTTTGTAAGAATTGATCTTATGGAACCCGATGTTTTCCTTGCTGTTAAAGAGATCAGGGCAATAGCAACTTTCCGTGACATTCCTTACGTGGGTTCTTTTAAATGCAATGACGAACGTTTGAATAAAATATGGGAAACAGGTGCGTATACAGTTCACCTTAACATGCAGGATTATTTGTGGGATGGAATTAAACGCGATCGCATGGTCTGGGCTGGGGATATGCATCCTGAAATAATGACCATCAGTACTGTCTTTGGGTATAATGATGTTGTTCCAAAAAGCCTTGATCTCGTAAGGGATAACGCACCCCTCCCTCGATTTATGAATGGCATCAGTGCTTACTCAATGTGGTGGGTAATTATGCAACACGATTGGTACCAGTTCCATGGCAGGCTTGATTACCTGAAACAGCAGAAAAATTATCTCGTTAACTTACTTGATCTTTTTACCAAATATGTGGACAAAGATGGTCATGAGAAGCTGGACGGAACGGGTATGCTCTTTCTCGACTGGCCTTCTTCTCCAAACAGAAAAGGTGTTCGCGCGGGATTACAGGCTTTGCTCATTACAGCTTTCGAAAAAGGTGCTACACTTTGTAAGCGATTAGGTGAAGATGCAAAGGCAAAGACTTACCTGAATCTTGCAATGAAAATGAGGCAGTATGTTCCTGATCCAAACAATTTAAAGCAAGCTGCTTCACTTCTTTCGCTGGCAGGAATAATTGATCCGGTAAAAGCAGATAAAGACATAATTGCAGTGGGTGGTCCTAAAAACTTTTCTACTTTTTATGGTTATTATATGTTACAGGCGCAGGCAAAAGCTGATGATTATGAAGGCGCTTTAGATAATATCCGGAACTACTGGGGAGGAATGCTGGACCTGGGCGCTACTACATTCTGGGAAGACTTTGACCTGGAAGAAGCTTCAAATGCAGCTCCAATAGATAATATAGTGCCGGCAGATAAAAAGGATTACCATCGCAATACAGGTGCTTACTGTTATATTGGCTTAAGAAGAAGCTTATGCCATGGATGGTCATCGGGACCAACTCCATGGTTATCCGAAAATGTATTAGGCATTAAAGTGCTGGAGCCCGGGAGCAGGAAGATTAAAGTTGAACCACATCTTGCAGACTTGAATTGGGCAGAAGGAACCTTCCCTACGCCAATGGGAGCAGTTTATGTCAAACATACTAAAGGAGCAGACGGAAAAGTTACCAGTGTTATCAGGGCTCCGAAAGGAATTACTATAGTCAGATAAAACTGCTGGTCAGTATTTCCGCTTAAGCCATTCCTCTGGCACCGGGATGATGCAGATATTCATTGATCTTCCATCAGCTGATAGCATTGCAGACTGGATTTCGATCTTAGTTCCGTCAGGACTCATAGTCGGATGCGGATGATCAGCAGCTGTTGGTTTATGGCCGGTGGACAAGAGGATCATTTCATGTGAATGGCGATCTATCAGGTATATGCTGCGTGAAAAATCATCTCCTACTGCCCACCTGCCATCGGGAGAACCACTCACGTGCCAAAGACCGCTGCCAGAAGGCGTTTGTCCTGCAATGGTCATTTCTCTTGTCCTCAGATTTACAATTGCCAATCCGGTGGGTTTTTCTCTTGTTCCGGATGGTCCCCATGCTGCTTCCTGTCCGGGATTAGCTCCGGTAACTGAAGTTCCAGGTTCAGCTTGTGCATTTGTACCCGGTATCTTACGATGTCCCATAATCGCGAGGGCTACTTCATCTTTACTTATAACTGCTTCGTGGGTCACCCATTCATATTCTGATTCGGGATACAACGGACGTAAGCCGCTACCATCAGCCATTACTGTCCATGTGCGCTGTGGAGATTTCCCTCCTGTTTCCCAGCAGAAAACAATTTCTCCCGGCACCCATGGATTCGTTTGTATATGCCCTATCTGGAAACCAACTGAAACAACATATTTGATTTCTCCTGTTTTCAGGTCCATGCTTGCAATACCGGAAGGACCTGCACCCATATTCCTGGGTCCAAAATTGCCTTCGATCTTTGCAGCTAAATGCTTCCCTGCTTCCTCCTTACCTACTCTAAAGTATACACGATCTTCAGCACCGTCCAAAGCCATGTCGCCTCCTGCACCTATTTCAGCCGGTGTGGTGCCGCAAACACGTTGGTAATAAGAAGCAGATTTCATCTTTCCTGCTTTACTATCTTCAAATACTTTTGCAAGGTCAACTTGGATAATCTGCACGGGCCTGTTTTCAAACATACGCCTCATAGAAGTATCAGGCTGGAAACGACGTGTTGTATCCCTGTTTGATCGCTGCATTCTATTCATGCCTGGTACACGCATGAAATAGAGCTTCATGGATTTACGTGCAACACTGAGCATTCCCATATAACCACCTTCTGTAACTTGTACGAGGTCTCCCGTCATTTCATTGACAGCCATTGCTTCACCGGGTACTCTTCCTGAACGAAAGATCAGCCACTCGCCATCAGATGTCCATTGATTATGTGTCTGGTAGATCTTTGAATCTCCAGGAGGACTACTGGTTAGGAAAGTCAGCATCGTCCCGGTAACCGGGTCTTTCACTATCTTCTTTTCAGATGGGAAACGTTTTCCGATCTGGGCAGAAGAAGTAAATGTAATTACGAGGAATACGATGATACAAAAGCAGGACGATAAGCAGTTTTTCATTTTCATATAGTCGTTAAATGAAGAAAGTTTGTATTGAAATGAAGATTTAAAGCTATTTATTTCACCTTACCAATTTGCAGAATAATTATTATCAATCCTTCCATACAATTACATCTGCAGGCTTCAGAATTTTATTCCCGATCAGTACATGGGAAGATGGCTTCAGCGGCACATTGAATGATTGCCCCGAATAATTAACTCCAACCCAGAATCCATCTCTCCAGTCAAGTATTACTCCTTCAGGCAAGTTCTCGGTAACTATTCCAGCTTCATGGTATACCCTTTCCACAATCGCTTTTTCAAGTGCTCCATCATCCGTATCAGGTCCGACATAAGTGACACTGCCCTTACCTGCCTTCCTGTGTATTACAGCCGCTTTTCCCGAGTAGAATTGATTCATATAACTGCCCCAAATCTCTGTGCCAATAAATGGCTCCAGTACATCTGCCCAGTTATTCCACCTGTACACATGCGCACCTGATTTAATTGTACCCTGTACAGAATCAGGCAAGAGGTCATAGAAGGAAACTCGTGCACCAATCAGATCATAAATGGGTTCTGCCCACTTCATCTCCCACAACTTTCCATTCCTGTCTTTCTGACCTGTGCGTGTTGTCAATATGAGATGACCCCCATTTTGAACATACGTTTTCCAGCGATCAATTAACCTGGAATCTACTAGTTCATATGCTGGTGCAATAAGCACCGGGTATTTAGAAAAATCTTTCTGCTCCGTAATGACATCTACCGGTGCTCCCAACTGCTTGAGTGCTCCATAATAACGCTTCAGGTGCTCCATAAAATTCCACTGGTTTGTTTGAGGTTGATTATCCATTTCCCAGCGATTATCAGGATTGTATAGTACTGCTGCTTGTCGTCTTAAGTAAGACGAAGGAGCCGTTGCATTGGCATTATACTCCTTGCGTAAATCTTTAATCTCTTTAATCACCTTTATGTATTCAATCCCGCTGGTACTTGGTGTAACACCATCTGTACTTATAATTCCGTAATGATATTGTTCCCCACCTGTAAGTGGCTGTTTAAAGCGGTAGTTGCAGACGAACTTATTTCCTCCTGCAAAGGCGTGCCATATCCACATTCTTACTACACCTGGTAGTGGCTGCGGATTGAACTTACCCCAGTTAACCTGTCCGGGTTGTAATTCCATCACACCGGTGACACCGTTAAAAGAACGAAACAAATCATTGGCAAAGGCTATACTTGTTGGTGATCCCATACGGAACCCTTGAGGGCCAATCCCCTTATCATACCCTGCTACAAGATATTTGGTATAAGTAAGGAAATCCAAACTGTTAATCGTAGTTGGATCTACATCCACATGCTCAGGCATCAGGTTCGTAGTGATAAACTGGTTAGGAGAAATATACTTGCGCAGGATGTTATATTGAAATGCAAGAAAATCATTTGCTTCTTCAGCAGAAAATCTTTTGAAATCCAGCACTGCATGAGGACTGGGCTGAGCGATCAACTC
>JBLNAY010000095.1:0-7618 GCA_050259715.1 Candidatus Dadabacteria bacterium
TTTATCAACAAACTGCATAATCTGAATGCCCATTTTTCTATTTCTGTTTGGGAGAACCTGGATAAGAAGTCTGAAGTTGCTAAACCTTACATCGAGAAGAATCTATACTTATCCAACAGTCCTTGGATCGATATCTATAATCCCGAAACTGCAATAACACACTGGGAAGCATTAAACACAAATCTTTTCAGTAAAGGTGTTGACTCCTGGTGGATGGATGCTACAGAACCTGAAAATGATGCACTCGCAGGTAAACAAACCTATTTTGGACCGGGTGATTTTTACCGTCTTACCTACCCGCTATTTGTCAGTAAAGCTATTTATGAAGGGCAGCGTGGGACCGATCCACAAAAAAGAGTCACTATTCTCACGCGTTCAGCTTTTGCAGGGCAACAACGATATGGAACTATAAATTGGTCTGGAGATATCGGCAGCAGCTGGGATGCCTTCAGAAGACAAATAGTTGCCGGGTTAAATTACTCATTAACCGGTATGCCCTACTGGACAACTGATATTGGAGGATTCTTCCGACCGGGTTCTTCTCAATACACGGATCCAAAGTACCATGAGATTTTAACCCGTTGGTTCCAGTGGGGAACATTCAACCCTATATTCAGGGTCCATGGCTACCAGTCCGAAACAGAACCCTGGAAGTATGGAGATAGTGTTGAAACGAACATGCGCATGATGCTGGATCTCCGCTACAAGCTAATGCCTTATATTTATTCGGATGCATGGTCAGTTTGCAGTAAAGGATCTACCATAATGCGACCACTCGTTATGGATTTCGCACAGGACTCCAATGCCATAAAGCAGCGTTTTGAATATATGTATGGCAAAGCGTTTCTCGTTGCTCCTGTCACGGCGCCTAATGTAACAGAATGGCCCGTTTATTTACCCAAAGACCACTCCTGGTATGACTTCTGGAATGGCAATCATTATGATGGCGGACAGGTTATCACTACCGGAGCTCCACTAAACAGGATACCTGTTTTTGTAAAGGGCGGCTCTATCATTCCGTTAGGACCTAAAGTTCAATACGCATCCGAAAAGAAATGGGATAACCTGGAGATACGTGTATATGCCGGTGCTAGTGGATCGTTCGCGTTGTATGAAGATGAGGATGACAACTACAACTATGAGAAAGGAGTGAATTCTACAATAACATTCAACTGGGATGACGAAAAGAAGATACTAACAATTGATGACAGGAAAGGTAGTTTTCCCGGTATGCTCAATAGCAGGATATTCAATTTGGTATTAGTAAGTAAAGGAAAGGGAATAGGAGAGAATATAGGTAAAGTTGTGTCCTATACAGGAAAAAAGATGGCTGTCCGGTTGTAAGTTATAAATAAGTTGAAACGAGATCGAACGATATTGAAGTATAAATCAGTTATCTGTATGAAACGATTTTTCACTGTTTTCTTCCTTTTAATTGCCATTAATGGTTATTCTCAAAATAATAGCGCATTAAAACTTTGGTATTTACAACCCTCAGGGAATACCTGGGAGAATGCCTTACCCATTGGAAATGGCAGGCAGGGAGCAATGGTATATGGCAATGTGGCTAATGATATCATCCAGTTAAATGAACACACGCTGTGGAGTGGAAGTCCAAACAGGAACGACAATCCCGCAGCACTTGATTCACTTGGCAGTATAAGATCTTTAATATTTAGTGGACGTCAAAAACAGGCAGAAACACTGGCGAATAAAGTGATCATCAGTAAAAAGTCGCACGGGCAAATGTTTGAACCTTTAGGGGACTTGCACCTGGTGTTTGATGGGCAGGATAAATATTCCAATTACTACAGGGAACTGGACATCGAAAAAGCAGTTGCAAAAACCACCTATTCCGTAGGAGATGTTAGTTTCACCCGGGAAGCTTTTGCGTCTTTTCCTGGCAGGGTCATAGTAATCAGGCTGACAGCAAACAAACCGGGGCAGATTTCGTTTAACGCTTTCTTCTCTACCCCGCAGCCTAAAGCAATAAAAAAGACAACGCCCGAAAATGAATTAACGATTAGCGGTACTACTATAGATCATGAAAGTGTTCCGGGCATGGTAAAGTTCAAAGGCATTGTGCGTATCAAACCTGAAGGAGGAACCTTATCGACTTCTGATACTTCTATCGTGGTGAAAAATGCAAATGCGGCAACGCTGTATATTTCTATTGCGACAAACTTCAATAGTTATAAGGATATCTCAGGGGATGAAAATAAAAGAGCACTGGCCTATTTGGATAAGGCATGGCCTCTGACCTATAGTGCTATGATTAAGTCGCACATTGCTGCCTACCAGCACTACTTTAAAAGGGTGAACCTGGACCTGGGTATCACACCTGCAGCTAATCATCCGACAGATGAACGCCTGAAGAGTTTTAATTCTACAAATGACCCGCAGTTGGTCACGCTTTATTACCAGTATGGACGTTACTTATTAATTTCCTCTTCACAACCAGGCGGGCAGCCGGCCAATTTACAGGGCATTTGGAATAACAAGCTTTTTCCGCCGTGGGATAGTAAGTACACTATAAACATCAACGCGGAGATGAATTATTGGCCTGCGGAGAAAACCAACCTTGCTGAATTGCATGAACCCTTCCTGCAGATGGTAAAGGAATTATCGGAAGCAGGTAAAGAGACTGCAAAAACAATGTATGGTGCCAGGGGATGGATGGCACATCATAATACTGATATCTGGCGCAGTACGGGCGCTGTTGATGGCGCTTTCTGGGGAGCCTGGAATAATGGAGGTGGGTGGTCCAGTCAGCACCTGTGGGAACATTTCCTGTATAGCGGTGATAAAGCGTACCTGGCATCTATTTACCCGGTATTAAAAGGGGCTGCCTTGTTTTATGCTGATTTCCTGGTTGAACATCCGAAGTACCACTACCTGGTAATCTGCCCTGACGAGTCGCCCGAAAATGCACCTAAAGCTCACCAGGGATCTTCTCTCGATGCAGGTACCACTATGACTAACCAGATCGTTTTCGATGTATTTAGTAATGTCATCAGGGCAGCTCAAGTCCTTCATATAGACGCAGCATTTGCTGATAGTTTAAAACAAATGCGCAGCCGGTTGTCACCGATGCATATTGGTCAATACGGGCAATTGCAGGAGTGGCTCGATGATATTGACAACCCAAAGGATAATCATCGGCATATTTCACATTTATACGGTTTATTTCCCTCTAACCAGGTGTCACCTTACCGCACGCCGGAGTTATACAGCGCTGCTAAGAATACGCTTTTACAGCGTGGTGATGTTTCCACCGGCTGGAGCATGGGTTGGAAAGTAAACTGGTGGGCAAGAATGCTTGATGGCAATCATGCCTATAAATTGATTCAAAACCAGCTTACTCCTGTTGGTACCAACCAAGGTGGCGGAGGAACCTACAATAACTTATTTGATGCCCATCCTCCTTTCCAGATCGATGGCAATTTTGGATGTACTTCCGGTATAACCGAAATGCTGATGCAAAGTGCTGATGGTGACGTTCACTTGCTACCGGCACTCCCGGATGCCTGGTCGGAAAGCGGCAGCATAACTGGCTTGCGTGCCAGGGGTGGATTTGAAATCCTGGGCATGCATTGGAAAGATGGAAAATTAGTAAAAGCGGTTATAAAATCAAAAATCGGGGGTAACCTTCGTTTAAGAGTGCCTAATGCCATGAAATTCAGTTCCGGTGCACAATTGAAAAAAGCCGCTGGAATGAATAAAAATCCCTTTTACCAGGTAGAACAGACTCCAAACCCGGTTATTTCACCAAAAGCAAGCATCAATGTCCCCGACCTGAAACCTACATTCCGGTATGATTTACTAACAACAAAAAACGGAATATATACTTTGATTCCTTTGTAATAGGAGTTCAGAGTTAAGCTAGGAAAACGGTTTAATCGTTACCTGTAGATACCATTTCATTACAGTTAAAGAAGGAGTTTATATAGGGTTTGTATGGAGTTTGCATAGCTTTTGCATGGACAAACTCCATGCAAACTCCATACATACTGCGTGAAAACTCTTGTTTTTCCCTTTCAATTGAGCACAAAAGCCACCTTCTAATCCGTTGTTTATTGGAAAAACAAACATTTGTTTCATTCATTTAAACAAATGAGCTATAAGAAAAAAATATAGTCTTTTATTTTTACTTGGTTCTTGTAAATGGGCCTGCTGTGATTGCTAAATTATACGATTGCATGTCAATTCTTATTTACATAGATTAACATCATGAACCAGGTGTTAGGGGTTTACCACTACCTAATTCTGTTTAACTCTAAATCAAAACTAAATGAACCTTAGATCTTCAGTCATTGCTTTTGCTGCCCTGCTTTTCGGTGCAGCCAGCTATGCCCAAACTACAACTGCACCGCTGGAAGATTTTAAACCATCAACACTAAATCAGCCGGGCCAGAAATACCCACAGGTGAATTCCCAGGGGTTTGCCCGTTTTCGTATCGTTGCGCCTCATGCCCAGAATGTTGTAGTTAGCCTCGGTCTAGGTGGCACCAGGGGTGGAACTCCGCTTACGAAAGTGACGGATAGCGTTTGGATGGGTACTACTGCAGGTCCTATGGAAGAAGGTTTTCACTATTATCGTGTTAACGTAGATGGAGGAATATTTAATGACCCTGGTACCTTAAACTTTTACGGTTCTACCCGTTGGGAAAGTGGCATTGAAATCCCTGCCCACGACCAGGACTTCTATGCACTAAAGGATGTGCCGCATGGTCATGTTCAGCAGGTGCTTTTCCCTTCAAAGAGTACAAATACCTCCCGTCGTGCTTTTGTATATACACCTCCGGGTTATGAGAATGAAAAATCTAAAAAGTACCCCGTCCTCTATCTGCAACATGGTTGGGGTGAAGATGAAACAGCATGGAGCAACCAGGGGCATGCTAACCTTATCATGGACAACCTGATTGCCGAAGGCAAGATCAAGCCCTTCATCATTGTTATGACTTATGGAATGACAAATGATATCAGGCCCGGTGGGGGTGGTGGTCTCAGGAGTTTTGATATTAAGCCGTTTCAAACCGTTCTTCTGGATGAATTGATTCCTTATATCGATTCTAAGTTCCGAACCATTGCCAACCCGTCTAAACGTGCGATGGCAGGTCTTTCCATGGGTGGTTTTGAAACACATACCATAACCCTGGCACGTCCTGATGTCTTTTCTTATTACGGACTTCTTAGCGGTGGTACTTATAAGCCGGAAGAAATCACTGACAAGTCAAAGGTTAAACTCATTTTTATGAGTTGCGGAAGTTTTGAAAATGCAGATGGTGTAACCAAGGCTGCTGAAGCTTTGAAATCAGCAGGTTTTAATGCTGTTTCCTATGTTTCTCAAAATACCCGTCACGAGTTCCAGACCTGGCGCCGTAGCTTATATGTGATGGCTCCTATGTTGTTTAATGATTAAGACACCAGGAAATATCCTGGTTTTATATAAAAGAATTGTGTGAGACTATTGAATAAGAGAATTGTAAAAACCAAAGCAAGCAAATCATATTTAGTGATTTGCTTGCTCTTTTCGTTTACTACCAGGGCACAGGAAATAGTAGACCTGTACCCGGGTTCCATTCCGAATACCAAACAAAGCAGTAAAACAGAAAGCTTCACTTCAGGAATGTATCGTGCTGTTACGAGGCCAACACTGGAGATTTACCTGCCCGAAAAAGATAAGGCAACAGGAACTGCTGTTATTATCTGTGCAGGCGGTGCATATGGGGTGATTGTGTACCAGGGTGAGGGAATTTCAACAGCAAAGCAATTTGCCAGGAATGGAATTGCTGCCTTTGTACTGAAATACAGGTTGCCGGACGATTCCACCATGTTGAATAAATCTATCGGCCCCATACAGGATGCACAACAAGCCATGAAGGTGGTTCGTGAAAATACAAACAAATGGGCAATTGATCCAAATAAGGTGGGTATTGTAGGTTTTTCCGCAGGTGGGCACCTTGCTTCAACACTGGCAACGCACTTTCAAAAGCCGTTAATAGAAAATACTGCTAACACCAATCTACGACCGGATTTCCAGGTTTTGGTATACCCTGTAATCAGCATGCAGGATAGCCTAACGCACCAGGACTCGCGCAGAAACTTACTTGGTAAGCAACCATTAAAAAATTTGGTGGATGAATATTCAAATGAACTGCAAGTGACGAGTACAACACCTCCGGCCTATATCACCCATGCAGCCGATGACAGGGTTGTTGATGTTGACAATAGCATATTGTATTTCGAAAATCTAAGACATCATCGTGTTGATGTTGAAATGCACATTTATCCAAAGGGTGGACATGGCTTTATTTTCAGGCAAGGGGATTGGATAGAACCATTGCTGCTTTGGATGAAGAAAAATAATTGGACGAAACCGAACGTAATGTAAATCTCAGAACACTATGAACGCTTTTAGGATTGGATTGATTTTACTTCTTGTTCTCTGTTATCACAGTAGTTTTCCCCAGTCAAAGAAAAAAGCGGGCAAGGAAAAGCAGGCAGCATTTTATTCAGGAACTTACCGCAATGTATTTCGTGAAGCAGGATACAGCCAGGCAGATATTGATCAGAAGGTTGCAAAAGCTTATCATGATGTTTTTGAAGGACCGCATAAAGTTTATTTCGAAGTAGGTGATTCCATGGGTTATGTTTCTGACGTGAAGAATCATGATGCACGAACAGAAGGCCTTTCCTACGGGATGATGATTGCAGTGCAGTTGAATAAGAAGGAGGTATTTGACCGGATATGGAGATGGTCGAAGAAATACCTTCAACACCAGGAGGGTCCAAGAGCAGCTTATTTTGCATGGAGTATCAATCCTGCAACTATGAAGCGCAATTCAGAAGGTTCTGCTTCTGATGGCGAACTGTATTTTGTAACCAGCCTTCTATTTGCAGGCAACCGCTGGGGAAATAACACCGGCATCAATTATTACCAGGAGGCAAGGAGAATCCTGGACGAAATGTGGAAGAAAGATGGCACAGGAAATATTCGCAACCTCATAAACACAGAACACAAGCAAATAAGCTTTGTTCCGGAAGGAGATGGTTATAACTGGACGGACCCTTCCTATCATTTGCCTGCCTTCCTTGAAGTTTGGGCTTTATACGCCAAAGACGGACACGAACAATTCTATAGGGATTGTGCGGATACTTCGCGTGCTTATTTACACCGTGCTTGTCACCCGGTAACAGGTCTGAATCCTGATTATTCCGAGTTCAGCGGCGAAGCTCATAACACACGGTGGATGCCTGTAGCTTTCCGTTATGACTCCTGGAGAGTTCCTATGAACATTTCAATGGATTATAACTGGTTTAGAAAAGACAAGGCATGGCAGCAGGAGTATGCCCAACGTTTACAGGGTTTCCTTAGATCAAAAGGGGTGGATACTTTTGAAGACCAGTTTAATGTGGATGGAACTCGACCTGTGTATATTTTACAGGCGGGCGGTTTTAGGAAATTTAGGCATTCCATTGGCCTGGTTGCCACTGCAGCATCAACGGCTCTCATAGGTAATGACAAGAATAGCTTAGACTTTGTGAATGCTTTATGGAATGCGAAACTGGAGCCTTATGAAGATGGTTACTTCGATCCATATTATGATGGGTTGTT
>JBLNAY010000096.1:0-4700 GCA_050259715.1 Candidatus Dadabacteria bacterium
CGAGGTATTAAATATATAATAACACTCCTCCTTTTCTTGTTTCTTGTCATCGCGGAAGGGATGCACAGATTGGATAAAAAAAACCCGTCTTAAAGACGGGTTGAAAGAGAAAATTGGTGGAGGCGACCGGAGTCGAACCGGTGTCCAAACATGATATTCAAAAGCTTTCTACATGCTTATTTCCCTATTAATTGTCGTGAGATAACCGGAAGGGAGCGAACCAATTATTTCCTTAGCTGGATGGTCTTAAGCAACAGTCACAGCCTTCTGTTGCAGCAGCCTATTTTTGTTTTAAGTCGGCGGCTGCGCCTGGAAGTAGGCAATCCTGCGCGGCGGCCCTAATGACTACTTAATCACTGATTAGGCAGCCATGGCATACTGTGTATTGCCATTTATAGTTTGAATATTCAGATTTACGAGCTAATTATCCAACGCTCGGCATGCTTACACTTTCAAAGACCTATGCTGTCAAAGCCAAACGCCCCCGGGGTAAGTTTGGAACAGTCTGCAAAGATACGGAAGAACCTATATTTTCATTATTAAGAATCACTTAAAACTTATTAATGATCGTCAGAGGAAGAACTTATGTTAAGTAAATAGGGAGATACTATAGGGTTTGTATGGAGTTACCATGGAGTTAGAACGGCTTTACCCCCTGCAAACTCAATACAGGCTTCATTCTAACTCTATTCTTTCCATATAGAAAGCCTATGAAAAATACCTGAACAGGCAAAAGGCTTCCATGATGGCTGCGTGTTTGATTATCTATTTGTAATTTTAATAAGGTATTATTCACCTCTTTAACAGTTTTAATTATGAGAGCTCTCCGGATCATTGGAATCATTCTCATACTCCTGGGTATAATCATGATCGGTACGGGAGGATTCACTTTCAACCAGAAGAAAAAAGTATTGGATATTGGAACGGTGGAAGTTAATACCACTCAACAGAAAACGATTACCTGGCCGTGGTATGCAGGTGGTGCCGCTATTTTAGCCGGTATAGCTATCCTAATTGTTGACCGTCCCAGGAAAACTTAACGGCGTCTTCTCCTTACATATCTGAATTTACTCCCACTAAAAAATCACTTCTTTGAATTTTAGTCAAGTTACTCTCTTAATGAGTGGGCCTCTCCTATTGATTGTATAAAAAACATTTACCTGGCATAGTATATCATTGATCTATGTTAATGACTTTTCTTATCACAACGCAATGGAGCAAGGATGCAATGAATGATAGTTTTGCACCCGAAACAAAAACAAAAAATAAATTATAAATCAAAATGAAAAAGCTCAATATTATTCTTTCAGCTCTCTTCGTTCTTACTGCATTTACTACATCACCTGCCTTATGGAAGAATGATCCTCCCCATTCTCAACTTGCTTTTACGGTAACTCACCTGGGTATATCGGATGTATCCGGCAACTTTAATGATTTTAATGTTTCCGCAACATCAACAAAAGCAGATTTCAGTGATGCTGTTTTTGAACTGACAGCAAAGACATCATCCATTGACACTCGTGTAGAAGCAAGGAACAACCATCTTAAAAGCGGCGACTTCTTTGATGTGGAGAATTATCCTACACTAACTTTTAAGAGTACAGGATTACAAAGTACAGGTAAGAATACATACAATCTTAATGGTAACCTTACTTTACATGGTGTAACCAAACCTGTTACTATGAACCTTGTATATAAAGGAACTGTGGAAAATCCAATGAGTAAAAAACAAACAGCAGGCTTTGGTTTAACAGGTACAATTAAGCGTTCTGATTTCAATGTAGGAAGTGGTTTTCCTGCTCCAATAATAAGCGATGAAGTGAAAATTAAAGCAGACGGAGAGTTTGTACAGTAAAATCTTTCCAATATATAATAGCGTAAAAGCTAATTGTTATGCACTACATAGGTTACTGCATAACTGCTTTTAAACCCTATACCAGGTGCAATCACTTGCAGAAAAGAATTGGATAGCATACTTTAGATTTAATCCTAGTAAACTCCCAGTCGCAATTGAGTCACAATTCACACACAGTTTACACGCTGTTTACACGCAGTTAACAGTGTCTCAATTGCGTCTCAACTGCGTATCGATTGCATCTCAACTGCGTATTTAGTCTATATCAGAAGGTGATTTACTTTGACTTCAGTCAAGATGAACAATTAAACTGACTACCAGCGATTCATCTCCCCCATGATTATAATAAACTATTAAGCTGCTTTAAATCACCTTATTAATTTAGCCAGACGTGCTACATTTGCGACCTTTCGATGCTTGCTTTTGGGAAATAACCATTTTTTAAAACCATAAAGTAATAAAATGAACAAGTACCGGGCAGGTGTCCTCCACGGAGATGAACTAAGAGCCTTATACCAGGATGCAAAAGAAAACCAGTTTGCTATTCCTGCTGTAAATACAATTGGCACTAACACTATTAATGCTACTTTAGAAACAGCAGCCAAAGTCAATTCGCCAGTTATCATTCAATTCTCTAACGGCGGTGCTCAATTCATTGCCGGCAAAGGAATGCCGAATGATAATCTACAGGGAAACATCTCGGGAGGTGTCTCCGGAGCTTTGCACATCCACAACGTTGCAAAGTATTATGGAGTTCCTGTAGTTCTGCACACCGATCATGCTGCTAAAAAATGGCTACCATGGGTGAGTGGTTTACTAGATGCAGGAGAACAATATTATAAAGAAAAGGGTGCTCCTCTTTTTAGCTCTCACATGTTAGATCTTTCGGAAGAACCTATTAAAGAAAACATAGAAACTTCCGTTCAGTTCTTCAAGAGGATGGCTCCGTTGGGTATGTCAATTGAAATTGAATTAGGGGTTACAGGTGGTGAAGAAGATGGTGTGGATAATAGCGGTGTAGAGAATGATAAATTGTACACCCAACCACAAGAAGTGGCTTATGCCTATGAAGAATTGAAGAAAGTTGGTGACCTGTATACCATAGCAGCCGCCTTCGGTAATGTTCATGGTGTGTATAAACCAGGCAATGTGGAATTAAGACCTGATATACTGCAAAACAGCCAGGTGTACATCCAGGAACATTATAACACAAAAGAAAAGCCTGTATACTTTGTATTCCATGGAGGTAGTGGTTCTCCGCAACATCAAATTCGTGAAGCGATTAGTTACGGAGCTATAAAGATGAATTTGGATACAGATCTTCAGTGGGCATTCTGGGATGGTATTTTAGCATTTTACAAAAAGAATGAAGCTTACCTGCAGGGACAACTCGGAAATCCGGAAGGAGAAGATAAGCCAAATAAGAAGTTTTATGATCCACGTGTGTGGTTACGGAAAGGTGAAGAAAGCTTTGTAAAAAGATTAGAGATAGCTTTCGACGATCTTAATTGTATTAACAGGAATAGTTAAGTAGTATAATAAAGGATCCTCTTACTAACCGTTTTTTCAATGAATATGAATGAACGGTGATAATTAGGAACGTAAAGGAAAGGCCTCTTAAACAGAGGCCTTTTTCACTTTCTATGTATTGAATAAATTATCTACTTAAACAAGCGCCAGATATCCAGCCCAAAAGCATAAAGCATTAACCCGAGCAATAGTACCATACCTACCATTTGAGCATACTCCATAAACTTATCGCTAGGCTTACGGCCCGTGATCATTTCATAAATAGTAAATAAAGCATGACCTCCGTCTAAGGCGGGAATCGGAAGTATATTCATGAAAGCCAGTATAATGGAAAAAAGAGCAGTCATTGTCCAAAAGCGTTGCCAGTCCCAACTTCCACCAAAGGTTTTTCCGATACTGATGACACTTCCAAGATTGTCGGACACCTTATGCTCCTTAGATGTAAAGAGTAAACGGATCCCTTTGATATAATCTCCTAACCGGTCTACCCCATAGGTGATACCTGCCGGTATAGCTTCAACCAAAGAATATTCCTTCTTTTCTGAACCTAAAGTCTTGTAATAATCATTTGGTATAAACCCGATATTTCCTTCATCGTTCAGCTTTACACGAACGGTGGCAGAATCATTACCACGAAGAACTTCCAGTGTGACATCTTTTCCTTTATATTGCTTCTTCAGGCTATCAAATTCACTATAGAACTGAAAACGCAGACCATTGATAGCTACCAGGTGATCACCTTTCTTTAATTCACCGCTTACATAATGTACTTTATCAAGCACACTATCAACAATAACAGGAATTCGTGGTGCCACAAAGCCCTTCAACTGGTTCTTGGTCAGTTGATTTATAAATCCGGGAGGTAATTGAACCACCGTATCCTGCTCACCTCTCTTTACCTGTAAAGTCACTTTATCGTTCAGCATCATGTCTTTCGGTAAATTATCAAGGTAAACTAGTGGCTTATTGTTCACAGCGGTGATCACATCACCATCCCTTAAACCTACAGCTGTTGCAAACGAATCAGTTGCCAATCCATATCTTAAATTCTTTACAGGTAGACGCTCTTCTCCCCATACAAAAAGAATCATGGCGAAAAGCACAAGTGCCAGTACAAAGTTTACTATTACACCTCCCAACATTATGATTAAACGCTGCCAGGCAGGCTTACTGCGAAATTCATAAGGTTGTGCCGGTTGTTGCATTTGCTCTTTGTCCATGCTTTCATCAATCATCCCGGCAATCTTCACATATCCACCAAGTGGTACCCATCCCAGGCCATATTCTGTTTCACCTACTTTCTTTTTAAATAGCG
>JBLNAY010000097.1:0-10397 GCA_050259715.1 Candidatus Dadabacteria bacterium
GATTCGTACAAGAATTTTATCCAGGCTATGTACGATGCAGATATTTTCCGATATACAATTACCGAATTTCATAAAGAAGCTATTGGTCCTTTCCAGGTCTCTGTTCACGTTGATTATGCAACCTGTAAGTACAATGGTGTTTCATTCAATCTTTATTGTTACGCCTTATTGGGTATCATTGCTGATTTTATCAATAGAAGTTCCATTATTCATTGCGTGATCACTAATAAGGAAATATCTGATATCAGGAATGCTTCCGGCCGCAGAATCATTCAGCCGGTCTATACACTCAGCTTCGCTTCTGAGTCTATCAACAATTAGAGGATTACCGGTAATATTTAGTTGCTTTAGTTCGTCATTAAACGCACAACTGGTTCTATTAATTTTCTTGATCCCACAGCATCCAGGTGCAACCCATCAGGTGTCATTCCATTAATATCCAGTCCTGGCGTTTTATAACCATTTACAAACAGGCAGTGATTTCTTTTTGCAATATGTTTAAACTTCCTGCTCATCTTTTCTACTCTTTTATCACCACCGTAATATTTCTCGGTCGCCAATGCTTTAGAGCCATATGGTGGAGGTGAGATGATGATGATCTTTGCAGCCCTGATGGATGGATAACTGCTGCTTTTTATCTTCTGTATTAACTTCTGAAGGTTCGCAGGTACATCTTTCTGACGCGGAGAAAAAACTGCTTTGGCATCGTTAGTTCCTAGTTCTACCACTATATAATCATAAGGACGCTCATGGGTATTCTCAGCTGCTTTTCTGAGGTTGTCATCAATAACGAAAAGTGAATTCAGTGTTGTATCGCCTAAGTTCACAAATCCTATGGTCCTGCCACTCTTGCTGATGTTAAACACTGTTGCATTAGGCAATGCGAGTTTCAGTTGTTGTGGCCAGCTCCATGGGAAAGTTCCGTTACTGTCACCAAGAGTAAAGATGTTCAATTGTTTTTCTGACATGACCTGTGCAGAAACGATAAATGGTAATAATAACAGGACGAATAAAGAATGTTTCATTTCAATCATTGAATTGTAAAAGTAAGTAGGGCCACACTTTGCAACAGGTAACTGTAGTTAAAACGATATTCAATAATTAGTTTTTAATAATAGTTTGACACAATGTATTACCTGCTCCTGGCAACCCGAGCTGATATATTCCGGAAGGCATTCTATTTAATTCTATGAATCTGATTTAAACTGTTAAGGGTAAAGAGCCCGCAGATGAAAATTGTCCTGTTGTATCAGGTGAACACCAAATATTCATCAGCTGGTTTAAATGCCGGTCACCAAACCACAATAGTTTTTATATTTAATAACTAATTATCATTAATGTTTGAACTACTTCATAAAAAGGTAAATGAAATTATTACCCTCACAGAGGAAGAGTTTAATTTCTGCAGAACCTTGTTTGTTCCTAAAAAGCTGCGTAAAAGGCATTACCTTCTCCAGGAAGGAGATGTATGTAAATACCAGGCTTTTGTTGAAAAAGGTGTTTTGCGTTCATACACCATAGATGATAAAGGTGCAGAACATATTCTGCAATTCGCCATTGAGGGTTGGTGGATTGCTGACCTGTATAGTTTTTTTACGGAGGAGCCATCCACCTATGCTATTGATGCAATAGAGGAAGCGGAAGTGTTGTTGATCAACAAAACAAACTGGAACCTGCTGATGAAGGATATTCCAAAATTTGAACATTATTTTCGCATCCTGCTGCAAAATCACCTAGTGAGCACCCAACGGAGAGTGATGCAATCACTTACTCAAAGTGCCGAAGAGAAATATACCCGGTTTTTGAATAGCTATCCCGACTGCGTCCAGCGTGTACCGCAACACATGATTGCTTCTTATCTGGGTATTACAAGAGAGACGTTAAGCCGGCTTAGGAAGCAAATGTCAACCCGCAAAATCACGTGATCTAGATCACATTCATTTCTTATCTGAGGACAATGGAAAGGGGCTATGGGTCGTAGTAGTTTTGTGTTACACAAAAAATAAAAAACTATGTCATTAAAATGGAAATTAGACCCCGCACACTCTGAACTTCAATTTAAAGTTAAACACCTGATGATTACTACAGTTACAGGATCTTTCAACCAGTTTGACCTGCAGGTAGAATCAGCTAGTGAAGATTTTTCTTCAGCTAAGAAAATCGAGTTCACTGCTGATGTAAATTCTATCAGTACAAACAATGAGCAACGTGACGCTCACCTGAAGTCTGCTGATTTTTTTGATGCTGAGCAATATGGACAAATTAAATTCACAGGTACTCAGTATGAAAGCAAAGGTGACGAAGCTAAGCTTCATGGAAATCTCACAATTAAGGGCATTACCCGGCCAATAACACTAAATGTTGAATTTGGCGGTGTTGTTGTTGATCCGTATGGTCAAACGAAGGCAGGCTTCACAGTGAGTGGAAAAATCAGCCGTAAAGAATTTGGTCTCACCTGGAGTGCCGTAACTGAAGCCGGGCAGGTAGTTGTAAGTGATGAAATAAAACTCCAGGCAGAAATTCAATTAGTAAAACAAGCAGAGTTAGTTGCTGCATAAAAACGAGCGTATGGAAAACAAAATATTAGGCCTTCATCATATCACCGCTATTGCAGGGGATGCGCAAAGGAACTATGATTTCTATACGCAGGTCCTGGGTCTGAGACTGGTTAAAAAAACAGTCAACTTTGATGATCCGGGCACTTATCATTTCTATTTTGGCGATACTGTAGGAACACCCGGTTCGATCCTTACGTTTTTCCCATGGGAAGGCATTCAAAAGGGTCGCACCGGGCCGGGTATGGCAACTGAAATTTGTTATTCAGTACCAAACAATAGTCTTGAGTTTTGGCAGAAGCGTTTGGTCGAATACAAAGTGAATCACCAACCACCAGGTGAAAGGTTTGGTGAGCAGTATCTGCCCTTTGAAGATCCTGATGGATTATTGCTCAATCTTGTTGTTGGCATAAATGCTGATAACCGTAAGCCGTGGACATCACCCGCCTTGTCGGAAGATGTTGCAATAAAGGGTTTCCACAGTGTTGTACTTACAGTTCGAAATACATCTGCTACAGCAAGAGTTCTTATTGATATTTTAGGATATAAATTGTTGAAGCAGGACGGAAATCGCTACCGGTTTATTACAGGTGCAATTGACACGGCCAATATTGTTGATGTGGTAGAAGATGAGAAAGGCCAGAATGGCATTAATGCAGGTGGTACCAATCACCACGTTGCATTCAGAGTAAAGGATGATAATATACTGATGGACTATCGTGAAAAAGTTCTTAGTGCAGGACTGCATATCACTGAGAAAATTGACCGTAATTACTTCTATTCACTTTACTTCCGTGAACCGGGTGGTGTGCTTTTTGAAATAGCTACAGATAATCCTGGGTTCGCAACTGACGAAGCGGTGGAAGAATTAGGTACTCACCTCATGTTGCCGCCGCAATATGAAAGAAGCAGGAAGAAAATAGAACAAGTATTGCCCGAACTTCACCAGTAAAACTGAAAATAAATGTTATGGAGAATGTTACATTAGAACTAAACGATAATTTAAAAGGTGCATTCTTCATTAAAGAAGGTGAAGAAAAACTTGGTGAAATGGCTGTAAGTATTACGGGGGATAAGTTGATAGTTTATCATACCGAGGTATTGCCAAAAGCGGAAGGAAAGGGCCTGGCAAAAGATATGTTGATTGCTATGGTGGATTACGCACGGACTAAAAGTTTAAAGGTTATCCCACTTTGTCCTTATGTACATGCTCAATTTGAAAGGCACCCGGATGAATATATAGACGTGTGGAAATCGTAACGAGTGTTATATCATTAAAATATTCATTTTTGCAGCGTTAAAAACAGAAGATCATTATGCACGGTAGGAACATCTTCAGAGCAGGCCAGGAGCTTAACGCCGCCAGCAAGGTTTTAATATTGTTGCACGGCAGGGGTGCCAATGCAGAAGATATTCTTTCACTGGCTGATTACCTCGATGTTAAAGATTTTACATTGCTGGTGCCACAAGCAACAGGTAACACCTGGTATCCATATTCCTTCATGGCACCTCCGTCTGAAAATGAACCCTGGCTTTCTTCTGCTCTGAACTGGTTAACAGAGTTGGTGCAGGAGGCACACTCTAAAGGTGTTGCAACAGCTAATATCTATTTCGCCGGATTTTCACAAGGTGCTTGCTTAACACTGGAGTTCGTGGCTCGCAATGCTGACCGATATGGAGGTGTCGCTGCTTTTACCGGTGGATTAATTGGTAATAAAATTTACAGGGAAAATTACAAGGGAGATTTTAAAGGCACTCCCATCTTCATTGGCACCAGTAAGCCTGATCCACATGTGCCGGTAGAAAGAGTCCACGAAACAACTGTTATCTTAAAAGAGATGAATGCTAATGTTGTTGAAAAAGTTTACACCAATATGGGACATATTGTGACGCAGGATGAAATAGATGCAGCAAATAAATTGGTGTTTAGCAAATTGCAGTAAAAACACTTTCCCTGCCCCCCTATTTTTAGCGGGATACTTTGTTGTTCTGTATCTATGATACTGGGAAATGTTACTTAAGAGCAATAGTCGAATTGCGCTGCTGATTTAACGCAATCTTTGGATCCGCGCACATCCATTCAATATTGAGATGACCATTTTTAATTAGCCCAACAAGGTAAGAATCGAGACAATTAGGCCCCTGGCTTTTCTCAATGCTGTATAGAGAACGGCCATAGATTTTTTTTGCCCTGTCAATAACGTCAGGTTGCACAAAGGACTTGTGTACCGGTAAACCATAAATGGTGGTATCTGCTTGTTTTGATGCTACCGTTTTGTTTTGAGCGAATGTTGAAAGGGAAGCTGTTGTCAATAGCAACAGTACTAAGTTCTTCATGGTGTTTATAATTTAGGCTTGTAATAAATGGATTCACGGGTAAGTTAAGCCGCTTTGAGCAATAATCCTGCCTAAATTAGATCAGTCAGGCAGATTTTGATTTAAAGCATCTGCCATCAGGAAAGGTTTTCCACCTCTAAAGCAGGTTTTGTTTCCATTTGTAGCTTTATTGGCATTAGAAAACTAATAAGTTCATTTCTAAGATGCTTTATTGTTAGTTGAAGGTGAGCACCTAATTGTTCGGGGGCAGTAATCTCAGAACCTGCTGTAATTTGGATTAAATAATCACTGCTCAACGAATAAACTCCCACCGTTAGATCATGATAATCTCCAAGAGCAGCTGTTAATTTTTCGAGTGCAGGTATATCATTCAGACCAGCCGGCATCATCGTACTGACATAAGGGTGGAGGTATTCATAATTGTACATCAGGTCCTTAAGTAACTTTCTTATTTCATGCAATACTTCCTCATTAGAGCTTAGAAGGATGAGTAACTGTGCAAAATAAGATAGGCTGTTTTTTACAAATGTTATCTTGATATCTGAGGTGAGTTCTTCGGGAGTTTCGTTGATCAATTCCTTTCTGAACTTTTTAAAGGTTGCCTGTTTAGCGGCCTCGTTGAGCGCTTTTTTCTTCTTTTTTATTTCCTTATCAAGGCATTGTAAATAAAGCCCTGGTTCTTCAATTAAAAGATCTTCACATAAATGCTCCATTCTTTTATTATGTAATTGGAGGTTCCTTATATCTCCTGCAATGTGGTAGAACTCTTTAATTGATTTCGTAATCTTCTGCAGATGCTCAGGGTGACATAAATTGACGAGACGTATAAACGCTCTGAGTTTTTTTATTTCTACCCTAAAGTTGTGGTTGTCTTCTTCACTACAATGTTTGATAAGCCTGCGATAATAGCGCCTGAGTTTTTTAAAGCTTCTTTTATATACCTTAATAATTTCTTCAGCTTTCATGATGATTCCATCCTGTGGAGATTATAGGTTTCGTTACACTAAATTAAACCGAATATGGTTGTTATTAGAGAGAGTAGATATCCTGCCGTTTGCTAAATGTTCTATGAAAAGATACAGTCGGACATACAGTTGACATGCTGTTTACACGCGCTTAACACTTAGTTGACATGCAGTTAACAGCGTATCAACTGCGTGTCAACTGCATATCAATTGCATATCAACTGCGTATAATAACCCTTTATGCGCTATTTAATAAGTTAATAACAAATAATAAAAAAAAGACATCGATATTTCCTTTTTTACCGTATGTTTTATAAACTTGCAGTTTTTATACCCTATTTTTTAACTAACTGAAAAACTGCTTATGCGTATCCTGGCAATTGCTATATGGTTACTTATTGCTACGTCTGTAGTGGCGCAAAACAATTTAACCGGTAAACAGATCTCCGCAAGGAATAAACCGGGTGTTGTTTTAATTTATTCCACAGCAAAGGCGAACGTCGTTTATAATGGGATTGCTCCCAATAATGAAAAAATTCAGCAGCTCTCCCAGGCTGTTGCAGCTAATATCAATTCAGGGCAATTACAAGCTGACCAGCTGATTGATGTGTACATTAAAACTATATTCTCCAATCCACAGGAGTATTTCTATCCAACAAGCGAAGTTTTTCAGAAAGAAATGTCGATTGGCGCCATGGGCACAGGATTTATTCTGAACGACAATGGCTATGTTGCCACCAACTGTCATGTGATAGACCTGGTGGAAGATGAAGATGAAACCAAGAAAGGTTTTGCCGGCCAGATCATCGTAGACCTGGCGAAATCTTTCATTACCAATCTTTCCAAGTCGCTGAACGCTCAACTTACCGAAGAAGAACAGAAGTATATCCTTAACGGGCTTGCAGGCTATTACGTAAGTACCGGTTCCATGCAGGTGAAGAAAATAGAAAAAAATTATGGTGTTCGCTTCGGATTAGATGTTCAGGGTTTGAAGGTAGAACAGGTAAAAGAAGCTTCCGTAGTTACCAAGGGAAATCCGATTCCCGGGAAAGATGTAGCCATTCTGAAGATCGATGCTAAAGACCTCCCGACCGTTTCTCTCGGTGATGAAGTATCTACTGAAGAAGGCGATAAGGTGTTTGTTATGGGCTTCCCCGGTGACGCCACCTTCCACCCCTTTGTAGCTGAAGAAAGTGTGTTCGTACCCACCTTCACTACAGGTATTGTTAGTGCCATTAAAAAAGCGAAAACAGGTTGGAATATCTACCAGATAGATGCAGCTATTGATCATGGTAACAGCGGCGGACCGGTGTTCAACGACAAAGGTGAAGTAATCGGTTTAGCTACTTTTGGAACTATAGATATGCAGAACGGAGAAACAAAACAGAACTATAACTTCTTTGTTCCGATATCTATTCTAAAGGAGTTCATGAACCAGATCAACATTAAAAATGAAACCAGTGATATTGATAAACTTTTCCAGGCTGCATTAAAGGATTTTGAAAGTCAAAAGTACAAAGCAGCCCTTACCACCTTCACAAAAGTAGAGCAGATCAACGGCAACTTCCCCTATATTAAAACCTATATAAGCGAGTGCCAGACCAATATCAACAAAGGTTTAGATAAAACTCCTATTCTCTCTGCTGGCATGTGGGCTATAATTGGAATTGTTGCTCTTGCGTTGATCGCGGGTACTGTATTATTTATCACTAAAAGGAAAAAAGGATCTCAAAATGCGCAAGTTGCTAAACTGGAAAGTTCTAACGCTTAGTTTAATTCTTCAGTCATTTACATCGTTGTTCGCCCAGGATAATGAGAAAATTACCATTGGTATACTTCCGTTCACTTATTCCAACAGTGGGCAGAGATATACTTACACCATCCAGGAAAATGTTGAAAATGCATTTACGAAAGCAAAGCGTTTTAACATGGTGGAACGCTCACGACTGGCTGAACTAAGGGCGGAGAAAGATCTTCAGAAGCATGAGGATTTTATGGACAGTAAAGTTTTGGTGAGCCAGGGTAAATCGCTTGGCGCCCGCTATCTCATATCCGGTCACGTAGTGTCGGCTGATTACGAAGAAGTGTATTCCACAACCAATAATGTTCGAAAGTTTGATGGCTACCGTGGTAAGGTGTCTGTTATAATGAAAGTCATAGATGTGGAGAACGGTGAGATCATGAACAGTGAAAACATACAGGTATCGGGTTCAGGAGGTTTCCTCGGTGGTTTGATGTCGTACCAGACACCGGAAACAGCAATAGTGGAAGCAATAAAAGGAATGGATAAACAGATCAACAAGTTTATTGGTACCAACTTTCCTGTTCGTTTTAAAATTGTTGAAATACAGGAAAAGAAAGATAATAAAGCTAAGAGTGTGTTATTAGCCGGCGGCAGTAATTATGGCCTTAGTAAGGGTGATAGGCTTTCAGTCTATGAGGTGAAAGAAGTGACATTGGATAATAAAACTTTACAGAGAAAAGTTGAAGTGGGTGAGTTAAAAGTATCTAAGGTAGAAGATGAAAACTTTTCTGTCTGTTCCGTTGTGTCCGGCGGTGAAGCTATAGCAGAAAAATTAGCCGGCAGTAAATTATATGTATCAACAAAGTAACCATTAATGAAAATATTAGCATCCGTACTCTTTTGCTTATTCGTCGGAGCTGCATGCTTTGCACAGAATAAGGGATTCGAAAACATCCGGTACATAGAACAGCCTTCGAATGGTCTGGTTCGTTTGCAGGTAAACGGTTATGGTAAAAACGTGAAGGATTGCATAGAAGATGCACAGAAGAATGCATTCAGGGTATTGTTATACAGGGGTATCCCGGAATCACCCGCTTCCACTCCTTTGATAGCCGGAGATGTTACCGGTGAACATATGGATCAGAAGATAAGCTCCTTCTTCAATGATGCAACATACAGGAGGTTTATCACCCGCATTGCACAATTTTCGAAACTCCAGAGATCAAAGCTTGGCAAAAGTGTTTTAATGGATATGGATATTGATTACAATGCCTTCCGTTCTTATCTCGAACAAATTGGTGTCATCAGAAAATTCGGTTATTAACTATGAAAATATTCAACTGGTTCTTTATCCTCATTACTCTTATTTCTTTCTCTTCCGCATATGCCCAGGGTGGAGAGAAGAAAGTGGTTACCGTGCAGCCTAAGATTATTGTTGTCCCTTTCACTAAAGAGAATGAGGATATTCGTACGGTATTAGAAGCTGATGTAAACAGGCGTATTGCTATTACAAAGGTGAAAGAAGCTTTCGACAACAGGGGCTTTACTACCGTAGATTTTATTGGTAAATTGAAGGCTGCAAACGATAATAATGTATTTACCACCGGCAATCAAACAGATCTGAAAACACAACTGATTGAGTTTTCGGGTGCTGATATTTACGTTCAGACAGAAGTGAACGTAGATGCTTCTTCATCAGGGAAAGCAGTGAACCTTATATTGACAGCTTATGAAGCTTCCACGGGAAACTCACTGAGTAATAAGGTAGGTACCAGCGGTAAATTTTATACAGATGATGTGGCAAAACTGACTACCAAAGCAGTGGAAACAATTGCAGATCCTTTCCTGAATACGATGCAGTCAAAATTTAATGACGTCGTGGCAAATGGAAAGTCCATATTACTCGATTTCAGCTTTGACCCGGGCTCTAAATACAAAATGTCTTCAGAAGTAGGAAACGATAAATTACCATTCTCCGATGCCTTGGAACTTTGGGTAAGCGGCACGGCAGTAAACAACAATTATCACATCCAGGGAACCACGGATAAGAGGATGATCTTTGATGATGTCAGGATACCACTAAAAGATAATTCCGGCAACAATTTTACTATAAATAAATATAGTCTCAACCTGCTGCAATATTTCAGAACATTGAATATTCCCATAAAGCGCGATGTGAAGGGAAATACCTTGTATGTTACTATAAAATAACTCTATGCAAAAGATCTTTACATTATTCACCTTCCTGGTTTTCTTTTCTTTTTCACAGGCTCAGAACACAAATCTGCCGATACTTGCTTTAGGATTTACAAATCCGCAGGTGAAAGGATTCACTGAGGATCAGAATACCCTATTGCGCTCAAAAGCTCTGGAAGCCATGTCTGCAGGCCAGGTGGCTGTATACGATTACAGTCTTAATTTTTTCCTTCAGCCTGATTTTGCTGTTGTAAGTAAGAAAGTGGCGGAAGGGGGCTTACGTAAAATTTACGTAGTAACGGCTAACCTACTACTCTCCATAAAGAACCAAACTAATCAACAGGTGATCTCGGCAAAGTCAGTGAGTTTGACGGGATCCGGTATATCAGAAGAAGAAGCTTTAAGCAACGCCATCAACTCTATTGAACCGGATGCATCGGCAATACAGGATTTCCTTACCCAGTCAAAAGAAAAGATGGGCAATTATTACAAGTCTCAATGCACGGTGTTATCGAACGAATTTGAAATGCTGCTGGCTAAGAAAAGTTATGAAACGGTGTTAGTGAGACTTGCGACAATCCCTTCTGAGAACAAGGATTG
>JBLNAY010000098.1:0-18827 GCA_050259715.1 Candidatus Dadabacteria bacterium
CAACAGATAAAAGATCAACAAGTCGAGTTGCAGAGTAAAATGCAACGTCTTGGCGGTAAAACAGTAGAGTTAAAGAAGATATACAAGTCTTTTGGAGAAAACACGATCCTTAAGGGATTTGATTATACATTCAAAAAAGGAGAAAGGATTGGGCTCATAGGTAAGAATGGTGCCGGGAAGACAACTTTTATCAATATAATTCAAGGCATTGAACCACCCGATAGTGGTAAAGTAAATATTGGGGATACGGTTGTCTTTGGTAATTATTCGCAAGAAGGATTACAGGTTAAAGAGGACCTGAGAGTAATAGAATATGTAAAGAACATAGCTGAAAATTTCCCTTTAGCTAACGGAGCTTCACTTAGTGCCTCCCAATTTCTTAACCTATTTCTCTTTCTTCCCGAACAGCAGTACACCTATTTAAGTAATTTAAGTGGTGGGGAAAAGAGACGTCTACACCTGCTCTCCATATTATTCAGGAACCCCAACTTCTTAGTCCTGGATGAGCCTACCAATGACCTGGACCTACCTACATTATCAGTTTTGGAAAACTTCCTGCTGGACTTTAAAGGCTGTTTGCTCATTGTGAGCCACGATAGGTATTTTATGGATAGATTGGTAGACCACCTATTTGTTTTCGAAGGTCAAGGCAAGATCAAGGACTTTCCGGGCAACTATTCCCAATACCGGGAGTGGATTAAACAAGAAGAATCGATTACATCAGCTTTTAATAAAGAAAACATACCTACAGCGCCGAAAGCTACTTCAACCAATAGGAAAAAGCTCGGATTTAAGGAGCAAAGAGAGCTTGAGTTGCTGCAGAAGGATCTGAAATCACTTGAAGAAGAAAAATTAATGATAAACCAGCAAATAATGCAGGAAAATATTGGTTTCGAGCAGCTTCAGGCCCTTTCAAAGCGTCTTGTAGATGTAAGCAGTCTTATTGATGAAAAGGAGATGCGTTGGTTAGAGCTAAGTGAGCTGTTGTAGTCTCTTATTTTGAAATGTTAAAAATAGATCGTAATTTTAACCCAAGTCCAGCCCTCGGAAAAACACAATATTAAAAGCCCGTTCCTGATGGAAACCGCCTTTCTTTAACTTTTAAACTATTGTGTATGAAGAAATTCTACTCTCTTATTCGCAACGAAAAAATACAGGAGACAGCAATTGTTGCGGCTGTTCTTGCATTAATTGCTGTGATTTCCATTTCCTTGTTGTAAACCGAATTTTTTTATGGTAGCTCTTAATGTGTTCATTAAGAAAGCTACCCTTTTGTAATTTTGACCAAAACCAGTTTTATAAAAAATCCCGCATTGAGCGGGATTTTTTTGGACCAGTTTATCTTAAGAAAAGTAATTCCCGATATTTCGGTAAATACCATTCATGATCATCTACTAAGAGTTCAAGTTTATCAGCATGATATCTTAAACTATCGAAATAGGTGTTTTTTACCTCCGTATATGCAATTGCTTTTTCCCTTGTAGATTCAATATTATTTGCTTTCTTCCTTGCCTCTATCATTTCAGTGACAAGGGTTCCAACCTGGTTAATATGTTCTGATATCTTATTCAGGATTAGTGTTCTTTGTGAACACAGATCCTCAGCTACACCAGATTCCTTCATTCCCTTAATGTTACTGAATAATACATTTTGATATCTTATTGCTGAAGGCAATATAAAGCTCGTCGCAAGTTCAGCCATGATACGGCTTTCGATCTGTACTTTCTTAATATATTTTTCCAGTTCTATTTCATGCCTTGCTTCTAATTCAGGATGAGTATAAATGTTGTTTTGCGAGAACAGGCGTTTTGCTTTATCAGTAATCATAGCATCCAATGCCAAAGGCGTTGTTTTTATATTTGGCAACCCCCTGCGTTCTGCTTCCTTTTCCCATTCTTCACTATATCCATTACCTTCAAAAAGAACGGTTTCACAGCTTATGATAGATTCCTTTATTACATGCAGAAGAGCTATTTCCTTTTTCTCACCTTTTTCCATCAGGACATCTACATTGGATTTGAAGTTTCTAAGAGTTTCAGCCATGATTGTATTTAGCACTGTCATTGGATTTGCACAGTTGGCAGAAGATCCCACTGCACGGAATTCAAACTTATTACCAGTGAAAGCAAAAGGTGAAGTACGGTTCCGGTCTGTATTATCCATTAACAACTCGGGAATACCTTTATGAATATCAATCTTCAGTAAAGTTTCATCCTGTTCATCAAACTTTTCACTAACTCTTTGTTTAACATCTTCCAGCACCTTAGTGAGGTATTGACCTATAAATACGGATATGATTGCCGGAGGAGCCTCGTTCGCACCCAGGCGGAAATCATTACCCGCTGAAGCGATGGATGCTCTTAACAGATCAGCATAATCATGAACTGCTTTAATAGTGTTTACAAAGAATGTAAGAAACATCAAGTTAGTCTTCGGTGTTTTACCAGGTGATAGCAGGTTTACACCAGTATCTGTTGCCATACTCCAATTGTTGTGCTTGCCACTACCATTGATACCGGCAAATGGCTTTTCATGTAGCAATACCCTCAGTTTGTGACGTGCTGCCACTCTTGCCATCACGTCCATCAATAAAGTATTGTGATCAACAGCCAGGTTCAATTCTTCGTAGATAGGAGCACATTCAAATTGTGCAGGAGCAACTTCATTGTGACGGGTGCGCAGGGGAATACCGAGGCGATAAGACTCAGTTTCAAAATCACGCATGAAGGCGTAAACCCTTTCCGGAATGGAACCAAAATAATGATCTTCTAACTGTTGGTTTTTTGCAGAGTTGTGACCATAAACTGTTCTACCACACATAACCAGATCAGGTCTTGCATTAAAGAGACGTTCGTCTACAACAAAGTATTCCTGTTCCCAACCTAAAGTTGAAATTACCCGTTCAACATTCCTATCAAAATAGTTACATACATCAACAGCTGCATTATTTAATGCTTCAATTGATTTTAATAAAGGTGCTTTATAGTCCAGGGACTCACCCGTATATGAAACGAAAATCGTAGGTATACACAACGTGCGACCATATCCGATATCCATTATGAAAGCTGGAGATGAGGGATCCCATGCCGTATATCCCCTTGCCTCAAAAGTGGCTCTTAATCCTCCGCTGGGGAAAGAAGAAGCATCGGGTTCTTGTTGAATCAAAGCGTCTCCTTCAAATTGTTCAATAGGAGTGCCATCGCTTTTTAAAGTAAAGAAAGAATCATGCTTTTCAGCAGTAGTACCAGTAAGTGGTTGAAACCAATGCGTGAAATGGGAAACACCTTTACTTTCCGCCCAGGCGCGAACGCCATTTGCGATTTGATTAGCCATCCCACGGTCAATTTTCTGTCCCGCCCTGATGGACGAGATAAGACTTTTATAAGCTTCGTCACTTAGAAATTGCCTTGCCACCTGGTTGGTAAATACATTTTCAGCAAAAATTGCTGTGATTTTCGTAGTGCTGGCCGGTTCAATATTATCTGGGTTAGATAAATTAGCTAATGCCTGGAAACGCAAAGACATAAGAATTAGGTTTTAAACAAAGAAAATGAAATAACTCCTGAAAGATGCGAAATTTTGGAGAAAGTGAATATTATTTATCGATTATTTTGTAAGAATTTACAAAAAAGGCCGTGTTTGCTTAATGTTTTAGTTACTAAGTGCATCAGATTTGTACATTAGTGTTTTTTGCTATATCTCCAAGGAAATACGCACTAACTCTTTGCCAATTGATCTTCGCAACTATAGGAACAATAAGAAACGGTAGAATGACACTTCGGTAACGAACGATCGCTCCGAGGTTATTAACGGAATAGCCGATCATTAGAAGCACAGAGAAAGAAAAGAATAGGCAAAAAAGAATGAATGAGTTCAGGGTAGTTCCATTTGTTCTCCAGAATAAAAATATTAGGAACAGGAGAATTAAAAAGGCGATTTCAATAGCGGCAGCTAATGAAAGTAAATGATGAACATCACCTGGGTATGGTCTGATTATCGTCAAGGATAAAGCTTGGGGTGTATTCAAGAGAAAACTTCCAACAGTGGGTTTCAAAGCGTTAACCTGTATAGTGGAGGCCCCGGTGAGTTTTAAAAATGATTGTTGTTTATCTACTACTGCTCCGGGAAAGTTGAATTTGGGATCTACATAACGGGCTGTAAAAAACATAATGATAAAAAATATGTAGACAGCTGAATAAATAAGTACAGGTTTGTATTTCAATCTGGAAGCCAGAACCCACGCAAGCATAGCCGGTACCAAGGGTATTATATAGAAATTGCGCAATCCAAGAACGAGCAATAGACCAAATGCACTCATTAATACTCTTCTTACAGTAAAGTTTTTTTCCTTTAAACCGAAATAGAAATTGAAGGCAATGAAAGCAAAACCTACAAAGATGATCCCGTCTTTATGCAGACCGCTGGTCCAGTAAATAAAAGAAGGTACAAGAAAGGTAGCCAGGAGAACTGCCAATTTTTTTTTCGGAAACACATCTTGCATCACACGATACAGTGCCATTGGGCCAAATAAGGTAATAAAAGAGTAGAGGATTACATTAATATAGTAATGGCCAAAGCTGAATACATTAAAGATTGCAAGGATCTTCAAGAAAAGATTTCCTTTAAGGTCATTCCACCATGAGTTTTCACTCAAAAACCTTGTGTATCCCTCAGGATAACTGTTATTAAAGATATCAGTAAAGAAAACAGATGGTTTAGTAAGCAGGTTGTGATACTCTTTTAAGCTTTCGTAATGAAATCCCCAGGTATCCATCATTTGAGCCATTTCACCATAATATACTCCAATCCATCCGTACAGAATTCCAGCCATCACTTTAAGGAGGAAAATGATCACTATCTGGGAACTCGTTAAACCGGCATTTGCGAAAAATTTCACCTTAGTAACCAGCCACGCAAATAAAACAAGATAGGCAGCAAACAGCAAATGCTCCAAACGAATCAATTTTGAATGACGCAAAATAGATATAAATATTTGAAAATCACTTTATCTCCTTTCAATGTTATTGAATCGTTGCTTTGTGATAATTAAATATTGTTGATTCCTGTACATAAGAGGTATGTGATACAAACGTAGCTTTGCCACTTTCTTAGTAAAATGGAAATTACAGCAAGTACAGCCAAACAATTGAGGTTAACAGAAGAAGAATTTGAACTCATCCGTCAAAAGCTGGGACGTATACCCAACTTTAATGAACTATGTGCTTTTTCCGGGATGTGGAGTGAACACTGCAGCTATAAAAATTCAATTATATGGTTAAAAACATTACCCCGAGAAGGCGGGAAAATGTTGGTGAAGGCTGGTGAAGAAAATGCAGGGCTCATGGATATTGGAGATGGTTATGGAGTAGTATTTAAAATTGAATCCCATAATCACCCCTCGGCTATTGAACCTTTCCAGGGAGCAGCAACTGGAGTAGGTGGTATTCACAGGGATATTTTTACAATGGGTGCAAGACCTATCGCATCCCTCAATTCACTTAGGTTTGGAAAACTGGATGATAAAAAAACGCAACATCTGTTAGCGGGAGTTGTTCATGGAATCAGCCATTATGGGAATTGTTTTGGCGTACCTACAGTGGCAGGCGAAGTATATTTTGATGAATGTTATCATACCAACCCGCTTGTGAATGCCATGAGTGTTGGTATTGTGAAGGTGGGCGACACAGTATCAGCAACAGCGGCTGGGAAGGGTAACCCTGTAATATATGTAGGTAGCGCCACAGGTAAGGACGGAATTGGAGGGGCTTCATTTGCTTCGGCAGAAATAACGAAAGATAGTGTTGAAGATCTGCCGGCTGTACAGGTGGGTGATCCTTTCCAGGAAAAGAAATTATTGGAAGCCTGTTTAGAAGTTTTGAAAACCGGAGCTGTTGTGGGAATGCAGGATATGGGAGCTGCCGGGATTATATGTTCAACTGCTGAAATGAGCGCGAAAGGCGGAGTAGGCATGAGGATAGATCTTGATAAAGTACCTACCCGTCAGCAGAACTTGAAAGCATGGGAACTTTTACTTAGCGAAAGTCAGGAAAGAATGTTAATGGTGGTGGAGAAAGGCAGAGAACATGAAGTGAAGAAGGTATTTGATAAATGGGACCTTGAAAATGCTGTTGTCGGTGAGGTTACAATAGATGGGTTGTTAAGTTTCTATATTGACGGGATCCTTGAAGCACAGATACCAGCAGAAGAACTGGTTCTCGGTGGTGGTGCTCCTCAATATACACGAGAATACAAAGAACCTTCTTATTTAAAGCAGGTAGAAAGTTTTGATCCAACTTCCATCCTGGAACCTCCCGATTTGAAAGTAATAGCAGAAACACTAATTCAATCTCCATCTATAGCGAACAAAAGATGGATATATAAACAATATGACAGCATGGTTGGCACTGTAAATGCCTCTACAAACCACCCATCAGATGCAGCTATTGTGTTGGTGAAGGAGACCGGAAAAGGCATTGCTATGACGGTAGATTGTAACAGCCGTTACGTTTATGCAGATCCATATAAAGGTACTATGATAGCTGTAGCTGAAGCAGCAAGGAATATAGTTTGTAGCGGAGGTCAACCTTTAGGTGTAACTAACTGCCTGAATTTTGGAAATCCTTATGATCCGGAGGTTTACTTTCAGTTTGTCCATGCTATTAAAGGAATGGGAGACGCCTGCAGAACTTTAAATACTCCAGTTACTGGAGGCAATGTGAGCTTTTACAATCAAAATCCAAATGGTCCAATTTTTCCAACTCCCACTATAGGCATGGTTGGACTGGTCGAAGACCTTTCAAAAAAAATGACGCTTGATTTTAAGCAGGAGAATGATATAATCTATCTCCTCGGAGAAGTAATAGATGAAATCAGCTCTTCCCAGTATTTAAAGACGATACATAATGTAGAGTTTTCCCCGGCTCCTTCTTTTGATCTGCAAAAGGAAGTGACATTGCAAAAAGGACTCTTGGATTTAATTAATGAACAAGTGATCAATAGTGCACATGATATAAGTGAAGGAGGGTTAATTGTTACTTTAATGGAAGGCGGCTTTAATAGGAATAAAGGCTTTACTATCAATTTTCAAGGTCAAAGAAATGATAGTTTTCTTTTTGGTGAATCACAAAGTCGAGTTGTCGTAAGTGTACAGGAATCTTTACAAAACAGGTTTAAAGAAGTAGTGCAAAAGCATGGCATATCCTTCCTGGAGTTAGGGAGAGTAACAGATGGGGAAATTAAGATTAATGGCAGCACATGGAATGATATAATGTATTGGAAAAACCTTTACGACACAGCTATTGAGCATACCCTGACAAATGAACTTGAATCAGAAGGAGCTTTGAACATGCTTTAATTTAAAAGGCTTCATCACATTTCAAATTATTTCACGAAATATTTATTTCGGTTTTTTCCACAGCCTGTTAAAATGGTTTTGATACACGGAAAATTACTGTAGGTTTGCATGACCTTCTGGAATTTTTCATTGACTTCCACTGGTCAATAAAGGCAGTTTTCATTTACATCTTTACTGATAATTAGTTCCTAACCTGTTTGATTGAATAAAAAGGAGCTGACTTGTATAATTAACTGGAATAAACCATTCTTATGGCTAAGTATATTTTTGTAACCGGTGGGGTTACTTCATCGTTGGGAAAAGGCATTATAGCAGCTTCATTGGCCAAGCTATTGCAAGCTCGTGGACTTAGAACTACTATCCAGAAGTTCGATCCTTATATTAATGTTGACCCTGGTACATTAAATCCATATGAACATGGGGAATGTTATGTAACGGAAGATGGTGCTGAAACTGACCTGGATTTAGGCCATTATGAACGGTTCTTAAATATTTTCACCTCACAGGCTAATAACGTTACCACCGGTAGAATATATCAAACAGTTATAGATAAAGAAAGAGAAGGAGCCTACCTCGGTAAAACTGTACAGGTAGTCCCCCATATAACTGATGAAATAAAAAGAAGATTTCAGCTGTTAGGTCAAACAAACGAATATGATATTATTATATCGGAAATAGGTGGTACCGTAGGTGATATAGAATCACTTCCCTATATAGAGGCTATCCGCCAGTTACAATGGGAGTTGCCTGAGCAGGATATGCTTGTCGTTCATCTTACCCTAATTCCCTACCTGAAAGCAGCAAAAGAATTAAAAACTAAACCAACGCAGCACTCTGTCAAAATGCTTAGTGAAAGCGGAGTTTTCCCTGATGTTATTGTGTGTCGTACGGAAGAGCCTTTGACACAGGAGCTGAAAAACAAGATTGCTTTATTCTGTAACGTAAAGGCTGAAGCTGTAATTGAAGCTCCTGATGCGGGTACTATTTACGAGGTGCCGGTACTTATGATGAATGAAAAGCTTGATCAGATTGTGTTGAAAAAGCTAAACATCACTACTTATCACGAACCAGATCTTTCTAAGTGGAAGGAGTTCCTCGACAAGTTTAAGTATCCGAAATCAAGGATAGCCATTGGCCTTATTGGTAAATATGTAGAATTGCAGGATGCCTATAAATCTATACTGGAGGCCTTCGTACATGCCGGAGCTGTTAATGAGTGCAAGGTGCAGGTGGTGTCTATCCATTCAGAATTCATAACAGAAGAAAATGTTTCTGAAAAGCTGTCTAATCTTGACGGTTTATTGGTTGCTCCAGGGTTTGGACATCGTGGAGTAGAAGGAAAGATTACCGCTGTAAAATATGCCAGAGAAACCGGATTGCCCTTTTTTGGAATATGCCTGGGAATGCAAATGGCTATTATAGAATATGGCCGCAATGTACTTGGAATAAAAGAGGCCCGTTCCACAGAGATGGATCCTAATGCTACTGAACCCGTCATTGATATGATGGAAGAACAAAAGAATATTACTACAAAAGGCGGTACGATGCGATTGGGTGCTTATCCTTGTCATATTACAGAGAGCAGTTTAGCACATAAAATATATGGTTCAAGTCTCATCAGTGAACGTCATCGTCATAGGTATGAGTTCAATAATCTATACATAGAACGCTATATCAAGAATGGTATGATCCCCAGCGGAGTTAATCCCGAGACTGGGCTGGTAGAGATCATGGAAATTCCAAATCACCCGTTTTTTATTGGCTGTCAATACCATCCGGAATTGAAAAGTACAGTTGAAAACCCTCACCCTTTATTTGTGCATTTTGTAGAAGCTGCACGTCTTCACTATGAAAGAAAGCAGCATTCTACTAATCCCTTATTGCAAGGTGAATTGATGTAATCATTTCTAAGGTGCGTATTTCCAACAGTCTGATGGACATGCAGTTTATTCTTTAGTTTATTACTGAAGGATTAATATGCATCTTCTAAGCAGACTACATTTGACATTAACGACAGCATCGTAGTAGTTAAGGAAAACATAAGATTGGTGTTCCGAATTTTCTCCTGTTCTACTTGAAAGACTAAAATTCTGCTTTGCTACTCAAATTACCGTTTAAGCCCTTCAAAACGATAAGTTCAACATATCTTTGCCGCCTTTAAAGAACTTTGAATGAATTTTGACCGCAATACTGTCATCGGTTTTCTGATTTTAGGTGTTTTATTTATCGGGTATTTTATCATGAACAGCCGCGAACAGCAAAAATTTGCTGTTGAAAGGGCGAGACTCGATTCTACAAAGAGATCTCAGGATTCTATTCGCCGTTACCAGGATTCAGCTATACGTTTTAAGAATGCTCCGGAACAAACACCTGCTGTAGAAGTGGCAAAGGATACAACAACTGCAGGATTTGTATCAGCTTTAAACGGCAGTGAGACTATTACAACAGTTGAAAACGACGTAGTTAAAATAGCATTTAGTAATAAAGGTGGTCAGCCCCGTTTCGTTGAATTAAAAAACTATAAAGGTCCCGATAGTAGTAATGTGAAACTCGGTGGGAGCAATTTTGACAAAATCAGCTATTCTATTGCAGTTGAGCCAAATAAAACAGCACCAATAGACACTCTATATTTTTCGGGTCCACAGCAATCAACAGCTGCTGATGGATCAAAAGTTGTGGAATACAAACTACAATCAAAGGAAGGGCACCAATTGATTCACCAATATATTGTTCATCCTAAGAATTATATGGTGGATTTTAATATAACAATTAATGGAGTTCCACAAGTGATTGGTAGTAATTCATTAAACCTTATTTGGCAATTCGATGCTGTGCAGCAACAAAAGGATGTGAGTTATGAAAGAACGCAATCGCAGATAACTTATAAATCAGAAGGTAATTACGATAGCAAAAACGTGATGGGTGGAAATAGTCATGACTTTGGGAGCTCAATCAACTGGATAGGGGTAAAGCAACAGTTTTTTAATGCTACTATAATAGCTAAAAACAATTTTACATCAGGTAATATAACCTGGAATGCTCCAACTGGAACTGAAAATAAAACAGTGGTTCAGGCGGTAGCTTCTTTAAAAGCACCATTAACAGGTGGACAAAATGCAACTGTCCCTCTATCTCTGTATTATGGACCAACAGATTATAAGATCCTGAAGCAGTATGGTAATGATATGCAGAATATGGTTAACCTGGGAAGTGGAATTTTTGCCTTTGTAAAATATATAAACAGATATGTTATTCTCCCAGTTTTCGATCTGTTTAGTAAATTCACCCGCAACTTTGGAATTGTTATCCTGCTTTTAACTTTGTTTATTAGGTTGATCATATCTCCACTTACCTATTCTTCCTACTTAAGTGGTGCAAAAATGAAGGTCCTAAGACCCGAAATAGACCAGTTGAAAGCAAAGTATGGTACTGACCAGCAACAGATGAGCATGGAGCAGATGAAACTGTTCAGAGAAGCTGGAGTAAACCCCCTGGGAGGTTGCATTCCGGCCCTTCTACAAATACCTATTTTCTTTGCTTTATATAGTTTCTTTAATTCCAATGTTGCACTCAGAGGACAAAGTTTCCTTTGGGCTAAAGATCTTTCACAGTATGACTCCATTTTGAACTTTGGCAATATCCCCTTAATCAGTTCGATTTATGGAAATCACGTTAGCTTGTTTACAATTATGGCAGTTGTTACGAGCTTTTTGATTTCAATTTATAGCATGAGTATGACCCCTGACCAGGGGAATCCGGTTCTTAAATACATGCCTTATTTTTTTCCTATTGTTCTATTATTCGTTTTTAATAAACTTCCGGCAGGTCTTACCTGGTATTATACCGTTTCAAACCTGATCACACTGGGGTTGCAGTTCGTTATATTGACTTACATTATAGATCACGATAAAATCCTGGCAAGGATGGCAGAGAACCGCAAAAAGCCAAAAACTAAGTCTAAATGGCAGCAACGTATGGAAGAAATGCAGCAACAGCAAAAGCAAATCCAACAAAAAAGAAAGTAGTCTGACTTTTAGTTTAAATAAAGACAGCCTATTTCTTGAGACTTTTTGGAGTATTTGAATACCTGCTATAATTTGTAAGGAAAACATAAATTTTGCAGGCGTTTGAACCTTTCACATTAAATTGATTCTAATTAATGGATGTTAGAAGGTGAAGCAACTTATCAATAAACGCTTGCGTCTTCTAAACAATTAATCTATATGGAAATGATCTTAAGCAGAGTTTTTAATTTAAAGCCTTTAGTCGGGATCGTACTCCTTATAATAATTTCTAATGTACCTGTCCAGGCTCAGAAAAAAATTTCTGAGGGAACCATACTATATGATATAGTTATTAATACAGGGTCACAAAAACCTCAGAATGCTGACTTTTTCGACGGGGCTACAAGTGCCGTTTTTATAAAGGGAAATAAGACACGTATAGAGATGGTAAGTTCTTTAGGTACACAATCTACTATTATTGATGGAGGTAATAACGTTACAATCTTGAAAGAATACGGTGATCAAAAGTACCTGATAAAGATGACCCCTGCTGATTGGAAGGATGTTAATAAAAAGAATGAAAATGTCAGTTTTACATATGATCAGGGTCAGACAAAAACCATAGCAGGTTATGCTTGTAAGAAAGCAGTTGGAAAATATCCTGATGGTACCACTTTCACAGCCTGGTATACGCCTGATATTCACCCCGAAAACAAAGATTTCCAATATGCCACGAGAAGTTTACCAGGTTTGGCAATGGAATTTGAAACTATATTGGGAAATGTAAAAGTGACTTACACTGTATCAAAGATTTCATTTTCTCCTGTACCAGCATCAAAATTCGACCTCCCAAAAAGCGGATTTCGGATCTTAACTTACCAGGAAAGTAAAGGTTAATATTAGAAGCGAAAAGGTGATGGAGTGATCCTTACTTTATCGAGAAGAACCTTTTTCTTTAATGGAATGATATAAGTTGCACTGCCTTTTTGGTAGGTAACTACCGTATTCAGCATTATAAAGTTTTTAGGTTCAGGTAGAGCAAAAAGGTTATTGGATTTATAATTAAAACCTGATCTCAAAGAAAAGGTTTTTGAATAATTATAAACAACAATTGAATTGGAACGCTTCTTTCCACCATCCCCAAGAGTGGCAAAAGCTGCAATGGATGCAGTTATTAGAACTGCTGTTGCGAGCTTCCTTTTAATTAATGGAGTAAATGTGGGGATTAGGTTCATGATTTCTGCCGCAAAGGTATGAAAATTATTAACACAATTTCAACCTTTTGGCCTTTTGTTTACAATTCTATTAACGAGTGGAGAAATAAAATGTTGGGAACAAGGATTTTTTTATAGAAAAGAGTAATTTGTAGGAGGAGAATATCTCATGAAAAGTGACCCGTATCAAGATCAGGACGCATTGGATGAACTATTAAAGCAGTACAATAATCTTAGAAATGGCTATCCTTCGGTGTTTCTTGAGGAAGACGCCTTTGAAAAAATCATTGACTACTATGACGAAAAGGAAGAGCTCAGTAAAGCTTTAGAAGCAGCTGAGACAGCTATAGAATATTTCCCCTATTCTGCTCCACTACTGATAAAAAAGGCCGATTTGCTGTTAGCCACCCGAAAATACCAGGAAGCTCTTGATATTTTAGAGCGGGCTGAACTATTTGACGGGTCAGATATCAACCTTTACATATTAAAAACAGATGCCTACCTGGCAATGGATATGCATGACAGGGCGGTAGACTTATTAGAAAAGGCAATCCACTCTTTTGAGGGCGAAGAAAAGGTTGAACTCCTTTTTGAATTAGCTGATGTTTACGATGACTATGAAGAATTCGAGAAGGTGTTCGACTGTTTAATTCTTATCCTTAAAGAGGATCCCACTAATGAAGAAGCATTATACAAAATATGCTTTTGGACTGATTTCACCGGTAGGAACGAAGAAAGTATCCGGCTTCACCTGAAGATTATTGATAATCACCCTTACAATGAGTTGGCATGGTTTAACCTGGCTGCTGCTTACCAGGGGTTAAAGCTTTATGAGAAAGCAATAGATGCATACCAGTATGCTCTTGCCATTGATGAGAAATTTGATTATGCTTACCGGAATATTGGTGATGCTTATATAAGACTTCGGAAGTATAAAGAAGCTATTGAAGCCTTAGAAAAAGTTCTTGAACTCTCCAAGCCCGAAGAGGTAATCTATGAAGCAATAGGCCATTGTTATGACCGGATGAAGAACTTTGCACAGGCACGTTTTAATTATCGAAAGGCTTCACACCTTAACCCTGAAGATCATAAGCTACTATATAAAATTGCCTGCACATATTACAATGAAGGCCAGTGGACAAGTGCGATAAAGCAGTTGGATACCGCACTTAAATTACAACGTCTTCAACCTGAATATATCCTGCTGATGGGCGAATGTAAAGTTCAATTACAGGAAACAAAAGAAGCCATTCAATATTTAATGATTGCAGTGCGAGTAAGGCCTAAGAACATAACAGGGTGGGAGGCATTACTCCGTTGCCTGTTCACCGCAGGTTTTTATGTTGAGGCACGCCAGCAAGTAATGTCGGCTCTGAGTCACACAAATAACAAACCCGTTTTTCTATACTATTTAAGCGCCATATTATTGGCAACAAATAAAACAAAAGAAGGCTTGTTATACCTGGAAAAGGCATTAATAAGTGCCCCTAAACAATTAAAAAAATTAATACAATTGCATCCTTCAATTTTACAAAGGAGCCAGGTTGTCGATCTCATTGCCCAGTACAAAAGAAAACGGTAGCTGAAGTAGATTACTCCCTAATTTTGCCCGCAATTTTAACTGCTACGAATGAATTTTAATCTTTCTCAACTACCCAAACGGAATGCGAAGCCCCGGATATCTGGCATTACAATGATAATGGATAAAGGTCTTAGCGTTAATGAGGCCAGGAACTTTCTTAGTGTCTCTCACCCGCATGTAGATGTTATTAAGCTCGGATTCGGAACTTCTTTTGTCACTCCTAATCTCAATGAAAAACTAGAGATTTACAAGTCTTTTAATATCCCGGTTTATTTTGGAGGAACTTTATTCGAAGCGTTTCTAATTCGTAATCAGTTTGAGGATTATGTGCAAATCTGCAAAGATTTTGAAATAAATTTTATAGAGGTGAGCGATGGTTCAATAACAATTCCGCATGCTGAAAAGTGTGGGTACATAGAAAAGTTAACTAAGATTGGAACTGTACTAAGTGAAGTTGGTAGCAAAGATGCTGAGCATATAATTCCTCCATATAAATGGATCGAATTAATGAGCGCAGAATTGAGTGCGGGTGCGAGCTATGTAATCGCGGAAGCTCGTGAAGCAGGTAATGTTGGAATTTACCGTGGCAGTGGTGAGGTAAGAGAGGGTTTGGTACAAGAAATTCTTACTAAAATACCTGCAGACAAAATCATCTGGGAAGCGCCTCAAAAAGCACAACAGCTTTATTTTATAGAATTGATAGGAAGTAATGTTAATCTTGGTAACATCCCACCTTCGGAAGTGCTTGCTTTAGAGTCTATGCGCCTCGGACTTCGGGGAGATACCTTTCACTTGTTTCTTGAAAAAGTAAAAGCCGGATGAAAAAGTATGGGTTGATTGGAAGAACTCTTTCACATTCTTTTTCTAAGAACTTCTTTGATAAAAAGTTTGCATCAGAAAGGATTAAGAATTGCTCCTATGAGAATTTTGAACTTAAGCAAATCGAAGAATTTCCGAAGCTTTTAAAAACTAACGTTGAATTAAAGGGGGTAAATGTCACTATTCCTTACAAGGAGGAAATCATTCAATATCTCACATATAAAAATGAGATAGTAGAAGAAATTGGAGCCTGTAATTGTATAAAGATCACAGGCGATAATCTTACTGGGTATAATACAGATGCAATTGCTTTCCGGAAGTCACTGGAAAAACAGTTAAAGCCCAATCACAAGAGAGCTTTGATATTTGGATCCGGAGGTGCTTCCAAGGCTATTCAATATTCTTTGAAATCGTTGAACATTGAATACTTCGTAGTTTCAAGAAGGAAGCAAGAGGGTGGTTTAGGTTATGAAGATCTTGGAGATCAAGTGCTTGCGACACATCACCTGCTGATTAATACCACTCCCCTCGGTATGTACCCGAATGTGAACCAGGATCCACCCGTACCTTATATATACCTAACAAAACAGCATTTTGTGTTTGATCTGATTTATAATCCGGAAAAAACTAAGTTCATGCGGGAAGCAGAAAAGAGGGGGGCCCAGGTGAGTAATGGATATGAAATGTTGGTACTGCAGGCAGAGGAAAGTTGGAGAATCTGGAACCAGGAGTTATGACAGTAACCTTTGTTTTGCCTTTTCAGGTACTGCCGTAATCTTCTTCTTTGAATAATCAAAGCACACCATGCCGGTAGTAGCAATAGCTATGACAGTATTAGAATCTTGTTTTACCAATTTATAGTAGAGAACAAATCCTGCACGTGTAAATTCTCCTGCTTTTACATGTGCCCTAATTGTATTACCATAAAACAACTCTGATTTAAATTGAATAGCGACATCACTCATTATAAGGCTAACTCCTTCAACATCCATTTCGTTATAATTGAAATTCGATAGGAATTGAACTCTTGCTTCATGTATGATTGACAAGATGGAATCATTACCTACATGACCACCATAATTCACATCAGTTATTCTAACGGGAATAGATGTTTGAAAAGAAAACTCACCTGCTAATTCAATTTTAATTCTTGACATAGTCAAGATTAATGATTTTCCTGCAATTGTTTAAGCATATCTATGAATCCGCCAAAATCCGCGGAAAAAGATGCGGAAGAGACCTTCTGTTGTAAGTTCTGCAAATTCTGCTTACAGGAATAATCTTCTGTGTCGCAATGAACAAGGCTGAATAGTTTTTTGGGTACTTTCAGGTGATTGCCTTCCGCTGAGGTATAAACCATAAATTTATCAGCCAGGCTAAGGTCAGCATGTGGGATGTTTGCTGCTACATTCGTTGTAATATTTGGTTGTTCAGCAGGCAATTCATTTTCTTCAACATTATCCAGCTGAATAACCCTTTTGATTTTATTTATAGCTGTATGAACAATAGGTTTTTTGTTAGTAGGATAAGTGATATAACTCTTTACAGGATTATTGTTCTTTGTTTCTCCATTGACTGTCAATGAAGTTATTTGCTGTTTAGGTGTTGATATTGTCGGTTTTCTTATAACCGATGCAGTAGTATCTAAATTTTGCTTCTGTAGTAAAATAGAAGCCCCAACGACTAAAAAGATGAGAATTGCTGCTGCAATTATAAGACCATAACTGAGTTTCTTTTTCCTAAGAACATGAACAGGTTTTAAAGGCGAGACTATCTCATCAAGATCCCTAGCTATTTTATCCCAAAGGAGAGCAGGAGGGGTACAGGTATAATTGTAAAGTTTACCGGGAAAATTTACAGTATTACTTAATGATTCTGAAATGCGTTCCCACACATCTTTAGAAGGAGGTTCTTTATAGTTGAATAATTTGTATTTTAAGTTGTTGTTCATAGCTAAGGTGCTTGCTTCCTTGTTTCAACATAAGATTTTACCAGGTCCTGCAAAATTGATTTAGCCCTTGACAATTGTGATTTACTTGTTCCCTCACTGATGCCAAGTTGTTCAGCTATTTGCCGGTGAGTATAGCCTTCAACAACATACATATTAAAAACCGTTCGATAGCCGGGAGATAATTGTTGAACTAATTTAATAATATCCTTTTCCGCAAGCGAATCCAAAACAGAAAGGTATTTCCCTTCTACAGTATTCTCTTCATGTTCAGTTATTGGTTGCAAATAAATCTTTTTTCTATAATGTTCAATGGCTGTATTTACGAAGATCCTTCTCATCCATCCTTCAAATGAACCCTCTTTTCTAAAACTGCCAATTTTGTTAAATACTTTAATAAACCCTTCCTGTAAAATATCTTCTGCTTCTTCAGTATTACCCGCATATCTAAGGCACACACCATACATTACTGGCGAATATTTCCTGTATAATTCATACTGGAACCTCCTGTCGCCATTAGTACATCCATTAATTAAGTCGGTTTCATTGATTATTTGGTTGCCTATGTCGCCCAATATTCTTTATTTAAGCTAAGCTGTTCAAAAATGTTACCAACTTATCCACTGCTTTTCGCCTATGACTGTACTGAGATTTTTCCTTCAGAGTCATTTCTGCAAATGTCTTTGTAGCTCCTTTTGGAATGAAGATCGGATCATACCCAAATCCCTGGATGCCTTTTTCTTCTCTTATTATATCACCTGTACATATTCCTTCAAACAAGTAATGGTTACTATCCAGGTATAAGCAAATCACTGCTCGAAATTGAGCGGACCTATTTGGATTATTATTAAGCTTGAGGAGCACTTTTTCAATGTTCTTTTTGAAAGATCTATCATCTCCGGCATACCTGGCACTATGCACTCCTGGATCACCATTTAATGCAAAAACTTCAAGACCAGTATCCTCACTAAAACAAGGCTTTCCAACCAACTCATAAATTACTTTTGCTTTTTCTCTGGCATTTTCCTCTAAAGTGTGATAAGGTTCTTCGATTTCTATTTCTATGCCTGCTTCTTTAAGGCTTAGAAGTTGGAAAGCGGTAGGAATTATTGCCTGAACTTCTTCTATTTTATGTTTATTATTACTCGCAAAAATTAAGTTCATTCACAGGATTTAGATTGCAAACAGATTTTTTAACGCGCTCCATAACTGCTTTTTAGCAGCTACATTATTCTGTAATTTTGAAAGAGCCGGTGAATATAAGTAAGAACGCTTGTCAAAATTTTGTACCTGGTATTCCGGAAAATTTATCGGTAACCCAAATTCAATAGGTGACAGATCAAACAATATTACCTGTTTAGGGTGAAGTTGTTGAAGTATTTGCTTTGCATCTTTTGTCTCCATCCGCTGCCAATTAACGACAGCAACATCTGTAACGTTTATCTTACAAGCACCAAGGATGTTGCTCAGCAATTCGTACTCTTCATCTGCTAAATAAGCGACCTCTGTATTGTTTACAATAACCAGTATATGCTTCAGATTTTCGCCCAGGAATCGGACTTCAGGCATTTGAGGCATTAGAGTTGTATTAGTATCAACAAGGGAAGTTTCATACAAGTCGGTCAGTAATTGAGCGGTCAATTTAATATTATTGATATCCATTTATTTCGTGATTTTGTTCATATATAATTGTTGTATTATTTCGTTTCTTTGCAACGCTAAATTAAAAGATTATGCTTGCTACTATGGACATTATGATTAACAAGGTAAACCAGAGTAAATTAAAAAATCTAGACCTGGAAAACTTGCCCTTCGGAAGGTACTTTACTGATCACATGTTAGAAGCTGATTATGAAGGTGGTGAATGGAAAAATGTTGAAATTAAACCTTATCAACCATTACTTCT
>JBLNAY010000099.1:0-4883 GCA_050259715.1 Candidatus Dadabacteria bacterium
ATTTCTTTTACAGAAGTTTGAACAATTTTATCAACCTCTGAAGGAAGCAGAAAGATTGGTTGCAGCGGTATCCTTAAAGATGATCAAAGATGAAAAGCGAAAGATCAATGCATCCGGCAAATATTTCCGCTCTGTTACAAGGAATTTGCTGGACAGGAATACAGGAGAAGTAAATAGTATTGGCAGAATTATTAAACGGGAGGTGAGCTTATTTCTAAGGGAACAACATAATATACAGGAGAAAAAAAGCAATGATCTTAAGGAATATAGCTTACAGTTGTTGAATGATAAAGAGAGGCAATTATATGATGATGTTGTTTTGATGCAGAGGGATTTACGAACTGTTCTTTTAAGAGCTGAACACATGGTAATTCAAGCGAAAAATAATTTACATGTTGTGGTAGACAGCTCATTTAAGCGGGATAAGAATGTATTGGACTTACTGGAGAATACAGCAAAGCACCTTGACCCGGTGAATGTATTGAAAAGGGGCTTCAGTTATACATTAGTAAATGGTGAATTAATCAGATCAGTGGAACAGGTAAAAATGGGCGACCAGTTAGAGACAGTTGTAGCAGATGGGAAAATCGCTTCCACAGTAATATCCGGGCGCAGCTGAAGCTATAACAAATTGTATTCGCAAAGAAGAACAATAGAAAAGATGTCATCAAAATATCAAAGTAAATAGTAATTATGAGTAACCAGGATTATACAAGTGCTTTTGAGGAGTTGCAGGAGATAGTAAAACAAATAGAAGAAGGGGATATTTCAGTGGATGACCTGGCAGAGAAGGTTAAAAAGGCAGCGGAGCTGATCAAGATCTGCAAGGCAAAGTTGAGGTCTACAGAAGAAGATGTCAATAAGATATTGCAGGAACTCGAATCAGCACCCGGTGCTTCAGATATAAACCGGTAAGAACTAATGAATAATTCATTACCTGCTTACATGGTTTTATCTTAATAGAATGCTCTTCCTCCGTTAGCCACAAGGTCGCGAACGCAATTGGAGTCCAATACAGGAATATAGCCCTTCTTCAGGATCATTGACAGATCATGCGTTTCGGTAGCATGGTACATCAGGCATAGCCTGTTGCTACAATGGTAGTTATTATCCTCATCCACATGATCCGAACGGGAGGCAGAACCCTTATTTACCAGTCCCAGAATGTGGCCTATCTCATGAAGTACTACAGCTGTCTCTAATTCAGCCCTGCTCAACACACCTGAGGGAGAAGAGTTCTCCACTATAGATTTTCCATAGATCACCGCAGATGTATTCCGGTAAGCCATTCCCAATATTTGTTCTGTGGGATGTTGACTGTTGGTAAACAACAGGTAGATTGATAGGTTATCTTTTGATATAAATGGAGTCCTGTTGGTCTTCTCTATCTGTACTATATCTTCCCTGCTTAATGAGTCGCCTGTTCCGGTAGCCTTTACTTCTTTATAGGAGACGTTAATTCCGCCGGGTTTATGAAGGTACTTCTTAAGAAAGGCAACTATGTTGTAAACGGTTTGTCTCTGGGGTTTATAGCCTGCCATGTACTGAATCTCAACGGTCAAAGATTTAAACTCCTGGTCAGTCAGCAGGTCCTTTGCTGATGCACCCACCTTCCTGTTTTCAAAATCAAGGGCACTTACATCCTGCAGGAGAGATGTTTTCATACAGGTAGTAAGTGGCAGAGACAGGATAACGAGCCATAGGTAAACAGTTTTCATTAGGCCTGCATTTAATTATTAGACGTAATAATTGCCCGCTTTATTAACAAGCCGAAGGAATTTAACACTAACCGTATTGAACCCCAGTTTAGCTGTTAAATTCCTTTCCTTATCAATTTACATCATACAGCATCTTTTATGAATGATACGAGTCACGATATAGGCTGACCGGCATCATTGAAGAGAAATTAAATACTTACTGAAGTTTGTCAACAGGATCATTGGTTATTGTGTGGGTGATTGCACCTGTTTGACAATACAGAGCAGGATAGTTATCCTTCACTTAATCTTTCCTTTAATTTACCGGAAGAAGAAAACAGAAGAACTTCGAGGCTTGGGCAGGAAATGTATTTATTTTATGCTTGCTAAAGCTCGCAAATAATGTTGAACTATGAAAGTTGGCCTTTTTATACCTTGTTATGTAAACCAGTTTTATCCGCACGTTGGAATCAGTACCCTGGAACTCTTAGAAAAATTCGGATGTTCCGTTGACTTCCCAATAAATCAAACCTGCTGCGGTCAGCCAATGGCTAATTCAGGTTATGAATCACTTACCGGTGGTTGCAATGAACTATTCGTTGAGAACTTTGCTAACTACGAATATATTGTATGTCCATCCGGAAGCTGCACACTGCACCTGAAGGATCATTTACATTCAGAGAAAGATGAAGAGACAGCAACCTTTATAAGAAAGCACATATATGAGCTTACTGAGTTCTTAACCGATGTTCTGAAGGTTGAAAAGCTTAGTGCAAAATTCCCACACAAAGTTGGTGTTCACCAAAGCTGCCACGGACAAAGAGGATTACACCTTTCACAAATGACGGAACTCGTTGCTCCTCCTTATTCAAAGCCCATGCATTTGTTGAATATGGTGGAAGGGATTGAGTTGATCACCCTTGACAGGAAAGATGAATGTTGTGGTTTTGGTGGAACGTTCTGTGTTTTTGAAGAAACCATTTCTGCCAAGATGGGTAAAGACCGGGTACATGATCATGAAAAGAATGGTGCTGAATTTATCACCGGTGTGGATATGAGTTGTTTGATGCACATGGATGGTATTTTAAAAAGAGAGAAAAGTAAAGTACAGGTAAAGCATATAGCAGAAATTCTAAATGCCCAATGAGTAACACTACTACACATAAGAGCCACTCCGAACTAGCAGAGAAATTCAACAGGGATGAGGCGAGGGTAGACTGGCATAATGAAACCTTGTGGTGGATTCGCCAGAAGAGGGACAAAGCTGCATGGTCACTCGGGGATGAGTGGGAGCCTTTACGCGAGCAGGCGTCTAACATTAAAGCACATACCTTATCACGGTTAAGTGAATACTTGACAGAATTCGAAAAGAATGCACTCGCTAACGGGGCAATTATTCACTGGGCTGCTGACGGTGATGAACATAACCGTATTGTAGAAGAAATTCTTTCCAGCCATAAGGTAAAGCAGCTGGTGAAGAGTAAGTCGATGCTTACGGAAGAATGTAAGTTGAATGAATACCTGAAAGAGAAAGGCTTTGATGTCATTGATACAGATCTCGGGGAACGCATCGTTCAATTAGCCGAAGAAGCTCCGAGTCATATTGTGTTGCCTTGCATTCACTGGAAGAAAGAAGAAATAGGAGAGTTGTTTCATAAACACCTTGGCTCGCCTGAAGGTGTGATTGATCCATCTTTCCTCACGCATACAGCACGCCTGCATTTAAGAGAAAAGTTCTTAACCCGCAAGGTGGCGATTACGGGAGTGAACTTCGCTGTTGCGGAAACAGGCGAATTCGTTGTATGTACTAATGAAGGTAACGCAGATATGGGCACCCATTTAGCCGATGTGCATATTGCCTGCATGGGCATAGAAAAACTAATTCCGAAACGTGAACACCTTGGAGTTTTTCTCCGGCTGTTAACAAGAAGTGCAACCGGTCAGCCGATCACTACCTATTCCAGCCATTACAAGAAACCGAAGGCAGGCCAGGAATTGCATATTGTACTCGTAGATAATGGGCGCAGTAAACAACTAGGGAGAGATAATTTCCGCAACTCACTGAAGTGTATACGTTGTGGTGCCTGTTTCAATACCTGCCCTGTTTACAGGAGAAGTGGTGGCCATAGCTATCGCAATGCGATTGCCGGCCCTATAGGCTCTATTCTTGCTCCTAACCTTGATATGAGAGAGTACAAGGATCTTCCTTTTGCTTCCACTTTATGCGGCTCCTGTACCAATGTGTGCCCGGTCAAGATCAACATACATGAACAGTTATACTTGTGGCGGCAGGTACTGACTGAAGAAGGTTACCAGCCAAAGACCAAGACAGCGGCCATGAAGGTGATGGCTGCCACACTTTCAAAACCCCGTTTGTTCTCTATTGGTGGCAAGTGGGCAAGAAAACTAATGAAGATCATGCCCGGACTGATGAACAATCGTTTTAATCCATGGTATAAGGAAAGGGATATGCCTGCACCTCCTGCCGAATCCTTTACAGAATGGTATAAAAAGAACCGAAAGAAATGAACTCCAGTAAAGAAAAGATATTAGCTGCAGTAAAGAACAATCAGCCCTCACTAGCTCCCTTGCCGGGCAAGTTCGCTGCAAAGCAATTTGAGACATCAGCAAAGAAGTTCCAGGAAAGCCTGGAAAGCATAGGAGGTAAAGTTTACTTTGCTTCTACCAATGCAGAAATCAAACAACAAATAGAAAACCTGTTTCCATCTGCCGGTCGCTTTCAATCTGTTATTCCTTTATCGGATGTTCCGCTACTGGAAGATCTTTCCATTGAGCATACTTCTTTACAGGACGTGGCTGTTGCTATCATACCTGCTCAATTTGGGGTGGCTGAAAATGGCTCCATATGGGTGACTGATGAAGAACTGAAAATCAGGATACTTCCTTTTATATGTGAAAACCTGGTGGCCATTCTCAATGAATCAGACATTGTGGGTAATATGGCAGATGCCTACGACAGGATCGGTTCTGCCGATTATGGCTTTGGAGCATTCATTGCCGGACCTTCCAAGACAGCTGATATAGAACAGTCTTTGGTACTCGGTGCTCATGGTCCGAAAAGTATGACAGTAATTATCCGGAGATCAGCATAGTATATAAATTCTATTCCCTGCTTGCATCATTCAGTAATGCGAGTGCATCATCATCTAACTGAAGTTCCGCCGC
>JBLNAY010000100.1:0-10745 GCA_050259715.1 Candidatus Dadabacteria bacterium
CCTGTAATAAGGACTCACCCAATCCTGTGGCTCCAGATTAAAAGCAGTAGCCAGTTGAATAGCCTCATGCCCCCTTGAAGTGGAATGGACATATTTGGTGATCTGCCTGTTGTTTTCATAAGTATCTGCCATTATTTTGGCTGTATACATCAGGCGATAGGCAAGCAAGAGAAGGTTCCTGTCCATTGAGACAAAAATAGACCTTGATTTAGATGATTAGAGGTTTAAGGAAATTAATTTCTGAACCTTATTCCGGTCCTCGATTTACCAGATTAAACGATTATGCTTATTTGCCAATGGGATTATTGGTGCCAGCTGCCGGTGCCACATCCTGTCCCGTCAAACTGCCTGAATTTATCTTCTCCGCGAAAGAAATTTATATTCAGGTGACAACTGCAAACCTTCCATTTCTATATCTTTTCCACGCAGTAACCATAGCTTTTGCATGGAGTTACCATGGAGTTTGAACGGCTTTAGACCATGCAAAACCTTACCAAAAGCTTACCAAAAGCTATGCAAATCCTATAAAGATGCAATAGATTAGGTCTTACTACTTCGGGTGAACTCCTTAAATAAAGACAGATTGATCTAAGTTGCCCTTTTAGGGAGACAGGGCTTTACTTAATATCCAGGTTGAACATGCTTTGATCTTCGATAAATGCCTCCAGTTCATCTCCCACCACCAATTCACCAACACCCTTCGGCGTACCTGTGAATACAAGATCCCCGATGTTAATGGAAAAGAAATTTGAAATATAAGATACGAGGTAATCAAAGTCGTAGATCATGTCCTTTGAATTACCTTGTTGAACAAGTTCTTTATTCTTGTACAGACCAAAGTTTATATTTTTCTTGTCCTTATAAGTGGAAAAGGGCATCCATTTTCCAATGACTGCAGAATTATCCCAGGCTTTAGCTTTCTCCCATGGCAGGCCTTTTTTCTTTAACTCGCTCTGGATGTCCCGCGCGGTAAAATCAATTCCTGCAGTAATTGCATCATAATACTTACTGGCAAACTTCTCCTGGATGTACTTGCCATTCTTTGAAATTCTTAAAACCAATTCACACTCATAGTGCAAGTCATTTGTAAACTCAGGATAATAGAATGGCGTATGTGGTTGCAATAACGCACTTTTCGGTTTCATAAAAATTACCGGCTCGTCTGGTACTTCATTGCCTAGCTCTTCAGCATGTTCAGAATAATTACGGCCTACACAAAAAATCTTCATACAGATGGTTTATTATATTTTAATAACACGGGATACTGACACGATGTTGTTTATCCCGGATATCAGGTTTCGCAGAGAAAGATTGGACTACTTAAGGGATAATTCGCGAGTTGGTCTGGCAAAGTAAATAATTTTACCTAATTTATCATAGGGTAATTTTCAGATTGTTGAATTTATTCATGGTGTTGTTTATACCTGCGGTAGCAAAACTCTCTATAACTTCAACGCAGACTTCAATTTTACGCTGCACAACAGGTTCCTCTTCTTTATTCCATTTGCCCAGTACAAAAGGTACCTGCATTCCTTTAGGGAATTGATTTCCAATACCAAACCTTAATTTCGGGTAGTCTGAAGTTCCTAATGCTTCCTGTATACTTTTCAACCCATTATGCCCTGCATCGCTACCACCTGCCCGTATTCTTAATTTATCGAGAGGCAGAGCTATATCATCTACTACTACCAGCAAATTTTCCATGGGAATCTTTTCTTTCTCCACCCAATACTTCACGGCATTACCGCTAAGGTTCATATAAGTGGTTGGGCAAATGCAAATAAAGATCCTTCCTTTCCATCTTATTTCTGAAACATATGCATACCTGCCGGAGTTAAAACCGCCACCATGCTTACTTACGAATGCCATCGCCACATCAAACCCGATGTTATGACGGGTATGCGCATACTCGTTACCGACATTTCCAAGTCCGACAATTAAGTATTTCATCTTCGCAAATATCGTTTAGGTACAGAAATAAAAATCCTCCGCTTTTCTGCGGAGGATCTGTTTTAATCAATGCCCTTATAAATTTATTTCTTAGCGGCAGGTGCGGCTGCTTTCGCTGGCGCTGCTGCAGGTGCGGCTGCTGCCTTAGCAGGAGCAGTAGATTCTTCCTGGCGCAGTGCACGTGTAGTCACTACAGAAACAATAGGAATCCTGGGAGAGTTTAGGATTTCATAATGCTCTTCCTTCACATCTTCCACACGCAGGTTTCCACCAATTTCAAGACTCTCAATGTTAACCTCAATTTGCGGTTTGAGGTACTTAGGATATGTCTTCACTTTCAATGACTTCATTTTCGGCACAAGACGTCCGCCGGCCTTTACACCTTCAGAAGTACCAACAAATTTCAATGGAATAGTAGCAATGACTTTTTTGTCTTCTACTAGCTCCAGCAGGTCAATGTGTATCAGTTCATCAGATACCTTATCAAATTGCAGGTCTTTAAGAATGCAACGATAAGTTTTTCCATCCACAGTTACTTCCGCCAACTGGAAGTTTGGTGTATATACTAAAGACTTGAAAGCCTTTGCAGGAGCAGAGAAATTCACTTCCTGCGCACCCCCGTAAATTACACCAGGCACTTGTTCCTGAGAGCGAAGCAGGCGGGTGGCTGACTTGCCGTGTTCGGTCCTCAGTTGTCCTTCGATTGTAATTGTTTTCATTTTATGTTTATTGTTAATTGACGATTTTGCCTTTAATTGGCTTCTCTTCTCTGCGAGTGAATAAACAGGTTATTAATACTTTTATTCTCAAACGCATTTCTTATAGCTACAGCAAAAAGTTCCGCTACTGTCACCACCTTAAGCTTAGAGCTAAACTGCTTAACCGGTATGGTATCACATACCACCAATTCCTCCAGAACACTGTTTTCAATATTCTCGTAAGCATTCCCGCTTAGCACCGGGTGAGTGACCAGTGCCCTGACACTTCTTGCACCTTTATCTTTTAAAAGAGCTGCTGCCTTTGCTAATGTTCCGGCAGTATCACAGATGTCATCAATAATCACTATATCCTTGTCCACCACATCCCCAATTACTACCATACTCGCTATTTCATTGGCTCTCTTGCGATGCTTGTCGCAAATAACCATTTCTGCATTAAAATAGCTGGCAATTTCCCTGATACGGTTGGTAGCTCCCACGTCAGGGGCCGCAAAAGTAAGGTTTTCAAGCCTCAATTGTGTTATATAAGGTATAAAAACAGCTGAACTGTCAAGGTGGTCCACCGGGATGTCAAAATAGCCCTGGATTTGGGGAGCATGGAGGTCCATTGTGATTACCCTGTCTGCCCCTGCCGCCACCAGCATATTTGCCACCAGTTTACTTCCTATTGCGACCCTTGGCCGGTCTTTCCTATCCTGCCGCGCATAGCCATAATAGGGCAACACTGCAACTATCCGGTTGGCTGAAGCCCGCCTCGCAGCATCTATCATCAGGAGTAACTCCATTAAATTATCGGAAGGTGCATATGTGCTCTGAACCAGGAAAACAGAATCTCCTCTTATGCTTTCCAGGAAGATAGGTTGGATTTCACCATCACTAAACTTTTGAATATTGATCTTCCCCAGGTGGGTGCCATAGCTTTGGCAGATCTGCTCTGCAAGCTGTAATGACCCTGTACCTGAAAAAATCTTTGCAGACGGGTGTGACATGTATTAAATGAAAATGTGCGGCGAAGATATAAATATCAGCAGCAAAAAGCCATTCTTTACATTACTTTAAAGCAGTAGCATTGTTAGCCTTGACTTTCAACACCGTTTCCATCATCATATTAGAACTATTAAATGAATGTTGAACAGTATGGTATAAAAATGTGCTCATTAGCAAGGCCATAATACATAATACCAGGAAGAAGAGATGCGGATGAATTGCCCCTAGAGAGGAGTTTGTTTTCATAGTTTTGGATTTGGGACGTTAAAATTATATTTTAGCTCTCCATCATGCAAGAGCAAAAGTTCTCGATTAAACAATGGGCAAAAGACGATAGGCCAAGGGAAAAATTACTACTCAAAGGTCCTTCTATACTTAGTAATTCCGAGCTCATTGCCATCCTGATAAACAACGGGAGTAAAAACAAAACTGCTTTAGACCTGGCACAGGAGATCCTGCGTCTAGGTAAGGAGAACCTTAATGAGCTTGGGAAACTGGGAGTAAAAGAGCTTATGAAAGTCAAAGGGATTGGAGAAGCCAAAGCCATAAGTATTGTTGCCTCTATGGAACTTGGCCGCAGAAGACAAGCCCTGGCCACACTGGATAAACCTGTTGTTACCAGCAGCACTGATGTTGCAGCCTACCTGCAAACACTTCTGAAGGATCACCGCCGTGAGGTATTTGCTGTCTTATTCCTGAACAGGGCTAATAAGATTAATCATTTTGAAATCGTCAGCGAGGGCGGGATCACCGGCACGGTAGCAGACCCACGTATCATCCTGAAAAAAGCGCTGGAAGAAGATGCAGTCAGTATAATTCTTTGCCACAATCATCCATCAGGCAGTCTCAAACCCAGTAAGGCTGATGAAGAACTTACCTTCAAGATCAAGGAAGCCGCCAAATACTTCGACATCAAAGTACTAGACCACCTGATCGTAAGTGACGATGGTTATTACAGCTTCGCGGATGAAGGTATACTCTGAGGATATGCAATTGGAATTTTCCTTTTAATCTAAGGTCCACATGTATTGAACCTTAAACTTTTAAATCCTCAAAAGCTTAAACGATTCTCCCGGGAGCAATATTAAACGTTCAACCTGAAACGTCTAACATTCATAATGCCGGTGAGTTCAACTCCCCTCATCACCGGATCCACCATTTCAAAGAGCTATGAGATTTCGAGATTACAAATTGGAATTGGCGGCCATTAACAACCTCAATTTCCTTCTTCGTTAATCCGAATCGAAGTCAAAATTACTATGACAGAAAAGAGCAACTTCCCTTAAAGGCTCTGCCAGGGATTGAAGGGACCTGAACGGCCCGGAAAGGTACATTGATGATCGATCAAGCCAATTGGGTAGAATGAAAAAGCTCAACCTTGTGATTGAGCTTCATAATAAAATATTATTAGAATTACTTATTACGATTCTGAATTGACGTATTCAATGAGACCCTTTACGTACTGTTCATCTATTTTCTGGCCTTTGTGAGATGAAATGAATGTGTCTACTTTTTTAGCTTCATTACCAAGTGCATTTTTGATAACTTTTTCCTTGAAGGCTGTTATCTTGAGTAACTCCTGTTTCGGAGTAACTACAAAATACTGGTATTCATCTTTGTACTCATCAAATTTATTACCTGATTCGAAAATACCATTCGTCTCATAATCTGCCTTCTTCAACTTAGTAATCAATTGTTTATATAAAGCATACCCCTTGTTATTGCTGGTTACCTGCTCGTAAAAGTGTTCATCTGTTGAATTCTTCAAGCGAACAAAAGTATGCTGGCTCTCACCTTCACCTATGGTAAAAGATAAAATATCGGCCGTGTTCAATTCAATGACCGTAGTGCCATCTACCAATACCAATAACTTCTCCGTCATTTTATCATAATTAAACTGCGTATTTGGTGCTTTATAGGTAACATTCTGAGTTCCTACCACCCAGCCATTTACCCATTTGTCAAAGAGGTACCGGTTTCCTTTCGTATTTTCCTTCACCAGGAATACAGGAAGAGCTCCACCAGAACTAATACGGCTACTACCTGCTGACAGAAAATTCTTAAAGGAAGTTTCGACAGAAGATGCATTTACCTGTTGAGCACTAGCACTAGTAAATGCAAAAGTTAAAACAGAAGCGAAGATCAATATTCTCATATGATGATTTGATTTTAAGCTTGAGCAGTAGGACCACCGAAGGTCATTGGAATTTGCACTTCTTCAAGGTCTTTAATTGGACCATTCGCACCTTCATAACGGTTTACATTTTCAATTAAAGCCTTCATAAACCGCTTCGCATGTTGAGGAGTAAATATGATCCTTGATTTTACCTTACTCTTTGGAGTACCCGGCATCACGTTTACAAAATCAATTACGAATTCTGCGTGTGAATGAGTAATGATGGCAAGATTGGCATAGCTACCCTCGGCTACTTCTTCTGAAATTTCAATATTAATCTGGCTCTGTGGCTGTTGTTGGTCCTGCATTAGAAAAAATTAGAGTGCAAATGTAAGGGCTAATATTACTAATAAAAAGCCACCCTAAAAGGGTGGCTTAATGATATTTGTCAGTAATAATTATAGTTTAACATAATTATCTACCAAAGTACGGGTACCTCCAGAACTGTTCAGGAATGAGAAGTATGTTCTGAAAGTAGATCCTGCATACTTAGTACTTGCATTACCTACAATATTATAGCTAACCAATTTTGGAGCAGCAAGAATTGTGAAACCCCCCGCGGCTATCTCATCAATTAAAGCCGGAGTAAAGAAAACTTTGAAATTGCTTAAGACTCCACCATTATTATCAAAAGTTAATGAAATGCCTCCTTGTGGATCAACAAATGTCTGTATGTAAGATTCGGGCAACAACAGACTTGTGGGTCCTGTAGGAGATATAGCAGTTGGTTCATTATAAAATGAGCTTGCATTCCTGGCTGAAGTTGTATCTGCACTATTCCACCGGATGAAATCCCATAAATAGTTACCTGCTAATGGATTCCCAATGGTATGATATAAAGCTGTATTTAAGTTAGTGCTTAGAGCTTTTCCACTCGCATCAACAATGGAAACCGGGACCATATAACTCACCGCAGGATCCAACCCCTTTGTGAATATAAGCAACTGAGTTTCTGCATAATGTTGACCGGCTGGAATTGTAACAGTAGTATTTACCAGTTTGTAGTTAGCAGCAGGAAGTGCTATATACCCTGGCTGAGGATTCTTTGCATTATAAGCTGCAATAGCAGCTGCATCCACACCCAGTTTAACTGTAGTTGGGGAAGAAGAAGCCTGGGCAGAAGCAAGGTCTACTCTGACGGTAAAAACTACGGTATCAGTACCCCTGTTAAAGGAAGTAGCTCCATAATTCGTATAACCTGCATTTTGCAACACAACATAATCACTGGTAGTTGAAAAATCAGTAAAAGTCTTATCAAAGCTTTTTACGCAACCGCCCATTACCAACAGGAGGAAGGCAGCGCCTAAATAAGAACTTAGTTTTAAAAGTTTATTGTTCATAATAATTTCTTTTTTGTTTTAAACTATTTTCTTGACTATTAAGGCATCCACCATACTTTATCCGTAACTGCATAAACAGGTGCATTCACTGCATTCACCTCGTATTCTCTTTGAGGCAGCGGTATTCTTGAAGGCACTTTCCCTGTTGAATAAGGACTTCTTGACAAAGGAATATCAGCCGGCATGTGCAACCTGCGGTAGTCATTGAACGCTTCAAGCTCATTAACAAGAGTTAATGCAGCCCATTTTTGCCTGATGATTAGAGCAAGTTTTTGCTGGAATGTAGAAGCTGTGGCCCAATTGGTGTCCGTATTTCCTGCCTGGTTATAATATGCCTGCGCCTGGGCAACTGATAAGCCGAGTGTAACAAATGAAGCTTCAACACCCTTTTGATATAATGCCTGGGCATCCCCGGGTATCCAACCCCTGAGGGCAGCTTCAGCTTGTAAGAAATAGCTTTCAGCAGCCAACATAAGAATTGATGCCTGACCTGCAGACTTCAATACACCAGGTCCAAATTCGGATGTTTTTGAATTTGGTATTCCCTGCTCGCCGAAATAATTTCCGGTGAACACTCCTGTAGAAGCTGCTGGTTTAAACAAACGTGCAAGCCTTGGATCATTATTCGCTTTCATCCAATCTATTACAAAACCGCCGCCTCTATAAAGATCCTGGGTATAAGTTCCTGACACATTCACATTGGAACCCCAGAATGGGTTTTGTTTACCGGCAGAATTCAAATATCCCGGTTGTACGGTTACATCAAAATCAATGAATGGTCCAGCCTTGATGTTAGCTAATTGTGTCTGAATATAAGAAGCACGGTCAGTCCTTTCACTTTGCCTTATTAACAATCTTAACTTAACTGTATTTGCAAATTTCAACCACTTTGTAGCATCTCCATTAAACATAATGTCTCCGGAAACAGTTCCGGTTGCTGCTTTGAAAATGGCAATTGCTTCATCCATTTTCTTTGCGAGGTCTGTATAGATATCTATTCCTTTATCATATTTAGGAGTACTGTTTTCTGTACCCTTGAGTGCCTCAGTATAAGGAACATCTCCATAGAGATCAACGAGGTACTGGAAGTCATAAGCTTTCATCAGCTTACCAATTCCCTCATAGAATTTATTGCCCTGCTTGATAGCTGCCTGTTCTACGAAATCATAGTCTTCAATATTATCATAGATGCTATTAAAAGTAGCAGTACCACCAAAAGTGTTGGTGATAGCATAAGAGAGACTTTCGGTAGAGATAGCGTAGTTTCCGCTATAACTAATATGTCCCATCCATATAGCAGCCCAAACCATACGGGAATCAGCAGTTGGGTTGTTAAAGATAGCTGCAGTTGTAGCCAGGGCTGCAGGTAAAACTACCCCCGGTGTAGCCGAAGCGGTGGTAGGATCGTTAGGTGAAACATTTATATCCAGCAATTGCTTCTTACAGGAGGTAGAGAGTACTACCAGTAAGGCAATCGGCAGGATTTGCTTTATTGATATTTTCATAATAGTTTTCTTTAGCAATTAAAGATTAAAAGATGACGTTTAAGGTTGCACCAAAAATGCGGGTCGGAGGAGTCTGGCCGATGTCAGTACCACCAACAGCATTACCTGTACCTGCAGCGCTGAACTCAGGATCGGTCCAAACGTTGTCCTTGGCTCTGAACATGAACAGGTTCCTGCCAGACAATGTTAATGAAGCACCCTGAACAATCCTTAACTTATCAGTTAAACTTTTTGGAAATTCATAATTTAATGCGATTTCCCTGATCTTCCAGAAATCAGCACTATTCACGTAGTTAGAACCAACTGCATTCCAGGTGTTAGCCCAGAAACGCCATTCACCACTGGTGTAAAATGTATTGGTAACTACATTAGTATTCGGCTCATATTTTCCGGGTGCTGTCTGCACAACAGTATTTGGAATTACAAATGGCTGACGTCCTGTTTGAGCAGTGTACCAGGAAATTCCGGTAAAGTCAAGACTTGGACCAATACCATTATAAATAACTGCACCAAAACGGGCATCTGCTACGGCACTTAAAGTAAGGTTATTCCAGGTAAAGCTCGAAGTCAAACCAACTTTATACGGAGGAACTGTTGTACCCATCGGGATCAATGGTGAGCCTTTAGTTGGGAAACCAGTGTTGGCGTCAACCACAATATGTCCTTCGGGATCTCGGATCCAGTCAGTTGCCTTAATATATGGATAAGCAAGACCGGGTATAGCATAAACGGAGTTGCCCAATGAAATTTCGCCACCAAGATCCTGGCCTACCCTGTTTTTGATATAGGCGAAGTTGGCGCCTGCATTCCATTTAACAGGTCCGAGATCAAGCAATGGAGTCATTCTCAGGTCAACTTCCACACCCTTGTTTGTCATACTACCCAGGTTAATGGTTGCACTTGTAAAACCGGTAGCAGCAGAGATCTGCGAAGGAATGGTTTGATTGGTAGTTTTTGTGTCAAATAAGGCTACCTGGAAGTTTGCCCTGTTTTTGAAAAAGCCTAACTCAATACCCACTTCCTTTTCAGTTGTAAACTCCGGTTTTAAGGCCGGGTTGGCGAAGTTGTTACTTATAGTGTAACCCACCTGGGAACCATATGGGAAACCGCCACCGGGGAATACCAGGTTATCCAAAGCATATGGTCCCACGCTCACTTGTCCTACCCTGGATACTGCAGCACGGATTTTACCATAACTAAGTGTATTACTATTCTTTAACGAAGGAATGGCATCTGTAAACACGAAAGAAGCGTCCACAGCCGGATAAAAATAGGAACGATTGGCAGCAGCCAGTCTTGAGTTCCAGTCATTTCTTCCGGAACCATGTAAAAATAAATAGTTATTAAATCCAAGGGTAAGATCAGCAAATGCACCGATCAAACCTTCTTCACTGAGACCTTCTCCTACAGAAGGCTCACCCTGCCTGTAGCTAATATTATAAATTCCAGGTATTACCAAACTGCTGGAGGAAGTATTCAAGAACCTGGAACTACGTTTATACATATCATTTCCAAGGATCAACTTGGTTGATATAGGTCCAAAATCTTTATTGAAAGTCAATAAGGCGGTACCACTCAAACGTTGACTCCATGCGAGTTGGTCCGTCACATTAGGATCGAGTTTATGTACAGAAGACGGGATAGCACCGGCTTCCCATGGGTCTGTTTGAGCATATGGATCAAAATCAAAACCAGACCTTGTATATTTAAAATTCTGGTCATTCCGGGAATAACCAAGACTATAAGAAGCTGTTAACCAGGATGTGATTCCAAGGCTAAAGCGGGCGTTACCGATGAAGTTGTTGTTTTTGGTAACATTCCTTGCCTCATCGATCTGCCACCATGGGTTACCATAATAGGCATTGAAATACCAGTTTGGACTTGCAAACGGATCTGTTTTCCAATTCCTGTAGTCACGTAGATTTACATGCTGCGGAGCATTGATAACGGTCCAATACACAGGCCTGTCCTGGAAGTAAGAACCACCTGCCTGGTCAATTTTTTCCAAAGCATAATAGGTGTTGTATTCCATTTTAAAACGGCCATATTCCCTGGTACCATTGATACG
>JBLNAY010000101.1:0-53874 GCA_050259715.1 Candidatus Dadabacteria bacterium
GGATCGTATGCGTATTATATCGTTGCAGATAATATCAGGGGCCCTTACCAGCCAATTAATAATATGCTCGTGATGAATGGTTGTGCAGAAGATTATGCACATGTCAGCCAGACGGGATTCTTCTTCAATGTAAAAGGTAGTAAACAGGAAACAGTTGTTTATTGCGGTGACAGGTGGGCAGATTTCGCCGGCAACGGTTTAGGATATAATCAATGGGTACCACTATCATTTGAAGGTAAAACACCGTACTTCAATTCTCTAAGCTCATGGAATTTAAATTCAAAAACAGGTGAGTGGAAAGTTGGCGAAGACAACAATTATATTAAAAATGGAAGCTTTGAAGCAGACAGGAAAAACATACCTAGCCCTGTAAAACCTGTGCAGGAACAATTAACCGGGTGGATTAGTGTTGTTATTCAGGGCAATAGAATTAGTCTTGATAGTTCTGTTTCTCCTGTTTTAAATCATATCAACACTGAAACGGAAAGAAAAGTAGTTATTGGAGAAAGAAGTCTCAGTTTAACGGATAAAGTTTATTTCAAAAGAAAAGTTTACCAGGTAGCACAGTCTACTCCTTTTACAAAGTTGCCTAAGGGAAAATATATACTCACTGCAACAGTTAAGAATAGTAGCGGATTCAAAAGCCTTGAAATGTATGCCAATAGTAATGGTAAAACAAGAAAGTATTCTATAAAAGGAGAAAATTCAACCTGGAAGAAAATCAGCATTCAAAATATTATTATAAGTAATGACAAAGTAGAAGTTGGTTTTATAGCTGATGGAGGTGATAATAACTTTTGTTATGTTGATGATGTTTCGCTGGTAAAACAAAAATGAGAGTTTGGGTTCATCCCTGGTATTCTGCCCATGGATAGCTTTTGCTTCCGGTTTATATAGGGTTTGCATGGAGTTGCCATGAAGTTAGAACGGCTTTACACCATGCAAAGTCCATGCATATTCCATACAAAAGGTATTGTAAATCCACTTAAGGGCAGGAGAACCCCCGAATCAGGTTTTCTGTCTTATTACATTGCTGCAAATCGTGTCAATATGTAGAAACAATCCGATTTTTTAATTCTTCATGAATCAAGGGTCAGGCAATTGACTAATGTTCTTTTCAAAAGCAAACTATTCCTATACATTTGAAGCAGAACGCAAAACCGGGAGACATAAACATTGTTGCATCAGCACCCGGACTTCAAGGAACAACTATAAAAATTAAAAGCAGATAATCAATATACCATGAAACAATTGCTTCTCATAATAACATCACTTTACAGCATCTGTTCTTATTCACAATTTGGACTTTCGCAAGCGCAGAGAGACAGCATCAACCTACGTACTAATGCTGATTACAGGAACATGCTGTCGCAGTTAAGAATTGATTCAACCAGGAGGGGACCTTCGGGAACTCCCACTGCACCTAATGCTGCAAATTCCGATGAATCTAAAGCGACTAACTATACTTCGCTCCCGGATCCACTAATATTGAATAGTGGTCAAAAAGTAACAGATGCAAAAACATGGTGGACGAAAAGACGGCCAGAGATCGTGGAGTACTTTGACCGCGAAATTTATGGACGTGTGCCAAAGAATACTCCTAAAGTAAAATGGGAAGTTGTCAGTACCATAGATTCAACTTTTGGTAGTGTACCTGCGACAACAAAGAAGTTGTTGGGACATGTTGATAATTCTTCTTACCCTCAGATTAAAGTAGATATCCAGCTTTCACTGACTGTTCCAAAGAACCGGGCGAAGGCTGCTCCTGTTATTATGGAATATGGCTTCATTTTCCCGGCCGGGTTCCGCATGCCGGCGACTGCAACCGGTACACCTGTAGAGAAGAGTTGGCAGCAACAAGTTTTAGAACAGGGATGGGGCTTTGCTATCCTGGTACCTACCAGCTACCAGGCAGATAATGGCGCGGGACTGACGCAGGGTATAATCGGTTTATGCAATAAAGGTCAATACCGGAAGCCAGAAGACTGGGGCTCGTTGCGTGCCTGGGCGTGGGGTGCCAGCCGTGCTATTGATTATTTTGAAACTGATAAAGATGTGGATGCAAAGCAAATAGGAATTGAAGGCTTATCAAGATACGGAAAAGCTACCCTGGTGACGATGGCATATGAACCGCGACTCGCAATTGCCTTTGTAGGATCTTCAGGAGCCGGTGGTGCCAAGATCCTGAGAAGAACTTTTGGTGAGCAGGTGGAGAATCTTGCTTCCTCTTCAGAATACCATTGGTTTGCCGGCAATTTTATTAAATATGCCGGTCCGCTTACTCCTAATGATTTGCCTGTTGATGCACATGAACTGGTAGCTCTCTGTGCTCCTCGTCCTGTTTTCATTAGTTCCGGCTCACCAAAAGTGGAAGGTAACTGGGTAGATGGTAAAGGGATGTTTCTCGGTGGTGCCTTTGCTGAACCCGTATATAAATTATTGGGTAAAAAAGGATATGGAACGATGGAATTTCCTTCAATGGAAACCGCTTTGGTTGATGGTGACATTGCCTTTCGCCAACATAGTGGGGGACATACAACAGGACCAAATTGGCCTACTTTCATTCAATGGGCTAAACGGTATTTAAAGTAATTGTAGTTCCGGTTTACGGTTTAGTATTGTCAAAAGAAAATTGATAGGTGCGGTGAACCTTTGCTTTAGAGGCACCGGTGGCATGATGCAGGGCAAGCATTTTTGAATTGAAGTCACCTACCCATGCGAGTTCCACTTCTTTGATCGTGTTCCTTGGCAGCACTTCTTCCTGCAGGCAATGTATCAAGGCGGACTCGATGCCATGATTTTGAAATTTGCGTTTACATCCCATAACTGTAATTCTTAAGCGGTCAACTTTTCTTGTTCGCTTAATCCATAGGAATAATAGTTTATTCAGGAGGTGCATTCTCCCCTTAAGATCTTTCAGAATCTGATTTACATCCGGTAGGCAAAGTACAAAAGCTATGGGCTCATTCCTGTAGTAAGCAAACCATATCAGCTTTGCATCCATGATTGGTTTCATTTGCCGGAATGCACTATTGATGGTTTCAATATTTATTGGAGTGAAATTTTCGAAATCACTCCAGGCATCATTATAAATCTCCTGGAAGTGAGAAAAGAAATCTTCTTTATGAGGTGTAGAAAAATGCCTGAATGAATAACCGGGTTTGTTGATCACCCATTCGGATATATGATTAAACCTTCCGGGTAAAGGTTTTTGAGCATCCAGGACATTGGTCAGCTGGTCATAGGCTTTCATAAAACCATAATCCTCAAAAAAACGGGCGTAATAGGGAGGATTGTAATTCATGCCATAACTCGGCTCATTAAATCCGTCAATCAGCAATCCCCAGAATTTATCATTCTCGCCAAAGTTGATGGGCCCATACATCGCATTTGCTCCATGAGCTACCAACCAGGTCTTTGCAGTATCAAAAAGTTCAAAAGCACAAGATTGATCATTGATGCATTCAAAAAAGCCAATGCCGCCGTAGGAAGTTTCATTGTTATTGTTCTTCTGGTAATTAATGAATGCAGCAATTCTACCGATTGTCTGCTGTTGATCATTAACCAATATCCACCTGGTGCATACACCATGGTTGAAGAAATCATTTTTACGTGGGTCAAAAATGGCTTTTATATCTGTATCTAAAGTGCTAATCCAGGAGCTGTCGTTTTTATAAAGAGATCTTGGCAAATCGATAAATTCCCATTCCTGTTTTTGGTTCAATACTTCAATTGTTTTCATAACAGAATTTTATTAGATTACCATCAGAAAACCATCTATTCTAAATTAAAAAACTTTGTTTTATTTATAGTAAATCATCGTTGAAATATTAAGTCAAAGCTGTTGCAGATCATTTATAAAGTTTTTAATCCCAACTATATTTGAATTAATCCTGCTATAAACGTAATGAAAAATAAACTCAGTTTTCTTGCTTTTGGATATATCGCCATGTTGTTAATGAACCCTGTTTCCGGGCAGCGGATAATGGAAAATCTTGATCGTGGTGTAGCGGCCGTCCAGGGGTCTGATGGAAAAGTATTTGTAAGCTGGCGATTGCTGGCTACAGAACCAACCAACATCGCATTCAATGTTTATTGTGTTACAAAAGGCACAACACGAAGACTGAATAAACAACCGGTGGACAAAGTCACGAGTTTCATAGATAACAATTTTGACACCACTTCAGTTAGGAGTTATTTTGTAAGAACCAATAGTAATGGTAAAGAAGGTAACGCCAGTAAAATCTTCACACTAGCCGCCGGTAATACCATTTATTTTTCGGTTCCTCTTCAGACGCCTGCAGGATATGCACCTAATGACGCTTCTGTTGGCGATCTCGATGGTGATGGACAATATGAAATTGTTTTGCACCAGGTGGGAAGAAGTCATGACAATAGCCAGGCCGGTATTACCGATCCAGCTATTTTACAGGCATATAAGTTGGATGGCAGCTTATTATGGACAATTAACCTTGGAAGAAACATCAGGGAAGGAGCACACTATACCCAGTTTATGGTTTATGATCTTGATGGTGATGGTAAAGCAGAAGTTGCGATGAAGACTGCTGATGGTAGTGTTGATGGAAAAGGAAAAGTGATCGGCGATTCAACAAAAGATTATCGGAACCAACGGGGTTTCATTTTATCAGGCCCTGAGTACCTGACCGTATTTGACGGGCTTTCCGGTAAAGAATTAAGCACCACGAATTTCATTCCTGCCCGGCATGAAAAGCCTAATCCTACAGCGGATGAATTGAAACAGGTGTGGGGTGATGGCAATGGAAACCGGATGGATCGTTTTCTTGCTGCAATTGCTTACCTGGATGGACGAACACCCTCGCTGATCATGTCTCGGGGTTATTATACGAGGACGGTGGTTACGGCATGGAATTTCAGAAGAGGACACCTTAAAAAACAATGGACTTTTGACAGTGATGATTCAACACACCCGGAGAACAGGCCTTACCGTGGGCAGGGGAATCACAATTTAACAATTGCAGATGTTGATGCCGACGGCAAAGATGAAATTGTTTTTGGTGCCATGTGTCTTGATGATAATGGCAAAGGATTGTATTCTACACGTCTTGGTCATGGAGATGCACAACATGTTAGTGATTTAGATCCATTACATCCTGGTTTGGAGGTCTTTGGGATACAGGAACGTTTTTCAGACGCCGGTTCTCATATGTTTGATGCACGAACAGGTGAGGTGTTGTGGAAAAAACCTTCGGTGAAAGCTGGTCTCGACGGAGAAGGACCTGGTCGCGCACTTGCCCTTGATATTGATCCACGCTACCCAGGGTATGAATGCTGGTCATCAGGAGCAGGGATAACAGGGCTGTATGATAGCAAGGGAAATAAAATTTCTGAGAAGAATCCTCCATGTAACATGGGAATATATTGGGATGGTGACGTGTTAAGTGAAATTCTCAATAATACCAATATTGATAAATGGGATTATGCAAATGAAAAGACGGTACCCCTGTTGAATGCAGCTGATTATGGTTGCAGGAGTAATAATGGAACGAAGGCGAACCCCGTTTTGTCCGCAGATATCTGGGGAGACTGGAGAGAGGAAGTGATCTATCGCACTGTGGACAATAAGGAGTTACGAATCTTCACGACCTCCATTCCAACAGATAAGAAATTTTTTACTCTTATGCAGGATCCACAATACAGGCTCAGTATAGCCTGGCAGAATGTTGCTTATAACCAACCACCTCATACAGGATTTTATTTTGGAGAGGGTATGAAAAATCCACCAAAGCCAAATATAATTTTAGTAAATCCACACGCAGTTAAATAATTCAAATGAAGATCTGGTTAAACATCATATGGATCCTTATGATGTGCATTGTGCAACATTACGCCGTATATGCCCAATCACAGAGGCCGAATATAATTTACATCATGAGTGATGATCATGCTTACCAGGCGATCAGTGCATATGGTTATGGATTAAATCACACGCCAAATATTGATAAACTAGCAGACCAGGGCGTGTTGTTTACCAGGGCTTATGTCACTAATTCCATTTGTGGTCCCAGCAGGGCCGTTATGCTAACAGGAAAGCATAGCCATATCAATGGCTTCAAGGATAATCATAGCACCTTTGATGGTAACCAGCAAACCGTGGTTAAAATTTTGCATGATGCCGGGTATCAAACTGCCGTCATTGGTAAGTGGCACCTGGTATCCGATCCCCAGGGTTTCGATTATTGGAATGTAGTACCCGGCCAGGGAGATTATTACAATCCTGATTTTATTGAGAATGGTATTCGCAAAAGAATTCCGGGATATGTCACAAATCTCACAACAGATTTTACTATCAACTGGCTGGATAAAAGAGATAAAAGCAAGCCATTCTTCCTGATGTACCAGCAAAAAGCACCACATCGCAATTGGATGCCCGAAGAAAAGTATTACCATTTGTTTGATGGTGTTCAGTTTAAAGTACCTGGCAATTATTTTGATGATTATAGCACCCGCACCAAGGCTGCTCATTCGCAGGAGATGGAAATTGCCAGGGACATGAATTATGCTTATGACCTCAAACTCGCTTTTAATCTTACAGATCAACAGAAGACAGGACTTGCCTTGTTATGGCAAAGGATTTTTGATCGTTTCACTCCTGAACAAAGAATAAAATGGGAAGAGGCTTATAAGCCCATGATTGATTCTTTTAATAATGCAAAACTTACAGGAACAGACCTGGCAATATGGAAGTACCAACGTTACATGAAAGACTATTTGCGTTGTATACAGAGTGTTGATGATAATGTTGGTAGGTTAATGGATTACCTGAAAGCAAATGGACTGGACAAGAACACTATTGTTATTTATACTTCCGACCAGGGATTTTACCTTGGTGAACACGGCTGGTTTGATAAACGATGGATGTATGAGGAATCATTCCGTACACCTTTAATTGTAAAGTGGCCTGGGATTACTAACCGTAAAATCAAGACATCGGCTATGGTTCAGAATCTTGATTTTGCTGAGACAATATTGGATATGGCAGGACTTCCGATCCCGGCAGATATGCAGGGGAAGAGTTTTGTACCATTATTAAAAAGAACTCAAAAAGGGAATGTCCACCATGCATTGTATTACCACTTTTATGAAAACCAGGAGCATAAAGTAGCAAAGCACATTGGAGTCCGCAATGAGCGGTATAAGTTGATATATTTTTACGAAAACAAAGAATGGGAACTTTATGATTTGCAAAAGGATCCTAATGAAATGCATAATCTATATACTAATCCGGCAAATAAAAAGCTGGTGAAAAAGATGAAAGAACAACTGCAAGAATTAAAAGATCAATATAAAGATCCCGAACCAGGTTACATTAAGTGAGACATACCACCGAAGAACTATATTTTGTCAGCTTGTCTTAAAAACATCTATTGATCAAATCCAGGAGCATTTAATTATTTAAATTCATAAATTCCCTTTTTAAAAACTTCTATATGAGACCAAAACTGTCATTGATAATCTTTTGTTGCCTGGCTTCTACGGCCTTATCGGCACAGCAAAAAGGATATTACAGAACGCCGGCTATTTACGGGAACACCGTAATCTTTACTGCTGAAGGAGACCTTTGGAAATATGAAATCAGTACTCATAATACTTCACGTATAACAACACACCAGGGAGTTGAAATGAACCCGGCCATTTCTCCGGATGGGAAACAAATAGCTTTTATGGGGCAGTATGAAGGCCCAACGGAACTGTACCTGATGAATATCAATGGTGGGGTGCCCCGCCGGCTTACGTATGATTTTAACAGAGGTAACCTATTGTCAGGGTGGACACCTGGTGGGAAGATCCTGTACCGTACTTTAAAGTACAGTCAATTACCTTCTCCGCAGTTGGCAACGATTGATCCTCAAACCATGCGATCAGAAGTAGTGCCTTTATCTGAAGCTTCTATTGGCAGCTACGATGAACAAGGGGTTTTATACTTCACTCGTTTGCCTAACCAGGGAAGTAAGACAAAAAGATACAAGGGCGGTTATATAGAACAGGTTTGGAAATTTGATGGCAAACATGAAGCTATCAATCTTACCTCCGATTATGATGGGACCAGTACTAATCCTATGTTTTATAACAGTAGAATCTATTTTATTTCTGACCGGGATGGCACCATGAACTTATGGTCAATGGACAAGCAAGGGAAAGATCTGAAGCAGGAAACCTTTTCTAAGGGATGGGATATTCAAACACCTTCTATCTCCGGTTCAAAGATTGTTTACCAAAAAGGCGCGGACATATGGGTTTACGACATAGCTGATAAAAAAGAAATGATGCTGGACATCAACCTTGTTTCAGATTTTGATCAGCGTAAGCCAAAATGGATTAAAAGCCCGGTTGAGAGTATCAGTGGTGCAGACATTTCACCCAATGGTGCATATGTTGCTCTTATAGCAAGAGGTCGTGTATTTACTTCCCCGGCCAAAAGTGATCGGTGGGTTGAGGTTACAAGGAAAAGCGGGATTAGATGCAGAGATGTGCATTTCATTAATAATAAAATGCTCGCTGTACTATCTGACCAGGGTGGTGAATGGGAAGTGTGGAGTATGCCGGCCGATGGTAGCGGAACACCGAAACAAATTACAAGGAACAGTAAAACACAAATTACCTTTTTTGAAGTTTCGCCCAATGAAAAATGGATTGCTTATAGTGATAAGAATGATCTTCTGCGGGTAGCTGATGTGGCAACAGGCACAGTAAAATTCTCTTATGATAGTGCCTATGCGGGTAATTTCGGCATTAACTGGTCACCTGATAGCCGCTTTCTGACTTATACTATTGGTATTGAAAACCTCAATACACAAATCAGGATATTGGATTTAAATAGCATGCAGTCAATGGCGATCACAACATCAAGGTTGGATAGTTATAATCCCGTGTGGTCGGCAGATAGTAATTTCTTCTATTTTGTTTCTGCAAGAAACCTGAAGACTAAAGTGTTTTCTCCGTGGGGAGCACGTCAACCGGAGCCTTATTATTCAGAAGTGGAAAATATATATGCACTCCCCCTTGATACTGCTGTTCGTTTTCCTTTCTTACCAATAGATTCCTGGCTGGCAGATACTGCATTTACACCCGTTGATTCAGCTCAAAGGGCTGAATTGGTTAAAGCAAAAAACAGGCAGGGGGTTAGACATCGTGATTGGAGCAGGGCTGTAAAATCACTTTACCAGGTACCTGTAAAAAGCAGCAATTTGGGAAGATTTGATGCTGCTGATGGATACCTCTATTGGATCGATAATGGTTCTGATCCAACTAATCCTTCGGGTAAATTATATGCTCTGAAGATTGCAGAAAGTAAAAAATATGAACCTGTAGAACTGGCCTCTGACGTAGCCCTATTTAACCTTTCAGCAAATAAAAAGAAAATAATGGTTGCCTTTAAGAACCGCACCATTGTTGTTGCTGATGCAAATGGGGCAAAATTAAATCCTGCAGAAAATAAACTGGAATTAAACAACTGGAGCTTTGTTATTAATCCTGTTGAAGATTGGAAGCAGATGTATGAAGATGCGTGGCGTATGATGCGTGATTATTTCTATGACCGTAACCTGCACCACGTTAACTGGATGCAGATTCATGATCAATATGCACCACTCGTAGAAAGGCTTACCGACCGTTATGAATTTGATAACCTTATCTCGCAGGTTGTTGGAGAATTATCAGCGCTTCACACTTTTGTTTACGGTGGTGATAAAAGAACCTCACCTGACCAGATAGCTGTTGGATTTCTTGGAGCACAACTGGAGCAAAATGAAAGGGGTGCCATCATAAGGCATATCTATAAAAATGATGTTGATTTTCCTGATTTAAGCTCTCCCATAAACAAGCCGGAATTACGAATAAAGGAAGGTGATATTATTACAGCCGTAAACAATATTCCTGTTACCGGTGTAGCCGACATTTCTGAATTGCTTTCCAACAAGGTAAACGTACCGGTAAAAGTATCTTTGACAAGAAATGGGAAAGCTTACGACCAGGTGGTAAAGCCAATATCTGCCTCCGATGAATTTAACCTACAATATGGTGAATGGGAACTTGCCCGTCGCGAAATGGTTGATAAGCTGGGTAATAATGAAATTGGATATGTTCACCTGAGAGCAATGGGTAGTAGCGATATGGATGCTTTTGTGAAGCAATATTACCCTGTGTTCAATCGTAAAGGCCTGATACTTGATGTTCGTCACAACAATGGAGGTAATATTGATAGCTGGATTCTTGAAAAGCTAATGCGTAAATCATGGATGTACTGGCAAGGTCGTTCAGGAGGTCCGATCTGGAATATGCAATATGCTTTTCGCGGACCTATGGTTCTGTTATGCGACCAGGAAACAGCTTCGGATGGCGAAGCAATTACAGAAGGGTTCAGAAGGCTTGGACTCGGTAAAGTTATCGGAATGCGTACATGGGGTGGAGAGATCTGGCTCTCATCAGATAACCGTTTAGTGGATAATGGAATTGCTACTGCAGCTGAAACTGGGGTATATGGACCTGAAGGAAAGTGGCTTATTGAAGGTCATGGTGTTGATCCTGATATTGTAGTAGACAATTTACCTTTTGAAACCTTTAAAGGAAAAGATGCACAGTTGGAATATGCTGTTGATTATTTAAAGAAACAAATTAAAGAGCACCCGGTAGAACAACCGAAAACACCGCCATATCCCGATAAGGCATTTATTTATAAATGAGGTTTGAAAGCCCCAGAAGGGGCTTTCTTATTAGATATCTTACTGAGCTTTAAAATTATTGTAACAATTTTATCACACTATTGCGATACAACTTGCCAATGGGAATTTCTTTATTGCCTACTTCAATCAGCTCATTGCTGAACGATTTGATTTTGTTGACTGAAACTATGTAGGAACGGTGGGTTCTGATAAATTTCTTTTCCGGCAACATGGTTTCAACTGATGAAATAGATTGTTTAGTAATGAGGGAATTACTCGTAGTAAACACCTTGACGTAATCCTTCATACTTTCAATATAAAGTATATCGCTAACCATGACTTTAACCATTTTCCTGTCAGCGCGGAAATAAACAAACGATTCATTTTTGTTATCCATATGTGTCACTTCTGGTTCCGTCGATGATTTTCCTTCAAGTAACGGGAAAGCCTTATTTACTGCTTTTATAAACCTATCGAATCGTATAGGCTTCATAAGGTAATCAACAATGTCAAGTTCATAACCTTCCAATGCATATTCTGTGTATGCCGTTGTAAAAATTACTTTCGGCGGATTCTTAAGGGTTTTCAGAAACTCAGTACCATTCAGTTGTGGCATCCTGATATCTAAAAAGATTAAGTCTACTACTGTTTGCTGTAAAACACCAATTGCCTGAATGGCATTGGCACATTCACCGGCTAACTCCAGCATTGGCAACTCTCCTACATAGCGCTTGATCACTTCACGTGCAGGGGGTTCGTCATCAATAATTAAACATTTAATTTTCATATCGAAGGCTCAGGGGTTAAAACAATTCGCGTTTCGGAAGCTTTGATAATTGTGGTGTTTCTTTCCAATTCAACTTTCAGCATTACTATAAAAACATCTTCTTCATTATTGATTGTTAATTGATGTTTCTCCGGGTACAATAATTCTAATCTTCTTCGAACATTCTGGATGCCTATACCATGAGAATGAATATTTTGTTGTTCTGACGGTTTGCTGTTCAGTAGTTTCATTGTCATCTCGTTGTTTTCAACTGTAACAGACATGTTTAACCATGGGTGTTCCAGCATATTGCTGATGCCATGTTTGAAACAATTCTCCACAAATGGTAATAACAGAAGGGGCGCTATATAAATGGTACTGGTATCTCCAGGGAAATCAAGGTGCAGTTCAAGTTTATTTCCATAGCGGATCTTTTCGAGATTGATGTATTCTTCAATCATCCTCAATTCCTTTGCAAGAGGTGTTAGCTGTTGATTGCACTCGTACAACATATATCGCAGCATATCCGATAAACCCATCACCATCTTTGAAGCTACAGGTGATGTGTACTGGGTATAAGAATAGATGTTGTTTAAGGTATTGAATAGGAAATGGGGATGTACCTGTGCTTTTAATACCTGAAGTTGTGACTCTACATTTTCTTTTTGCAGTTGAAGATTCCTTTGTCCTTCTACATACCAATGTTTCATCAACTTTATTGCAGCTGCTAATCCTCCAATCGTAATTCCCCCTCTCAGGCCTGCAAGTAAGGAAAGATAAAAGGAACCTTTGTTTTTTCCAGAGTGGATAAAAAGATATTTATCTGGCAGGAAAAAAGCTGTAACAGGTGAAAGTATATAATCCCCGATCAATGCAGCAAGGGAGCCCGTCATTATTATAAGTGCCGTCATCAAGATAGTTGCCATAACATACTTTTGTTTTACTACGTAACGGGGAATGACAAAATACATTAATGAATAGGAGAGAAAAATATGAGTAGGTAAATACAATAAAGATTGAAACACGGATTGAGGAATACGTTGCCAATATGGAATTGGTGTAACAATGGGAGTAAATGCATATAAAAATCCCTGGAATAACCACCAGAATATCCAGAAAGTAAGATGCCTCTGGATGCGATATTTAGCCTCATTAGAGAAGATAAAGGGGTATCGTTGCATTTCGGTTCTTTCTTAAAATTAAATCTAGTTTGACAAGTGCCTGCACTTTATCGACTTAAATCTTTGGTTTGAAGATAAAAGACGTTAAGCGATGCCTAAAAGTCTTCCTTACTTATTACCGGCAGTTATTGTCCTTCAAGTGCGTTTCAGCGTTTATTTAACTGCCGGTAAGAACTTCTATTGTTTCAGAGCATAAGTCACAAGCATCCTGTTTTCCGCAGGCAGGTTTTGCTGTTTCCATGCAATTAGTGATTGTTCTAAAACATTGTTGAGTCGGTTTACAACCTTTCTCTTATTTATCTTGATTTTGATCCCTTGTACATGTTCTTTATATACCAGCACATTATCATTGGTATAAAAATACAATATAGAGATTTTTGGTGTTTTGGTATTGGATTCAACTACCCAATACCCATTACCAGATATTGAACGTTGTATTTCTTGCTGCCCAAAACCAAAAGTGAAGATGCTGCTCAGGATAATAAATGCAATAGATAATGACAGTTGCTTTTTCATGACAAATAATTTTATGGTTAATGTTTCAATTGATTGACAGCATAAAACTATTATACAGTAAGTGGCAAAAAATGAAAAGTAGCCCGGTGTACTTGTTCTGTCTTTATACATAAGGAGTAGGATGCCCGGTTACAAATAATAGATAAAAAGAACTTTAGTCGACGATTAGAAGTATAGGTACATGATAAAGAGCAACCTTCTGCAGTCATTGCCGTGAATTTCATGGATTATCTTCGCGTTTCTATAACAAAGAAGGAGCTCTTAAATGAAGATTGTTGTATTAGATGGATTTACATTAAATCCCGGTGATCTGAGTTGGGATAAGTTGGAACTGCTCGGTGATGTAACCGTTTATGAAAGAACACCTGAAATGCAGGTATATGAACGTGCAAAGGATGCAGATATCATATTGACTAATAAGGCAATTGTTTCCGGTGATGTAATAAATAAGCTTTCGCGGTTGAAATATATTGGAGTGCTGGCCACAGGATATAACATAGTTGATGTAGACACCGCAAAGCAGAAAGGTATACCTGTAACCAATGTGCCCGGTTACAGTACTGATTCAGTTGTGCAGTTAACCTTTGCTTTCCTGCTGGAGCTATGCCTTCATGTACAGCGCCATAGTGATGCAGTGATGGAAGGCAAATGGGCTAGATCGAAAGATTTTGCCTTTTGGGATTATCCGTTAATTGAATTAGCTGGCAAGACAATGGGTATCGTAGGATTTGGTAGCATTGGACAAAAAGTTGCTGATATAGCGACAGCTTTTGGTATGAATGTAATTGCCCATAGCCGCACTCACACCAACCAGTCCGGCCGGAAGATTTTTAAATGGGTTAACCTGCAGGAGCTGCTTCAAATTTCTGATGTTATAAGTATTCATTGTCCATTGACTGTAGAAACAAAAGGTTTGATAAACAAAGAAGCCCTACACAAGATGAAGCCCTCAGCTTTCCTGTTAAATACAGCAAGAGGACCGGTAGTTGTTGACCAGGATCTTGCCGATGCATTGAATAATGATGTAATTGCAGGTGCGGGCATTGATGTTCTGTCAATGGAGCCTCCAGCTATTGATAATCCCTTATTTAAGGCAAAGAACTGTTTGATTACTCCTCACATTGGCTGGGCTTCAATTGAAGCAAGAGCAAGGTTGATTGACAATGTTGCTGGAAACATATCTGCTTTCCTTGCAGGCAAACCGGTAAATGTGGTAAACAAATAATAAGTTGTATTGAAAATATGAATATCCTTATTGCTCCAAACGCGTTCAAACAAAGCATCAACGCAGAACAGGCTGCAGATGCTATGAAGGAGGGTTTCGAGCAAAGCAGCCTCCATTGCGAATGTGAATGTTTTCCTGTAGGCGATGGTGGAGATGGGACAGGTGGGTTGATTATTAAAAAACTCAATGGTGAATCGGTTGAGGTTGAAGTGCAGGATCCCCTGGGAAGAATAATAAATACATCTTTTGGTATAATAAATAATGGCAAGACAGCCGTCATTGAAATGGCTTCGTCTTCAGGAATGAGGTTGCTGAAAAGAGAAGAATTAAATCCTTTGATTGCAACTTCCTACGGTACGGGGGAAATAATCAAAATGGCACTTGATAGGGGTGTTAACCAAATCATTTTAGCCATGGGTGGTTCTGCAACAGTTGATGGTGGCTGTGGTATTTTACAAGCTCTTGGCTTCCGTTTCCTTAATCCTGCCAGGGAAGCAGTGAAAGTGCCTGAAAACCTCGTTGAACTGCAGACCATTGACGTTACTGGTGTTGATGAAAGAATTTTCCATTGCGAATTAATTGTTTTGTGTGATGTAGCAAATAATTTAATCGGTGAACAAGGTGCTGCTGCGACTTTTGGTCCTCAAAAAGGCGCATCAGGAAAGGATGTCCAACAATTAGATGCTGCTTTAAACAGGCTGGCGCAAGTAATCCTGGGACAATCAGGTAAAGACATCAGTGCAGTTAAATATGGAGGTACAGCAGGTGGGGCTGCCGCAGGTCTGTATGGGATGCTGAATGCTCATTTGGTTAATGGGATCGATTACTTTTTGCAACTAACTCACTTTGATGCATCGCTGGAAAAAGCTGATGTTGTTATAACCGGCGAAGGGACTATTGATGAACAAACCTTATGTGGGAAAGGTCCTTTTGGGGTAGCCGTGAAAGCTAAAGACAAGGGTATACCGGTCATTGCAGTAGCAGGTAGTGTTCCCCTTTATTCGTCTGGAGAAATGCAGGAATATTTTACTGCTTTATTTTCCATCACAAATGCAGCAATTGATTTACCATCGGCACTTTCAACTACAACTCAGAATCTCAGGAGAACAGCAAGACAAATAGGAAATTTATTAAGTGTGAGATGAAGAATTTAAATGTTCTAATTTCCATCAGCTGGGGCATCTCACCGGGAGCATTTAAAAAGTGGTGCAATTAATTCGTACGTATGCCTTTTTGCCTCCAAATCATATAAGTGTGATGTTATCATTATTTCATCCACATTAGTAAGAGATAAAAACTCCTGTAAACCTGTTTTAACCGTATCGCAACTTCCTACAAACGTATACTGCATCATGTGTAAAATAGCAGCTTGTTCCTGTTCTGTCCAGGTATCACTCATCTTTTCAACAGGCGGTGGTAAAGGTTTTCGCCTGTTACGAATCATACCTAAAGCCATTTGATAAAAAGACGTGGCGAGGTAATTGGCTTGTTCATCAGTATCTGCAGCAAAAACGTTCACACATGCAAGTGCATAAGGTTCTGGCAGAAATGCAGAGGGTCTAAACTGTTGACGGTACAGTTGCAAGGCTTCCTGCAAATAAGTGGGAGCGAAATGAGAAGCAAATCCAAATGGTAAACCCAGCATGGCTGCTAATTGAGCGCTATACGTGCTGGAGCCTAAAAGCCACACAGGCACCTTTGTCCCTTCTCCCGGGATAGCTCGTACTCTGGCGGTTTCATCCCTCGGTTGCAGGTAGTTACATAATTCTACAACATCCTTAGGAAATTCATCGACATCACTTTTTAAGTTTCTTCTTAAGGCATACGATGTAATAGGATCAGTGCCGGGAGCACGTCCAATACCTAAATCAATACGATCGGGGTATAATGTTGCGAGTGTACCAAATTGTTCAGCAATGATCAAGGGAGCATGGTTGGGCAACATTACTCCTCCAGATCCCACCCGGATAGTTGATGTGCCACCTGCTATATAACCGATCAATACGGCAGTAGCAGAAGATGCAACACTTTCCATATTGTGGTGTTCAGCAAACCAGTAACGTTTGTAACCTAATCTTTCGGCATCTTTTGCCAGTGTCATACTTCTTTCGAAAGCATCTGCTGCTGTCTTACCTTCAACAATGGTAGCCAAATCCAATACTGAAGCAGGAATTTCCGATAGTTGTTTTTGCATTATTGAAACTATAGATTGCAACTTTACAGCAAAAAGGTAACCATCGTTATTTCTCCAAAAAAATAATAGAAACCTCGAACAAGAATCATTGGATGGGGGTAGAAAAATGATTATTCTAGTGACATGAATATTCAAACAGAACAGAAAGAATTTACTTCGGTACATTTCGAAAGGCCAATTGCAAAAGCAAGAATTCCACTAGGGATCGCTATCATTGCAGCTCTTGCGGGTTTTATTTTTGGATTTGATACGGTTGTAATATCAGGAGCCAATCTGCCAATTAAGGAGCTATGGCATACAACTCCCTGGTTCCACGGATTCTTCATAATGTCGATGGCATTATGGGGAACGGTAATAGGAGCGATATTCGGTGGGATACCTACACAGAAATATGGACGGAAAAAAATATTGCTGTGGATAGGAATTTTATTTGCCGTGTCGGCTATTGGTTCTGCCCTCGCTCCCGATCCTTATATTTTTTCCCTTTTCCGCTTTATGGGTGGTATTGGAATTGGAGTTTCTTCAGTTGCCGCTCCAACTTACATTTCAGAAATTTCAACTCCGGCTTCAAGGGGCAGGTTGGTGGCTATGTACCAATTCAATATTGTCTTTGGTATTTTGATTGCCTTCCTGTCGAATTATTTTTTGAAAGGTATAGGAGAAAATGACTGGCGCTGGATGCTTGGTATTTTGGTAATACCGGCCATTATTTATACTCTATTGGTTATCCGTGTCCCTGAAAGCCCTCGCTGGTTAATTGCCAGGAAAAACAATAAAGACGCAGCAAAAAAAGTATTAACTAAAATAGGAGTTGCGGAAGTTGACAAAGAAGTTAACTCGATTATCGATAGTATTGAACATGAAACAGTAAGTGGCAGTTCCAGGGGACTCTTTAGCAGTAAATACAGCACAGTTCTATGGCTTGCTTTCATGGTGGCTTTTTTCAACCAGTGGTCCGGAATAAACTTCATATTGTATTATGCTCCTGAAATCCTGGAACGGGCAGGACTTGCCGCCAAAGAATCTTTGTTTAACTCAATAGCTATTGGCGGTACTAACCTTCTCTTCACTTTTGTGGGTTTGTATTTTATTGACAAAGCAGGAAGGAAGCGCCTGTTGACTGTTGGTTCATTAGGATATATTGTTAGCCTGGGAATGGTGGCGTGGTGTTTTTATTCTCATGCGAGTGCGGGTGTGTTACTGAGTTTCCTTTTATTGTTTATTGCTTCTCACGCTATTGGCCAGGGAGCTGTGATCTGGGTGTTTATTGCGGAGATTTTTCCCAATAAGGTTCGCGCACTGGGACAGTCATTTGGTGCCAGCACTCATTGGATTTTCGCAGCCTTAATAACTTTAATTACCCCGGTTTTCCTCGATAGCAAATATGGAATATTCAAAGAGAATCCATGGCCTATATTCGCGTTCTTTGCTTTTATGATGATACTTCAGCTAATCTGGGTTCTTACAAAAGTGCCTGAAACAAAAGGTGTTTCACTGGAGCAATTGGAAAGAAATCTAATTAAGGAATAAAAAGTTAAGCAGGAATTATTTGCAAATGTAAAATGCAAATACCATTAAGACCACAACAACAGAGGATGTCAACAATAAAAAAAATTCTCCATAAACAACTGCCACTGGCATGTGCCCTTTTTCTATTATCTACAATCGTTTATGGACAAAAGCAGGAGCTGATACGTCCCGGTGAATTGTGGCCGGATACAGATGGTAATCACATCCAGGCGCACGGAGGAGGGATCATCAAAATGGGTAAGACGTATTATTGGTATGGTGAAGAGCGCAGGCAAGGTCTGGATATGAAGTACAGGTATGTGAGTTGTTATTCTTCCAGGGATTTAATGAACTGGAAATCCAGGGGAGAGGTTATTGCATTGGCTAAACCCGACTCCATACTGGAAGACAGGGGATGGGTGCTTGAAAGACCAAAGGTTTATCATAACAAGAAGACTAAGAAGTATGTGCTGTATATGCACATAGATGGGAGGATCAAAGGAACTTCCGCCGGATATGGTTATGCCAGGGTAGGTGTTGCAACAAGCAATAAACCAACAGGACCTTTTAAGCTGGTGAGAACTTTTCGTCCTTTAGGAAAAGAGAGTCGCGATATCGGTCAGTTTATTGACGATGATGGAAGTGCGTACCTGGTATTTGAAAGCAGGCCATCAAAAGGATTTTATATCGTAAGCTTATCAGAAGATTACCTGGATGTAGAAAAAGAAGTTTCGTTTATTCAGTCACCCCTGGAGGGCGGCGCTGTGGTGCACTACAAAGGACTATACTATGTTATCGGCTCTGCATTAACAGGCTGGAGGCCTAATCCAAATAAAGTTGCATCAGCACCTTCCCTGGCAGGTCCGTGGAGTAATTTCGTGGATATTGCTCCGCCCGAAACAAATACTTACAGCTCACAATCCACCATGCTGTTAAAGGTTTCAGGAACTAAGGATACTACCGTGATCTTTATGGCCGACCGCTGGAAACCTGCAACACAATGGGACTCTCGCTATATATGGATGCCGGTAAATATTGGTGAAGGAAAATTATGGGTGCCTGAGCCAAAACCATGGAAAATAAATGTAAGAACTGGTGAGTACCTGCTGTCGAAACCAACTGATAGCCAGGCAAAGTCCTGATCCACAAGTGAGCTCCAAGGCAAATATCTTAATGTGAATTCTCTGGCTTAAATGGAGTTTATAATTTAATAGCTAGTAATTCTTTTTCAAATGAACATAACTCTTCTAAAGTTTTCGCAGCATCAGAAAAAGATAAAAAGAAAGACTTATAATATTCTATTCCCTTCAGCAGGTTTGTTCTGAATTTTTGAAAGTATTTTACCTGTTTTTCATTCAAAGCAGATGCTGTTTCACTGATTTGATTTTTCAGGTAATCAACATACAATTTCAGTTCATTCACAAACAGGTGCGGCCGGTACAACGAATTATTAAGTGAGATTTTTCCATAGATATGATCCACCATTTCTTTCAGGGAAAATATACCGGAGAACCATTTCAGGTTAGGACCGGGGCAAATGGTAACTGCTGAAAGTTTGTGTGTTAACTTCATATCATTCTTCAACCTTACCGATGAAGTAAGTCCTTCGCAAAGGCATTCTTTTTCCCCCAGCTTTTGAAGTTGAACATCCAGTTCTGGTCCGCTAAGTGTTGCACTCAACTGTTTTTCTTTCAAGTGCTGGTATTGTCTTGAAGCAGTGCAAATAGGTACTTCTGTAAATTCAGTATCAGAACTCAGGTATTTTTTATAACAGGGACTTCCCGCCTTGTGTTTAGCTATTCTTTCCTTCCGTTGAACTTCTGAAGTGGTCTTCCTGAAATTGTGGAAAGGGACTCCGAGCGGAGAAGCATTACTTAGATAATAGTCGCCTGGTTGAGCAGTAGCCAATAATTGCAGCATTCCTTCATCAACATTAGTTACTTCTGGAACCAATAAAAAGGGGCTTCCCCACCCAACGCTATCCAGTTCAAAATAGTTGAGTAGCAGCTCATGTTCTCTCGCTGTGCCTACACCGCCCTGCGCTGTTATTCTCTGTACAGGGATATGGCTGAATTTTGCTTTTCCTTTTGCCGCTAAAGCCTCATTGCACAATTGGAAAAGTTCTTCTTTCATGGCCACCCTGTTCATGCGGAACTCTTCTAATATAGGACCCATCAGTATGCCCTCTGTTGGAAAAGCATGGCCTCCACAGTTAAGACCTGATTCAATCCGGAACTCAGACACCCATAATCCTTTTTTGGCCAGCAGTTTTCCCTGGATGAGTGCAGACCGGTAATCACTTACTTTTATAATGATCTTTTTAGTGAGGTGATCATTTGCACCAGGATAAAAATTTTCGTGCTGTTCGGCAAAATTGTAAAGCCTTGGATTATATCCTGCCGAGAAAACAACTGAGCCGGGTGATTTACTCTTTGCGAATCCTCTTAGAGCAGCTACAGCATCACAATATTCATCCGGCATTCTTTCGCCACTTTCCGTATATGTTACATTATCCAGCTTTGCCATTACATTCACATCAATATCACCGCAAACCATGGATTGCCGTAATTGCTGCTGCAACGCGAACTTTTCACTTCCTTCTTCCATTGACTTCATCGCGAGGTAATCTTTCCTGGTTGGTGACTCTTCGGGGAGTAATTCAAAATACTTTTCAATATCAGAGCCTTCTTCAAACGCAGAAGCCTTCATCTTACTGAACTGGTCAGTGACCAGGTCATACAATAAATCTAGGTAGGCTGTTATTCTTTTCTCCCTGTGATCAGGATCTTTTTCTGTAATCCGTGTATACTCTAAATCATTTTGTAAACAATAATATTCCCTCATATCCTCAATCAATTCATCTTCAACAATAGACAGAACAGAGCTGATGCCATACCTGGCCACCTTTAGAGGAGTATCAATTGTGTAACCTAATCCTAATACAGGTATATGGAAGTTGTGTGGATAATTCATTAAAAAAGTTAGTCAGCGTAGCTGGTTTTGATCGGCTAAGGTGGGGTTTATACTGAAAAAAAAATATGAGGATTGTCATTATTGCCATCATAAACTTTTTTAGTAAAGGTTCAATTGATAATTAACAATTTACATAATTACTTGCCTTAGATATATTAGAATTTTCCATTGTCAAATCTCAACTTATCCGGTTTTTGTTATTTGAAGCTTGTCTTTCGAGATGATTTTGAAGTCATCGGCAGAAGCATAAACCTCAGCTTTCCGGTTGGTAAGTATAAATCCTTGAAAACGGTTAAAAAATCCTACTTTGTAATATGAGGGGAATGTTACTGCGATCATTTCTGATACAAATATTCATTTTTTACTTGATTACAAATTGTAGTTCGCAGACACATTTAACCTTAATATTAAACACATCCGAAAAAATAGATAGTGCTGTAATCGTACGTTTTACTAATCGCGAAATTAAGCGAGTGCCTTTTTATGATACGCTTCAAATGGATTTTAATACAACGGCGCCGGATTTTTATCATATCAATTATATAGCTAAAGGCAAAAATTACTTTGCTCCACTTTATCTTGAAAAGGGAAATATGCAGATTACTTCTGCAATCAACAATGGGAAGCTGGTTGTTGAGCATGTAACCGGTTCAATATTGTATGGGAGAATTGAAAGCTGGAAAAAAATCCATCAATCTATTATAGCTGCAAAAGATTCTGTTGCCATGGATTCATTTTTATTAAAATCATATGCCGATAACATCGACAATCTCTTTTCTTTTAGCATTGGCTTGAAATACCTGGAAATACATCAGAATAATAAACTACAACTATATTCACTCTTGCCATTGATTGCCAGGCAGAATGACTCAGTGAAAGCTCAATTTGGATTTTCAATGATGAATAACCAATTGCAGGGTATTTTAAAAAACAACAGTGTACATCTTTCAAATTATCAATTAGTTAATCGAAATGGTGAAACAGTTAATGCTAATACGCGTAGCGCATCCTACGTTATTCTTGATTTTTGGTTTGTAGGCTGTTTGCCATGTGAGCAGGATCATCAAAAGATTGACCGATTATTAGCAATACTGAAAAACAAAAAAGCAGAATTCATCAGCATATCTCGTGATACTTCTTTCAATAGATGGAACAGCTATCTGAATAAGCATAAATTCTACTGGCAACATTATAAGGTTGCGGAATCTCCTTCACTAATAAGTCAACTTGGAATTGAAGTTTACCCAACTTACCTATTGCTTGATACTGCAGGTAAAATATTATTCAGTAGCCATTTACTGGATGAAATCATTGAAAAGCTGCAGGAACAGCCCTGATTGTAAATTCTGTTTGCTTGTGCACTCCGTGTAAATCTTTTAAATAGAGTTTGTAAGGGTTTTGCATGGAGTTAGTATGGAGTTAGAACGGCTTTACACCATGCAAACTCCATACAAAGTCCATGCAAAAGCTATGCAAAACCTGTTCAAACTCTGTTTATTAGCAGTTAAGAGGTTTTAACTGTGTTAATGCTAATTATTCAAAAGGAAGGAATTAATTTTTCAATGCAAAATAACTCCATTTGAATTTAATTTCCCTGGTGTCCTCCTTCATTTTGTGGTTATTTGATTAGTGCTTCAATCAGCCCAATTCGTTCAAATTGATCAAAATGATGCAATAGTTGACCAAATTGATCCAAAATCGACCAAATTGAAACACAGCATTGTTCAAAGGGGATAGCTTTGTAGTAGCAATTTTTGAAAGATGGAAATTTTTAGATCAATCACCCGATGAAAATTAAAATAACTGGATTAATATTAACTGTTTTAGCCTGCGTATGCCTGGCTGTGCAAGGTCAAAAGCCGGTAACATCTGCTCATACCCGCTATGTGAATACGTTGATAGGAACAACACCTCTTTACGATTCTGCTATTGTGGGTTTCAGGGTTCCTGAAGGCTGGAGGCCCTGGTCAGGTCTGGTGTTTCCCGGTTCATCGTTGCCAAATGCCATGGTGCAACTTAGTCCCGTTACAATGTATGGTTCGGGTGCCGGTTACCAATATGAGGATAGCGTCATTTATGGATTTACTCACACCAATAAAGGCCATTGGAATTTGTGCAACATACCGGTTCTACCGGTTGCAGGAAATGTAGCAACTAACAATAGTTATCACTCAACATATAGTCATAACAATGAAACTGCAACAGCAGGATACTACCAGGTTTATCTTAATGATTATAAAATAAATGTTGAACTCACATCAACCTTAAGATGCGGATTTCACAAATACCTATTTGCTGATGATCATAAAAGGCAGGTACTTTTTGATTTAGCGAAAGCAAATAACAGGGTTATCAACTGGAGCATTGAACAAGTTGGTCCTTCCGCAGTTCAGGGTTTCCAGGAATTGAGAGATGAAAAGGTTTTCTTTTTTGCAAAGGTGAATACACCTATCCTCCGGTTGGAAAAAGTAGCTGAGGGAAAAAGGGAAGGCAGGGCAATGATTCACATGCGGGACGGCTCTGAGACGGTGGAGTTGAGAATTGGATTATCATATGTTAGTAGTGAAAATGCGAAAGCGAATCTTGACGCAGAAATTAGCAATAAATCATTTGATGAAGTACGGAAAGAAGCAAATGACACATGGGAAGCATTGCTTTCCAAAATTGATGTAAACGGTGGAACGCAGAAGCAGCGGCAGTTATTTTATTCTTCTCTCTACCGTTCTTTTCTCTGGCCGGTGCTTCGCAGTGATCGGAATGGACAATACACTGATGCAAACAAGAAAGTAGTAACAGCTGATTTTAATTATTACACCGTTCCGTCATTGTGGGACACGTATCGCAATAAACTTGTTTTACTTGGAATAATTAATCCCAAAGTAACATCGGATGTCATCAAATCATTGAAAGATATGGGTGACAAAACCGGGTTCATCCCGACCTTCTTTCATGGTGATCATGCGGCCGCATTTATAGCAGGTTCTTACGCCAGGGGTATCAATGATTTTGATGTGAAGGGTACTTATAAGTTATTATTGAGAAACGCGTTTGTTGAAGGTCCTAGCCGCCCGTATTTGAATGAGTATATGGAGAAAGGTTTTATATCTGATCCGGCTGTTGATTCACCATGGGTAGAGACAAAGGCAAGAGCAGGAGTGGCTAAAACACTGGAGTATGCATTTGATGATTATGCCCTTGCTCAACTGGCGAAGAAGCTAGGTGATACCACTAATTACAACAAGCTTATGGCGAGATCGACCAACTACAGGAATGTTTTTGATCCCTCTACAAAATTCATGAGAGGCAAGTTGGCAAATGGAAGCTGGATTCAAAACTTTAATCCGCAATATCCTTATTATGAATACATGTACCGGGAGGCCAATGCCTGGCAGGTTTCCTTCTTTGTACCTCACGACATGAAAAGTTTATTAAACCTGTACGGAGGTCCTGGTGCGTTTGAAGATAAACTAGATTCGTTTTTTACAGTTCCCTGGAATCCTCATTATATAGCGAGGAATGTGGAGTCAATGATCGGACAATATTGCCATGGGAATCAGCCGGACCATGAAGCACCCTTTTCCTATTATTTTATAAATAAGCCATGGAAATCACAGGCAATTATTGATAGGATTCTTCAAACATTGTATGGCATTGGACCGGAAGGTCTTGCACTATGTGGTATGGACGATGCGGGTGAAATGTCATCGTGGTACGTGTTTACTTCATTGGGTCTTTACCCGTTTACATCAGCAGATGCACGTTATATAGTTAGTGTGCCGGTGTTCAATTCAATTTATTGGAAGACACCAACAGGGAAGAAGGTTGTTATACGTAAAACCGGCAGCAGCCGGCATTTGGATAAAATTTATGTAAATGATAAACCGGTGAATAGATATTTTATTTCACATGATCTATTTAGAGATGGAGGGAGTATTATCATCAAAACCAAGTAGCTGGCACCAGGCACCAGGTAATAACTGTAACTATAGATGAACAATATATTTATTATATAAATTGAACTATGAAGCGACGCACTTTTATTCAAAATACAGGAATGGCAACAGCCGGTTTATTTTTCAACAGGGTTGCAGGTTTTGCAGCACCATTTGGATTCCCGGACGTAAGGACACCATTAAACAAGAGAAGGTTTAACAGTAAAGCAGTTGAAAGCACGATTGCGACATTCAAAGCAGGAGTTAAGAACCCTGAACTCGGATGGTTGTTCGAAAACTGTTTCCCTAATACGCTTGACACAACTGTATTTCACGAAATGAATAACGGAATGCCCGACACCTATGTAATAACAGGTGATATTGATGCTATGTGGCTGAGGGATAGCAGTGCACAGGTTTGGCCATACTTGCAATTGGTTAATAAGGATAAGCCCTTACAGGATCTTATTGCAGGAGTCATCTACCGCCAGACGAAATGCATATTAAAAGATCCGTACGCAAATGCTTTTTATAAAGATGAGAATAAGAAGAGCGAATGGGCGAGGGACCACACCGACATGAAACCGGGTGTTCATGAGCGTAAATGGGAGATTGATTCATTATGTTATCCAATAAGACTTGGCTATAATTATTGGAAAGTAACAGGGGACACTAAACCTTTTGGTGCTGACTGGAAGAGAGGAATTGAATCCACTTACCAGGTCTTCCGTGAACAACAAAGGAAAGAGAATCCCGGGCCGTATCGTTTTCAACGAACCACTTCCACTGCGACTGATACACAACCTATGAATGGTTATGGCTACCCGGTGAAACCGTTGGGATTGATATCTTCTATGTTCAGGCCCAGTGATGATGCGACCCTCTTCTCTTTTCTTATTCCATCCAACTTCTTTGCTGTGGTGAGTTTAAGACAGGCTGCAGAAATGGTTACATTCATTTCAAAGGATAATCTTTTGGCTGAGAAGCTCCGCAACCTGGCTGCAGAAGTAGAGAAGGCCTTGCATGAGCATGCAATAATTGATACAAAGCAATTTGGAAGAGTCTATGCCTATGAAGTAAATGGGTTTGGCAGCTACAACCTTATGGATGATGCCAATGTGCCTAGTTTGTTATCACTTCCTTACCTGGGAGCTATCAAAGATTCAGATCCGGTGTACCGGAGCACACGAAAATTGATTCTTTCAAATCAGAATCCTTTCTTCTTTAAAGGTAAAGCAGCCGAAGGCATTGGAGGCCCTCACGTCGGTATAGATATGATCTGGCCAATAGCAATCACAATGAGGGGGCTAACCAGTTTAAATGATAAGGAGATTGCCGAATGTATTGAACTGCTTAGAAAAACACATTCAAATACCGGTTTCATGCATGAGTCGTTCCATAAAGATGACCCTTTGAAGTTTACCCGTAAATGGTTTGCCTGGGCTAATACACTTTTTGGTGAGTTTCTCTGGAAGACATTTCAACACAAGAAACATCTTTTACGGTAGGTTTATTGATCTGAGTTAAGTGTTTGTATCATTGAGTAAGTTCTGCATATTGATTCATGAGCATACGTTTTCGAAATGCGAAAATTTTTAAGGAAGCACTATTAAATGATACCTGTTTATACTTTTTTGTACAATTAGAATTACTTTTGCAGAATGAAATCAGATGTTTATCAGCCCGAAACCATAGACGAAGGACTAAGTACTATAGAACAAACGGTTCTCAGTGAGTATAAATATGGTTTTGTAACCAATATTGAAGCCGACGAAGCTCCCAAAGGGCTGAGTGAGGATATCATTCGATTCATTTCTTTAAAAAAGAATGAACCGGAATGGATGCTCGAGTGGAGGTTAAAAGCTTACCGCCACTGGCTAAATATGAAGGAACCAAATTGGGCTAACGTTAAGTTTGAACCTATTGATTACCAGGATATTATTTATTATTCTGCGCCAAAACAGAAGGTAAAGCCAAAGAGTCTTGATGAGATCGACCCGGAGCTTAAGAATACTTTTGAAAAATTGGGGATCTCGCTACAGGAGCAGAAAAGACTTACCGGAGTGGCTGTTGATGCTGTAATTGATAGTGTTTCTATAGGAACGACTTTCAAGGAGCAGTTGGCGGAACTCGGTATTATATTCTGTTCCATGACAGAAGCTATACAGAATCACCCTGACCTGGTGAGAAAATATATCAGCACGGTAGTGCCTGTTACCGATAACTATTTTGCAGCCTTAAACTCTGCAGTTTTTACAGATGGGTCCTTCTGTTATATTCCGAAGGGTGTTCGTTGCCCGATGGAACTATCTACCTATTTCCGTATCAATGCTGAAAATACCGGCCAATTTGAAAGGACTTTGATTGTTGCTGAGGAAGGAAGCTATGTTAGTTACCTGGAAGGTTGTACCGCCCCGATGAGGGATGAAAACCAGCTTCACGCGGCTGTTGTAGAACTGATCGCTATGGATAATGCCGAGATCAAGTATTCAACAGTACAGAACTGGTATCCGGGTGATAAAGACGGCAAGGGTGGTATTTACAACTTCGTAACTAAAAGAGGTATGTGTAAAGGGGTGAATTCAAAAATCTCCTGGACGCAAGTGGAAACAGGATCAGCAATCACCTGGAAATATCCAAGTGTGATACTGAAGGGAGATAACTCTACAGGTGAGTTTTATTCTGTGGCCGTTACCAACAATCATCAGCAAGCTGATACTGGTACCAAGATGATGCATCTTGGTAAGAATACCCGTAGTCGCATCGTTTCTAAAGGAATTTCTGCAGGATTTAGCAACAATAGCTATAGGGGTTTGGTACACGTAGGAAAGAATGCAGCCAATTCGCGCAACTTCTCACAGTGTGACTCTCTTTTGCTGGGTGACAAATGTGGAGCACATACATTCCCATATATAGAAGTAAAAAACAATTCTGCGATTGTTGAACATGAAGCCACTACTTCCAAGATCGGTGAAGACCAGATATTCTATTGTAATCAAAGAGGTATTGACACCGAAACAGCAGTAGCCCTGATCATCAATGGCTTTGCCAAGGAAGTAATGAATCAATTACCTATGGAATTTGCTATAGAAGCCCAGAAACTTCTAGCTATAAGCCTTGAAGGCAGTGTTGGATAACATTCTAAAACTTTAATCAATTAATAAAACAATGCTCAGTATACGGAATTTACATGCAGGTATAGAAGGAAAGCAGATATTAAAAGGTATTAACCTGGAGATCAAAGCCGGCGAAGTTCACGCCATTATGGGACCCAATGGATCTGGAAAAAGTACTCTTGCTTCTGTTCTCGCAGGCAGGCAGGATTATGAAGTACTTGATGGTGCAGTAGAATTTTTAGGGAAGGATCTCCTGGATCTTGCTCCTGAAGAAAGAGCCGGTGAGGGAATCTTTCTTGCTTTCCAGTACCCTGTTGAAATTCCGGGATTAACTACAACGAACTTCATTAAAACAGCTGTCAACCAGGTGCGTAAATATCGTGGAGAACAGCCCTTAGATTCAGTACAATTTCTGAAACTCATGAGAGAGAAAATGGGTTTAATGAACATTGACCAGTCCTTGCTGAGTCGTCCTTTAAATGAAGGATTCTCCGGAGGTGAGAAAAAGAGAAATGAGATATTCCAGATGGCAATGCTTCAACCCAAACTGGCAATACTGGATGAAACAGATTCAGGTTTGGATATTGATGCGATCAGGATTGTAGCAAATGGAGTAAACAAATTGAGAACTAAAGAGAATGCAGTGTTGGTGGTTACCCACTACCAGCGTTTGCTGGATTATATAGTTCCTGATTTTGTGCACGTGCTGTATAACGGAAGAATTGTGAAATCAGGTACAAAAGAGCTTGCCTTTGAACTGGAAGAAAGGGGATACGATTATATTAAGAAAGAAGTACACGAAGGAGAGCAAGCTTGATCTTTCGGAATTAAATAAGCTGGAATGAACACATTAGAAACGATCAAAGAAACATATCAACAACTACAGTCAAGAAACGGCAGTAGTACTCTAACTTCCATTGAACAGAATGCTTTCAATGTATTCGATAAGTTGGGTGTTCCAACTGTTAAGAATGAAGAGTGGAAGTACACCCGAATCAGCAGTTTATTCAATAAAGATTATTCTTTTGTAGCAGGTGCTGCAACTTCTTCGTTGACTGCGCAGGATATTAAGGAAGTGCGACTGCCGGCACATGAAGAAGCTAATGAATTAGTTTTTGTCAACGGTATTTATTCGGCTGAACTTTCTACCATCAGGTCAGCTGCTTTAGTGGTTCAGACATTGCAGAAAGCATCTTCCAATGAGTACAAAGGGATTGTTTTAAAACATCTTGGTCACAGCAGCAAGTATGTCAGAGATGGTATACATGCCATGAATACAGCCTTTGCTGAACAGGGTGTGTTCATCTATGTGAAGAAGGGCCAAATAACTGAACACCCCATCTATATCTACCAGGTGACGGATGCGCGTACCGCTAACATCCTTTCTCAACCTAGAAGCCTGATATATGTAAGTGAAGGAGCACAGGTGCAGATAGCAGAGAACTATCTTACTCTTGGAGTATCTGAAAGCTTTGTCAACCAGGTGTTAGAAGTTGTGGTAGAGCAGGATGCTGTCATCGAATATTATAAAATTCAGAATGACAAAGCTAATACTAACCAGGTAAATACTACCCATTTCAGGCAGGTAGGGAAAAGTTCAGTGCATACAGTGAGCATTATCCTGAACGGGGGTATTGTACGTAACAATCTGAATATTGCATTAGAAGCTGAACACAGCGAAGCACTGTTGCACGGACTTTATTTCGTGAATGGAAATACTCATGTTGACAACCATACAGTGGTTGATAATGTAAAGCCGCACTGCCTGAGCAATGAATTATATAAAGGAGTGGTAGATGATTCTGCTACAGCTGTTTTCAATGGTAAGATTTATGTTCAGCAGGATGCCCAAAAAACAAATGCCTTCCAGTCCAATAAGAATGTCCTGTTATCTGATTCGGCATCTGTGAATACAAAACCACAGCTGGAGATCTTTGCTGATGATGTGAAGTGCTCACATGGCTGTACAGTTGGACAGTTGGATGAAGAAGCCTTATTCTATTTACAGTCAAGGGGGATAAACAAAGAAGCAGCACGCTCCTTATTAGTACATGCATTCGCCATTGACATCCTGGAGCATATTAAATCAGAACCGATACGTGCCTATGTTGACGAGATGATTTCTCACAGACTTGAATTTAATATTGCATGATTGAATCCTTAACCATAGAGAACAAGTTAGATGTACAGAGTATAAGAAAACAGTTTCCGGCTTTAAGCAGGGAGGTGAAAGGTAGGCCATTGGTCTATTTTGATAATGCAGCAACCACCCAAAAGCCACAGGTGGTGATAGATGCATTAGTTAACTATTACAGTAACTATAATGCAAATATTCACAGGGGTATTCACACTCTTGCGGAAGAAGCCACTGCAGCATATGAAGGCACCCGTGATGCGGTTCAACAATTCTTAAATGCTGAAAATCGTGAGCAGGTAATATTTACCAAAGGTGCTACGGAAGGAATAAACCTGGTAGCTCAAACCTGGGGCAGGCAAAACATAAAGGCAGGTGATGAGATCATAGTTTCTACAATGGAGCATCACTCCAATATTGTTCCGTGGTATATACTCGCACAGGAAAAAGGTGCAGTGCTTAAAGTAATTCCGGTTAATGAGAATGGTGAACTAAAACTGGACGAGTTTGAAAAGCTGCTGAGTAATAAAACAAAGCTAGTTTCTATAGTTCATGTCTCGAATGTACTTGGGACTATTAACCCGGTGAAAGATATTGTAAGCAGGGCTCATACCGCTGGTGCAACCACCTTAGTGGATGGAGCACAGGCAACTGTCCACCTAGATATAGATGTGCAGGATATTGATTGTGATTTCTACGTCTTCTCATCTCACAAGGTGTATGGACCTACGGGTGTGGGAGTGTTGTATGGCAAAAAGGATTTACTCGAATCTATGCCTGTTTACCAGGGGGGTGGAGAGATGATAAAAGATGTGTGTTTTGATAAGATCGTTTATAATGACTTACCTTATAAATATGAGGCCGGTACACCCAATATAGCCGATACGATTGCATTTAAAGCTGCATTGGAATTTACTCAATCAATAGGAAAGGAAAAGATCCGCAGGCATGAGAATGAATTGTTAGCTTATGCTACTTCCCAATTGGAAGAAATTCCTGGATTAAAGATTATTGGTAAGGCTAAGGAAAAAATCAGTGTTATTTCTTTTGTTATTGACAACGTACATCCCCAGGACTTAGGGATCCTGCTCGATAACAGGGGAGTAGCTGTTCGAACAGGGCATCACTGTGCGCAGCCATTGATGGAGTGTTATTGCATACCCGGCACAACGAGAGCTTCTTTTGCTATGTACAATACAAAAGACGAAGTAGATGTGTTGATTGCCGGTTTACTAAAGGCTATTAAAATGCTGAGGTAACATATGGCAGGGTACCAGGATATAGAATCGATAGAAAAAGAAATAGTAGAGGAGTTTTCATTATTTGATAATTGGGAAGACAAGTATGAGTACATCATTGAACTCGGTAAAAAACTTCCTGCATTAGATGAAAAGTACAGAACAGAAGACAATAAAGTAAAAGGTTGTCAATCTATTGTTTGGCTGGGAGCAGAATATGAGGATGGAAGGATTTTCTTTAAAGCTGATAGCAACGCTGTAATAGTAAAAGGGTTAATCAGCCTTTTAATAAGAGTATTGTCGGGTCAAACACCAGATGAAATTGTAAATGCTAAACTGGATTTTATTCAGGAAATAGGTATGATGAATCACCTGGCACAGACAAGATCAAATGGCCTGGTGGCTATGGTAAAACAAATGAAAAATTATGCATTGGCATATAAATTAAAAAATGCGGGATAATGACGAGTGAAGATTCTTTAAGGGAGAAGGTTATTGACATGATTCAATCCGTATATGATCCGGAGATACCGGTTAATATCTATGATCTCGGATTGATTTATCGTATTGATATTCTCCCTATTAATAACGTGCAGGTTACAATGACGCTGACAGCTCCGGGTTGCCCCGCAGCACAATCATTACCGGTCGAAGTTGATCAAAGAATAAGAGAGATCCCTGAAGTGAATGATGTACATGTAGCCGTGACATGGGATCCACCATGGGATAAAAGCATGATGTCGGAAACAGCGCAGTTGGAATTGGGATGGTTATAAATCAACGATAACGAAAGTAGACGCGAGACGATTTAGACCGATTGTTTGTATTTGAAAACGATTTATCAATTGATATGAAAATTACCGCACAGGAAGAATATGGGTTGCGTATCCTGATACGTATTGCCTCTTGTAAGGACAAGGATGGCATGAGTATTCCGCAACTAAGTGAAGCGGAAGGTATCAGTCCTCACTATGTAGCCAAGTTAACGCGTATACTTAGAATGGAGAGTTTTATTAATAGTACACCTGGAAATAAAGGAGGTTATGTGCTTGCCCTTCCTGCAGAAAACATTGTTATTAATAATGTACTGAAAAGTCTCGGTGGTCCTTTGTTCGATAGTCAATTTTGCGGCACACATTCCGGGGCTTTAAAATTGTGCACCCATTCTGTTGATTGTTCTTCCCGTTCCCTTTGGCAAATGATCCAATTTATGTTAGATGGGTTCCTGGATAAGGTAACTCTTAAGGACCTGGTTAATCCGGAGACTACTTCAGCCACATTTTTAAACAGGGTTGCAGAAACCACAACTATACCTTCTATTAACTAGCTATCCATTTAATTTAAATCGTATTGCTGGTGTTGTGAAGGGATTTCTATATTCCGGAATTCCTTTCTTTCAAGACGGCTGGAAAATTCCTGTTGAACTTTGTATTCTCCATGCACGAGAAAGACACCTTTCACATAAGCGGTTTCCTGGCAACTAAGAAATCTGGTTAGGTCATCCGTGTCACCATGTGCACTCATGCCGTCCATTCGTCCTACTTCAGCTTTCACCGGGCATTCCTCACCAAATAATTCCACAGCTTTAGCTCCATTCAGGAGTTCTCCACCAAGTGAAGACTCACTGCAATAGCCCACCATCAAAATGCTATTTGAAGTATCATTCAAACAATTATATATGTGATGTCTTACCCTACCTGCATCTGCAGTGCCGCTTGCCGAAATGATTACACACGGCTCTGAATAATCTACAAGTCGTTTGCTATCATCTACTGATTCAACATACTTTAAACCATTAAAATGAAATGGATCATCATCTACCCTTAATACCTGTTGTAGTCGCTCATTATAATAATTAGGGTATTTCTTCACGAGTTCAGTTGCTTTTTGACTTAAAGGACTATCGACAAAGTATAATAATTCAGGTAGTCGTTTTTCTATATCAAGCTGGTTTAAAGCATAAAGAATTTCTTGCGTCCTTCCAACACTGAAGGCAGGGATTATCAATTTTCCCTTTTTCTCGAGGCAGGTCTTCTCTAGCCATTGCCGCATTGTTTTGATCGTGTTAAAGCGAATATCGTGGTGTTTATCTCCGTATGTGCTTTCAATAATTATATAGTCTGATTTCGGAAATTCTGATGGGGGTTGAAGAAGTATTGAACGATATCTACCCACATCACCACTAAATGCAATCGTTGTCGATTTGTTATTCTCTTTAACGGTAAGGTGAATTGCAGCACTTCCAACCAGGTGCCCTGTATTGGTAAATATTGCAATGACATCCTTTGATACCTCCACTTCCTTTTCGTATTCTACAACTTCCATTAATTTAAGCACTTCGGTGACATCATCAATATTGTATAAGGGCTCATAAGGAGGTTTATTACGTGCAGCCCTTTTCTTATTAATGAATTCTATTTCATACGTCTGAATCTCTGCACTGTCATATAACAGTATCTCCGTAAGATCTTTCGTTGCTTCAGTACAAAAGATCTTTCCATTAAAACCTTCTTTCACTAATTTGGGTAATAATCCAGAATGATCTATGTGTGCATGGGAGAGTAATACACATGTAATTTCCTGGGGATCGAACCCAAATTCATTATTCAGGTCATCTGTTTGAGGCCCCATTCCCTGGAACATTCCACAATCCAATAAGATTTGTTGTCCGTTTTCAAGCTTAATTAAGTGTTTGGAGCCTGTAACTGTTCGTGCGGCACCATGGAAAGAAATCTGCATACGAGGTAATTGCATATTCTATGCCTTAAAGCCAAAATATTACCTGGCTTACTTATAGTGCGACATCTATAGGACTATAAACTATCTGATGCCTCCCGAGCCTCTGTTAAAGTCTTATCCAGTCCATAGGCTCTCTCATAATTTAATTTGGCATTCTTAATATCTCCCATAGCTTGTTGCGTTTTACCCAACCAATAATAGAAGTCAGCTGTTGAAGGTGAAACTTTGAGGGCCAGTTCGAAATTCTTTAGAGCTGTAGGGTATTGCTTTAACTTATAAAGTAACTGTCCTTTATCCAGATACGGATCGAGGAAGTTGTAATTATGTGTAATGGCCGCATCATAATTCTTTAGAGCTTCCACTGAATTACCCACATTATTATAATAAGTTGCTTTTATATAGTAAGCGCGTGAGACAGTTTCAGTACGATCCTGGTGTATCAAGGTATCGGCAAGTTGGATCGCCTTGATATTCTTTGCATCAGCATACTCATATGCGAGGTTGTAAGACAATTCTTTATTTGAAGGATCAGAAGCATGTGCTTTTTCCAGAACTGCTAATGCTTCTGCGTCTTTCTTTTGATCTTTTAGGATCTCTGATTTAAAGGTTAACGCGTCCAGTTGATTCGGGTTTTGATTTAGGATGTTATCACATACAGAGATAGCTTCATCATACTTCTTTTTTACCTGGTAACCTCTTGCAAGTGCTATTTGTAAAGAGATACTTTTGGGAAGCTGCTTTATAGCAGCCTTAAGAAATGAAATAGCAGTATCCACATCAGTTTCTTTCAATGCAGTTGTTACACCTAACGCATACTCCTCTGTCGGTTTTAATTGCCACGCCTTCAGCATGTCTTCCTGGGCATGTAAAACCTGGTTGTTATTATATAATAAACTCCCTCTTTTGTAATACAGATCAGCATTGGACGGTTGAATTTTAATGCTGTCTGTTAGCTGTTTGTAAGGATTTTGCTCCAGCAGATTATCAGAACGTTCTTCCTTGTGATTACAGGAAGCAATAAGAAATAATAATATGACTAAAGGTGTAATCAGTCGATACATAATCAAAACTAAATAATAGAAGCTTGTTATTGTATATTTTTGAATTCTATTACAAGCAACCAAAGTTTTTATATGTACAAATTAGGGGCCCTTATACTAATTGTTTTAATATATTCCTGTTCTCCAGCCGTTAAAACTTCTATCGTTCCCACTGCTAATGACACGATACTTTATCCTGAAGAAACGCACTTCGCCAATGTACGACAATTGACTTTCGGGGGTGATAATGCAGAGGCATATTGGAGCTATGACGGCAAGTCCATTGTTTTTCAACGGACGTCTGCAAAGGATGGCATTCCATGCGATCAGATCTTCATAGGGAACTTACCTCAAAGAAATGAACCTTTTAAATTTCATAGGGTAAGTAGTGGTAGAGGTCGCACAACATGTGGATTTTTCACTAAGGATAATAAACATGTTATTTATGCCTCAACAGAAGGATCCGGGGAAGCTTGTCCTCCTCTTACTGACCGTGCAAAATATGGTAACCGGTACATATGGCCTATATACGATAGCTATGATATTTACCAATCTGACCCTGATGGTAAAAACACAAAAGCAATTGTGAATTCCCCTGGTTATGATGCGGAAGCTACATTATCGGCTGATGGCACTAAGATGATATTTACCTCTACACGCAATGGCGATCTGGATCTTTATGTGATGGATCTTACATCGGGCAGTATCAAACAAGTTACCAATACACTTGGCTATGACGGAGGAGCGTGGTTTAGTGCTGATGGTAAAAGGATCGTCTGGAGAGCCAGTCGCCCAAAAACAGATGAGGAGGTAAAGGAATATACAGATTTACTGAAAGAAAACCTGGTGATGCCAACCCAAATGGAAGTGTTTGTGGCTAATGCCGATGGCAGTGATGCTCACCAGGTGACTCATTTTGGTAATGCTAATTGGGCACCCAACTTCCTGCCGGATAGCCGCATTATCTTTTGCAGTAATTATGAATACAAAAGGGGTTATCCTTTCAACATGTACATTATAAACCAGGATGGCTCAGGTCTTACCAAGATAAGCCATGATAAAACCTTTGACGCCTTTCCTATGTTTAGCCCTGACGGTAAGAAGATTTTATTTTGCAGTAATCGTAATAACGGAGGTACACGCGACACCAACATCTTCGTTGCGGATTGGAAGAACTAATGCGCATGTTGATAATTACTCAGCATCCGTTATACTATGATCTTCTTAGCTTCTACATAGTTTTTGTATGGAGTCTGCATGGGGTAGCCGTTTTAACTCCATGCAAAAGCTATGTAAACTTTATGGGAACTGTTTAGAAAATACCTGCTGCTAATATCCTGGTACATGCCTTTCCCAAATCTCCTGTAGCTTATTCGTTATGTTAAAGCTTGAATATATTCTATCATCTACTTGAGCGACTGGCAGGATGCCCCTTGTTGTACTCGTAACAAAAGCCTCTTTAGCTCTTTGTATATCTTCTAATGTAATGTTGCATTCCTCTAACGGAAAATAGGGAGCGGCATAATGTAATACTTTCATCCGTGTAATGCCTTTCAGCATGTTTTCGGCAGGAGTAAGTATTCTCTCATCTTCTGTGATGATAAAGAAATTATTCCGCGGACATTCGGTAATAAAATCTTTTTGATAATACAACACATCATCGACATTGCTCTGTTTTATTAAAGGTTGTAACCAGATCGGCATTAGGTAATCTATTGTTTTTACATGTGGTAATTGTCGTTGATGTGGGAAACTCATAAGCCGGATACCCGTTCTTTGCTGTTCCTTAGTTGGAGGTATAAATAAGTGTTGAGAAATTACAAGATTTGGCTGCGCAATAGAATATCCATCTTCTGAATAACCACCTGTGAGAGTGATCCGTATGCCAGTGTCCGGAAGCTTATTAGAATGAATCAAATTGTAGATGATTTTCCTAAGATGCTGCCGTTCAAACCTTAGAGGTAACCTCATATGCTCAGCAGACTCATAGAAGCGCGTCAAATGATCCTCAAGGAATAATGGATTTTCACCTTTTAAACGAAAGAATTCAAAAATGCCATATCCCCTCATTATCGCGAGATCCTGAAAATGTAGGAGTGCTTGTTTCTCAGGTACAAATTCTGTATTAATGAATGCTTGCTTCATGGAGCAAAATTATAATCCTAAACTCAAGGCTGATAACCCTTGTTATAGGTGATAATTTACTATTCCAGTACAACAAATGTTAAACTCAATGAGGTTTAATCCACAGGAATTTACTTTTACCTTTTATGAGGAAGCTAATAGGAATAATTGTTCTGCTTGGATTTTTCTTTCATGTTAAGGCACAAGAGTTAACCGATGTGAGGATCAGGGTTGTTAATGGAAATAATGAAGGTATTCCAGGTGCAACTATATTAGTCCTTTCAGTACCAGACAGCATCAAGAGCCAACAGAAGATTGCTGATTCATCAGGAGTCTGTCTCTTTTCATTAATCAAGAACCAACCTTACCTTGTAAGAATTACTTCAGTTGATTACCAGCGAGTAGAAAAAAGTATAACTCCCAAAAATAATAATTCTTCTTTTGTATTTAGAGTTCTGCCCTCAGTTAAGTTGTTAGGGAATGTAACTATATCTGCTACCCGTCCTTTAATGCGGCAGGAAGATGACAAAACAATAGTTGATCCCGAGAACCTTGCCATTGCTTCAACTAATGCTTTTGAAATTATTGAGAAAACACCCGGTTTGTTTGTTGACCAGGATGGGAATATATACCTCAGTAGTACAACACCGGCTAAAGTGTATATCAATGGCCGTGAGCAGAAGATGAGTGCTGCTGATATGGCCACTGTTTTAAAAAGTCTGCCACCGAATTCAATCGCCTCAATTGAGATCCTACGTACCCCATCGGCGAAATATGATGCTTCCGGAACCGGTGGAATTGTCAATATTGTTTTAAGAAAGGGAGTGAAGATAGGGCTTACAGGTAGTGTCAACATAGGCATGAACCAAGGGCAATATGGAAATCAATTTGCGGGCATTAACCTTAATAATAATAATGGAAAGCTTACAGACTATTTAAATGTGCAGGTCAGTAAACGAAATAATTCAGAGCAGATCATAACGAATCGGTTGTTTTCCTCAGACTCCATGTTGCATCAAAATGCTATGACGGTTTATCCAACATCGGGGTATTATATAGGTTATGGTATTGGTTATGAGTTTGCACCTAAGTGGGAGGTGAATTATGATGGAAGGTTAAGCTATAACAGCACTGCGAGCAATAGTACTAATCTTTCAAATATTGAAGAAATCACTACAGGTCAGTTGATTACGAGTAATAATGCCATTGTTCAAAATGAAGGTTGGAATTATAATCTCACACAGGGGATTAATTCTAAATACAAAATTGATTCTTCAGGTTCTGAATGGACATTGGACTTATCTTATTCTTACTCTCCTAACCAGGTAAAACAGGAGTTCAGAACAGAATACTTAATACCTTCTTTTCCTCAGTTGGTAGGTGATGCCGATTTAAATAATACACTGAATTTTTTTTCTGCAGCAACTAATCTTACAAGAAAGCTTGGCCCTAAGATAACTGTTGAAAGTGGCTTAAAATCCACATCAGTGCATTTCCAGAATCATAATGATTACTTCCACCTTGCAGGTGGAACAAGGATAAAGGATGGTCGCACAGGGGCTTACAAATACAATGAGAATATAAATGCGGGGTACCTGCAAGCGTCAAAGACATTTGGCAGCTTTATCTTGAAATTTGGAAGCCGTATTGAGAATACAAATATGAGTGGGGAGCAATTAGTGCCCAAAGACACTTCTTTTACAGTTCGTCGAACAGATCTTTTTCCTTATGCTTATTTAAGTCGGTCCATCATGAGGATTGCAGGCTACGAATTGAGGGCTTATCTTGTTTATCGGCGTACCATCGCACGTCCTGCTTACGAATACCTTAATCCCTCGCCACGTTATATTGATCCTTATTTATATGAAAGTGGTAATCCTTCTTTGCGTCCCCAGTTTACGACAAATTACGAGGCAAATATTTCTGTTGATGAACGTCCGTTGTTTGCTGTAGGTATTAATGATACGAAAGACATATTTACCCAAGTCGTTTACCAGGCAGACAGCAACCGGAGGCAAGCATACAGAACTTATGATAACCTCGGTACGAATAAAGAAAGGTATTTCAGGGCACTCGGTGCTATCCCACCAGGTAAAAAATTCTTTTTTGTAATCGGTACTCAATTTAACTATAATGACTACGATGGAATGTACCAGGGAAAGCCAATCAATTTCAAAAGAGGTAGCTGGACGTTTTTTACTTTCCAGCAATTAAAAATTACTTCGAATACCCAATTGTCTCTTCATGGGTTTGCACGGTTTCACGGACAATTGCAGTTTTATGAACTTTCACCTTTTGGACAATTAAGTATGCATGTCTCTCAGCAATTCATGAAAAAGAAGCTTACAGTTTCAATAAATGCACAGGATATCTTTTACAATTCTCCAAATAATTTTACCATAGACCAGGGAGGCCTCCATGCCACAGGCGTTCGCAAGGGTGATACACAGCGTTTTGGGGTAAACTTGCGTTACAATTTCGGTATTCGGAAAAAAGAAGAGAATAAATTCCCCGACATAGATGTTCCAGCAGGTAATCCCTAATCTCTTTTTTTAGTAAATGGTACGATTTAATTAGAAGATCACCTGTGCAAGATGTGATCAGTAGATCTTTTTACTGATGATATAAAGGTATCCAGGAGGGATTCACATACTAAAGGAGATACACCAGTTAAGGTCAGGGAAACCATAAAACCTACAACTGCGTTTACCACCTTCCTGTTTATTACTTGATTGAAATGAGCTTTCATTACCATGATGTTTACTCATCTGTTAGTAGAAGAAAAAATGTGCCAAAAGTTCAGCAGTGGCCTATTGTAATTAGATAGAAGCTGTTAAAGAACTAAAATCGCTTTTGAAGAGATGTTAGTTGTGTCAGTTTATGCGAGTTAAAGACTTGGTATATGAATTGTATTTTTATTTTAAACAGTTTAATTATGAAGAATATACTCATAGCTGCCTCTGTAGTTGCTGCTGCCGGTGCCGGGTTGATTTTGTATTTACGCAAGCGAGACACTATTTCTTACAAGGCAGGAGATGTTGTAGATGCAGCTTCTAAAGCATATAAGAACTTAAATGATAACATGGGGAGAATTGACCGCCCTGCTCAACACGCCATGGGGTAAAGAGGTGGATGGCTTAGTGGTACGATAATGGTTTGATTAGAAGAAATTAATAGCATGGATGTAATAATTCAATCACTTGGTTTTAAGGCGGGAGCAGCCCTTGAAAGTTATATACAGGATAAGGTAGAAAAGCTTACACCTAATGAAAATATAGTTAGAGCTAATGTCACTCTCTATTTAGGTCCAGATAGGGTCGCCCCTAATGACTATTGCGAAATCAGGCTTGAGGTGCCGGGAAATGACCTGTTTGTAAAGGAAAGTAGTATGAAGTTTGAACAAGCTGTAGATAGTGCAGTAAATAAGTTACAATCGATGCTGCGGAAGTCGAAAGAGAAGCAACTAGATCGGAACCACGGGAGAATAAACGATTGATCTAATAAATCGACCTTTTCCTGTACTGAGTTGTCCGTTTAGCAGCGGCTTTTTCCGGTGCATCCAGGATATGTTCGATAAGATCATCCATTGTTAACACACCATTTAATTCCTGTTTATCATCAAACACCAGTAAATACCTGGATTTGTGTGCATTCATGAGGCGAAGACAGGTTTCCAGGTCATCGTTAATTGAAATTACCGGGACGTCCCTGGTAAGAACTTCTGATACTTTAGTTTCTTTACTTGACCTTCCTCTAAGAATCAACTTCCTGGAATAATCTCTTTCACTGAATAAACCCAAAAATTCTCCTTGATTTAAAACGACCAGGTAGCTTGTATCAAAGTTTTTCAGTAAATGTAAAGCGTGAAAAACAGGTGTATCATGTTCAATTGTATTGAACAGGACAGGCTTGGTTTTGATTATTTCTTTTATGGTAAACATGGCGGGTTAGCTTAAATATCCACCATATTGAGACTAGTTTTACTGATTTCAGTCAGGTAAATAGGTAACTTATCTGTATTATACTGACTTTCAACGAAAAAACTCCTAATAATTGCGTCAAATACTGATCAAACCTATATCTTAGACCATAAGATCCTAAATCCTCAAAAACCTAAACAACTGTCCTATGAAGGCTTTGGTGAAAAACCTTAGTCGCGCCACCATCCTACTGTTCCTGCTGCTGTGTCAATGTTATGTATTTGGACAATTAGCAGCAAATTTCTCTACATCTACTGTTTCGGGTTGTTCACCTATAGTAGTTCAATTTACAGATAGCTCCAGGGGAAATCCTACCCAATGGAAGTGGGATTTGGGGAATGGAACAAGTTCTGTTCTGCAAAATCCATCTACTACCTATTTTACTCCGGGTAAGTACACCATAAAACTTATAGTATTTAATCAAACGGGCTCCGATACTGTGATTAAGAAGGATTTTGTTATGGTACATGCAAATCCAATTATAAACTTTACGGCTTCGGATACCAGCGGTTGTTATCCCCTATCGGTTGTATTTTCCGATAAATCTATTCCAGGTAGTGGCTCGATAACCAACTGGAGTTGGGATTTTGGGGATGGTAGTGTCTCTACAGAAGAGAATCCCATTCACACTTATACAGGTCAGGGTAGTTATTCTGTTACATTAAAAGTGACGAACAGTTTTGGCTGCACCAGGACGTACACTCACGAGCAATTTATCAATGTTTATGGTGGAGTTAAAGCAGGGTTTAATGCAGTGAATTCAGTATTTTGTTCAGTACCTGCTTCTGTCACTTTCAATAATACTTCAGTAAGTTCTTCTTCATCTACTTATTTATGGTCGTTTGGAGATGGTGCAACAAGTACTGCTTTTAACCCGACACATGTTTATTCAAATCCTGGTAGTTACAATGTAATGATGGTTGCGACCACACCTGCAGGTTGCAGGGACAGCATAACGAAAACAAACCTGGTTAACATTGGGGTATTGAACGCTGATTTTTCTGTTCCTTCAACCTTATGTACTGGGGAATCGTTTATAATCATAAACAAAGGACAACCTACATTTTCTTACTGGTCCTTTGGTGATGGCACTACGAGTACTGAAATAAACCCCCTTAAATCCTATTATACTGCAGGCGTTTATTCTATAACGTTGGTGAATGTTTATGGAAATTGTTCTGATTCTACATCTAAAAGGGTAATTGTAAATTCTAAACCTAAGGCGGCATTTACTACTTCCGGAACTGGTTCTTGTATGGTCCCGTATAATGTTCAGTTTACTTCGCAGTCTACATCTGCGACTTCCCTTCGGTGGATTTTTGGAGATGATAGTATTTCAACTGATCTAAACCCTTCTCATACCTATTTAATGGAAGGAAGTTATTCAGTTACACTGGTGGCAATAAACGAATTCGGTTGTACGGATACTTTGGTTAAACAAAATGCTATTATAATAAAAAAACCGGGTGTAGAAATTAGTGGTCTCCCTATTAAAGGTTGTGCTCCTCAAACCATTTTCCCTGTTGCTACAACAAAGATTGGTTTACCAATAGTCTCTTACTTATGGAAATTTGGGGACGGCACAAGCAGCGTAGCTACAAATCCTTTTCATGAGTATACAAAAGCTGGTACATACAATATTTCAGTTGCTATAAACACTGCTAATGGCTGCACTGACACTGCTACCTTTTTGCAGGCAGTAACAATCGGTGATAAGCCTCACGCTGCTTTTACTCCTGATCCAACAGATATATGTGCATTTAAGTCTGTATCGTTTACTGATGGCAGTACTGGTACTCCTGATAAGTGGTTGTGGAATTTTGGTGATGGAGGAACTTCTACTGAACAAAACCCCACATATCAATATTCAGATACTGGTTGGTTTAATGTAAAACTCTTCATCTGGAATAACACTTGTCCGGATAGTTTAATTGTAAAGAATGCTGTTCACATTAAGCCACCAATAGCAGCATTTGATGTGAAGTTTAACTGCACGGAAAAGTTCAGGAGAGATTTTATTGATAAATCTATAGGTGCAGAAAGCTGGTACTGGAGTTTTGGTGATGGAAGTTCTTCCACTGAAAAAAATCCTACTCATACTTATTCCCAATCAGGGACCTATACAGTGGAACTTTTGATAACAAACGGTTCTTGTTCACATTCTAAATCAGAGATTATCCGTATAATCAATGAGAAAGCTGATTACAGTACTAAGGTGGAACTATGTCGGAACACTATTAGTGACTTTTCAGCGAATAACATTAACCTGCAAAATATTTCCAGTTGGTTGTGGAAGTTTGGTGATGGAGATAGTTCCACATCTGGCGGTACAACGGCTCATAGTTATAAAAGTTCAGGCATATATAATTCCGAATTAAAAATCATAGATCTTCTAGGTTGTACTGATAGCCACCGTATCCAGGTTACGGTGTTTGGTCCTGTAGCTGATTTCAAACCCTCTGTTTCGATCGCCTGTTTGTCAAACAATGTTATATCATTCCAGGATTCTTCTGCTTCTGACGGCACTCACGAGATTGCGCAATGGAAATGGAATTATGGTGACGGGTATTTAGATTCAACAACCATTGCTCCATACAAGCATGCCTATACGAAAGAAGGGAATTACAATATTGCATTAACTATAACAGATACTTATGGCTGCTCAGATACACAAGCTAAACAATCTGCGCTAATTATTGCTCAACCACATGCTATCTATACAGCTGATACTATTTCTTGTACAAATAAGGATATCTTATTTACAAACAATTCTACAGGGTCTAATTTGCAGTACCAATGGAGTTTAGGGGATGGGAATACCACAACTGTCGCAACACCTGTTCATTCTTATTCTTCTGTTGGATTATATTCAATCGGGCTGGTAGTAACAGATCAGAACGGATGTAAAGACACTTTGAATAAGCCCGCATTTGTGCATATTGTATATCCGAACGCCAACTTCACCGTGTCCGATTCATTTGCTACCTGCCCTCCGCTAATGGTAAACTTCACCAATAAAGGAACTGATTATACCAACTTTCAATGGGATTTCGGAGATGGTACTTTTTCAACCCTAGCTAATCCATCACATTACTACACCAAAGCCGGAGTTTATTTTGCAACGCTACAGGTAATCAGTTCAGGAGGATGTATTGAAAAGTTGAGCAGGAAAATCGTTATAAATGGACCCAGCGGAAGTTTCACTTATGCCCCTCTGACAGGCTGCACACCTTTGAAAGTAAACTTTACTGCGAACGTTAAAAACACCTCATCGTTCATCTGGGACTTTGCGGATGGCAATACACAAGTGAGTGTTGATTCAGCGATATCCCACTTATACATTGAAAAATCAAGCTATCTGCCTAAGCTGATACTAGCTGATGCATCTGGATGCAAGGTAGCTATACAGGGAACAGATCTTATAGCAGTAAAGGGAGTTGATGCTATGGTTGATCTGTATGGTTCAAAATTCTGTAACAGTGCTCATGTACAATTTACCAATAAGACCACAGCCAATGATTCAATAAAGAGTTACAACTGGAATTTTGGAGATGGCAGTACCAGTACAGATATTAACCCTCTTCATATTTATTCTATACCTGGAAATTACCCGGTCCAGTTAGTTGCGACAACGGAGATGGGCTGCAAAAGTTCAATTCAATTGGTTGACACCATTAAGGTGTATGAAGCGCCTGTAATTTCAATTTCTGGAGATAGCGTTTCCTGTGTGCCAGCCAACTTCAGGCTTACAGGAGATGTGTTAAGAGGAGATGCTACTAAGATTCATTGGCAATGGAGTTCGGTAACCGGTCAAACATCAAACATTCAAACGCCTTCAGGATTCAAGTATACGAAAGACAATAATGATGTCATCACGGCCATAGCTACTGATCAGAACAATTGTAAGGATACGGCATCAAAATCAGTTGTTGTCAATCCATTGCCCAACACAGATGCAGGACCGGACCAATGGATTTGCCGGGGTAATGTTGCGCAGTTACACTCCGCCGGTGCGGATAAATATATTTGGAGAACACTTTCAACCTGCCTTACATGTCAGCAAGTGGCAAATACGACCAATGCTTCTTACCTGAGTTGTACAAATTGTAATAGTCCATTAGCCGCACCCTCAGATTCAACGACATTTGTGCTTACAGGAACAAATGCTTTTGGATGTGTTAAGGAAGATTCAATGGTAGTGAAAGTGCATCAACCCTTTGTATTAAAGGTAAGTCCTGGTGATACTCTTTGCGTTGGTAGCAGTACGAAACTATTGGCAACAGGTGCTAATTCCTATTCATGGACTCCATCAGTTGGGATTTCAGATCCGAACAGTGGATTCACTACAGTAAAGCCGCTTTCATCAACTGTTTACCATTTGACTGCTAAGGATGCATATAATTGCTTCACAGACACTGCTTCAGTATTTATTAAAGTTTGGCCCATTCCAACTGTAGAAGCAGGTGCAGATCAAAATCTAATAGTAGGACAATCATTACAACTTCATACTACCAATTCAACTGATGTATCGTCCTGGAAATGGACTCCGGCTTATAATCTTGCTTGTATCACTTGCCCGAATCCGAGAGCTAATCCAAAACACACAACTACTTACGAAGTCGAAGTGCAGAATGGAGGTGGTTGTAAGAGCAATGCCCGGGTGACTGTTTTTGTAACCTGCAAGAATGGCAACCTTTTCATTCCAAATACTTTTTCCCCTAATAAAGATGGGGTGAATGATCATTTCTATCCGAGAGGTACAGGTATTTCGATGATCAAGGCACTCAGGGTATATAATCGTTGGGGTGAAATAGTGTTTGAAAAGATCAATTTCAATGTGAATGATGCATCAGCGGGATGGGATGGTTCTTACAAAGGATTACCTCTCTCACCTGATGTTTATATATATACCTGTGATGTCATTTGCGAGAATAATGAACTATTATCATTTAAAGGGGATGTATCACTGATAAAATAAATGAAAGCGTGAGAAATAAGTTAAAATACTGCTTATGAATCTAAACTTTACCCGAACTATTTTATGGTTTTCCTTGCTTGCCATTGCTAATGGTTTGCATGCCCAGGACATACATTTCTCACAGTTTTATGATGCTCCTTTATACCGTAATCCTGCATTGGCTGGAATTGTGAATGGAGATGTGCGGGTGCAAACAGTATACAGATCTCAATGGAATACTGTGGCGAATGCTTATACCACAGGGTCAGTAAATGCTGAATATAAATTACCTGTTGCAGCAGATGATTATCTCACTTTGGGAATGGAAGTATTTTATGACAAAGCGGGAAGTACTAATTTCCGGTCAACTCATCTCCTGCCTGCTGTCAATTATCACAAGTCACTCAGTACGGAAAAAAATATCTATCTCTCTGCAGGTTTTATGGGTGGATGGGTGGAAAGACGTATTGATCGAACTAAGATGACAACCAACAGCACCTATGAAGGAATAGGTGATGGTGAAGTAAATTTGCAACCAAGGAATACCTATTTCGATGGGACTGCAGGAGTAAGCCTCAATGCAGGTTTGAACAACAACCCTGAGAATAACCTGGTGTTAGGAGTAGCTTATCATCACTTTAACAGACCTAAGAATTCTTTTTTCAATAACACAACAATCATAGTTAGTCCCAAGTGGGTTTATTCTGCTGATATAAAGTTGGCTTTAAATGAATATTCATCCGTGACAATTTATTCAGATCATACAGAACAAGCAAATTACAGGGAAACTATGACCGGACTTTTATTTGGTTTAAAGGTTGGTAATTATGTAGATGAACCCGATTACATCCTTTCTGCAGGTGCTTTCATGAGGATAAATGATGCAGTAATTCCCACGATTAAAATGCAGTACCAGCAACTAGCTGTGTCCCTGAGTTACGATGTTAATATTTCACGGCTAGCGTCCACCAGTTTAGGTAGGGGAGGTTTTGAATTCTCAGCCAGTTATGTAGGTTTTGTGGACAGATATTTATCATCAAAAGATGCCACCAAATGCCCAAGATTCTAAAGTTTTCAGTTTCCCGTTTTTGGTTTTCAGTTCACTCCTGTTGACAGATACGTTTATTTTTTCAGTTACTTATTCCCTCGTAGGCCTTTCAGATAAAAAAAGAGCCTCACGGAGACTCTTTAAAAAGTTAGCGGCAATTTTAACTGAAAACCGAAAATCACCAACTCCAAACGTTTTCTAAGCTTCAGCATATACCTCAGTAGGTAAGCAAACACATACGAGATTCCTATCTCCATAAGTGTTATTTACTCTTGCTACTGTTGGCCAGAACTTATTCTCCTTAGTATAAGGTAATGGGAATGCTGCCATCTCACGACTATATGGCTTCTTCCATTCATCACTGCAAACCATAAACATGGTATGCGGAGCATTCTTTAGCGGATTATCCTTCTTATCTACCGTTCCATTCTCTATCAGGCTGATCTCGCGGTGAATGCTTAACAGAGCATCGCACAGGCGGTCCAGTTCATTTTTATCCTCACTTTCTGTAGGTTCAATCATGATAGTACCAGGAACAGGGAAAGAAAGGGTAGGAGCATGGAATCCATAATCCATTAGCCTCTTCGCAACATCTTCAGCTTCTATTTCAGTAGTTTTCTTGAATGGCCTTAAATCAGCAATGAATTCATGAGCACAGGCTCCATGATCATTTGTATAAAGGATATCAAAATGATCTCTCAACCTGGCCAACATATAATTCGCATTCAAAATTGCGTACTCACTTGCTTTGCGAACACCATCTGCTCCAAGCATCCTGATATAAGCATATGATATCAAAAGGATAGAAGCAGATCCATATGGTGCAGATGATACGGCTCCTTCTCCTTCACCTGTTGTGGTGACGGCTTCCGTTGTTACTGCACTAAGAGAAGTTTCGATAGAAGCCAGTGTAGCTTCCTTGAACTGCAGTCCCTGTGCATGTCCATTGGGTTTGATATATACGGGATTGGCATGAGAAACATGGCCGGGAAGAAAAGGTGCAAGATGTTTCTTAGCACAAATAGGACCCATTCCCGGACCGCCACCACCGTGTGGAATAGCAAATGTCTTGTGCAGATTGAGATGACATACATCTGCCCCAATGAAGCCCGGTGCTGTTAATCCAACTTGTGCATTCATGTTCGCACCATCCATGTATACCTGTCCTCCATGGGAGTGCACGATCTCTGTTATTTGTTTCACCGTTTCTTCATACACACCATAAGTAGAGGGGTAAGTGATCATTATACCGGCCAGGTTGTCGGCATATTGAGCTGCTTTTGCCTTCAGGTCATCCACATCAATATAACCGTTCTCTAATGCTTTCACAACTACTACGTGCATTCCGCTCATAACCGCTGAAGCAGGATTGGTTCCATGTGCAGAGATTGGGATCAGCATTATATTACGGTGTCCTTCTCCCCGGCTCTCATGATATCTCCTGATCGTTAATAATCCCGCATACTCACCCTGGGCACCACTGTTAGGTTGTAAACTGCAGGCATCAAACTTTGTGATTTCACACAGATACTTACTCAATTCTTTCACAATGAACATGTATCCACCCACCTGGTCAACAGGTGCAAAGGGATGCAACTTGCTCCAATGGGTCCAGCTCAGGGGCATCATTTCACTGGCAGCATTCAGTTTCATTGTGCAACTACCCAGGGGAATCATGCTATGGATCAACGAAATGTCTTTATTCTCCAGGGAAGTAATATACCGCATCATCTTTGTTTCACTGTGGTAGCTGTTAAACACAGGATGCGTCAAAAACTCAGAAGTACGGGTTAATGAAGTTGGGATCGTATCTAATCCACCCTCATGTTCTATATTATAAGCGACAGGATCTACATCATTGACAAATGAATTGATGATATCAGCAAGGTCAGTTGGACCGGTAGTTTCATCAAGAGAAATACCAATCAATTGGTTATTATAATACCTGAAGTTTAGATTCTGCCGTTCAGCTTTTTCTTTGAACGGTGTAATGTCATCAACCTTAACTACCACGGTGTCAAAGAAATACTCATTCAAAAGTTCGTATCCCCGTTCTTCCAAAGCATTGGCAAGAGTTTGCGTGAGCAGGGCCACTCTCTTAGCGATATTACGTAATCCGTCAGGTCCATGAAACACCGCATACATAGCGGCCATGTTAGCCAGTAATGCCTGCGCTGTGCAAATATTGGAAGTAGCCTTCTCACGCTTGATGTGTTGTTCTCTTGTTTGCAAGGCCATACGTAGTGCACGGTTTCCCTGGGCGTCAACACTAATGCCTATAATACGACCCGGTAACGATCTTTTAAAATCGTCCTTAGCAGCAAAGAAAGCAGCATGTGGGCCACCAAATCCAAGTGGAACTCCGAAGCGTTGCGCTGAACCCAATGCGACATCTGCACCTAATTCTCCCGGAGGGGTAAGTAAGGTGAGTGCCAGCAGATCCGTAGCCATTGCAACGTAAGCCTGTACTCCCTGCACCTGTGCAATAAACTCACGGTAATCTTCTACGGATCCTTTATCATTTGGATATTGTACTAAGGCTCCAAAGAAAGAAGAATCAATATTTACAGTTTTGAAATCACCAAAAACAACTTCAATACCCTGGCGCAATGCCCTGGTAAGAATCACATCTTTTGTTTGAGGGAAAGTTTCTTTATCTACAAAGAACTTAGGACGTGAAATGTGATGCTGGTCTTTATTCAGCAAGTTGAAAAACATGGTCATGGCCTCTGCCGCAGCTGTTCCTTCATCAAGAAGAGAGGCATTTGCCAGCGGTAAGGCGGTAAGATCGCTTACAGCAGTCTGGAAATTCAACAGGCTTTCTAATCGTCCCTGGGAGATCTCTGCCTGGTAAGGGGTATACTGGGTATACCATCCCGGATTTTCGAAAACATTCCTTAGTATCACACTGGGTGTGATGGTATCATAATAGCCCTGACCTATATAATTTTTGAACAACTTGTTCTTTAATGAAATGTCTTTTATGTGTTGCAGATACTCATACTCACTCATTGCCGCTGGTAAATCAAGCTGATCTTTCATGCGGATGCCCTGCGGAACAGTACGTTCCACGAGTTCATCAATACTATTTACTCCTATAGTATTGAGCATTTCTCTTGTCTGGTCTTCATTGGGACCGATATGACGGTGTTTAAATTCGTCCTTTTGGACTTCAAATAGACTCATATACAAAAATCAGATTAGGTGCTGCAAAGGTAAGCTCCCTAAATTGCTTTTTGGTGTCATAAACGACTGATAATAGTCATTTTAATGTTCTACAATGGTTAAAATGCCTCCTTTGCTGCTAAATTCATTAGTCGGTAAAGTCTAAATGGATTGGTTTTTGTTTTTACAGTGAAAAAGTATATGAACAACAGAACTGATCAGCAAGGCGATAATCTCCGCAAAGGGCAGGAAGAGCAGCAAAACAGGTCAAATACCATCAAAGATCCTGATAATTGGACTACAGGGGATGAACCGATGACAGGAGCCCAAAAATCCTATTTAACCACTCTTTCAGAAGAGGCGGGAGAGGAGGTGGATGCAAGTCTTTCCAAGGCAGAAGCTTCGAAAAAAATAGATGAATTGCAACATAAAACAGGTCGTGGTCTTGAGCAGAAACAAGAGCAAGAGACAGATACGGAAAGGACTAACAAGAACGAAGACCAGGGAATAAGAGGTGGCAAAAGCAGCTATTAAATAAAAGGGTATTAAATAAAAACCGCGGGCTGCTATTTTGCAACTCCGCGGTTAATGATTTTAGTTCCTGAAAAGATTACCTGGGATTCAATGCAAGATCAATTCTTTTCTCCAGGTCCTTTAAATGGTACCTGGACATTGTATCTGCCGGTCTTGCTGCCTTGATATTGACTAGTAGATCCATTAGCTGTCCACGTGCTATAGACGGAACATCAGAGTTCCTGGTATTCGGTCCAAAGCTGATTACTATTCCGCCTGTAGGTGGAGTTGGCGGCGCCGGCAGTAATGAAATAAGACGGTCAACATACACTTTCTGGAGATTTCGTCTTGTCATACTTATATGGCTATTATTTGATAATTCTCCCCATATTCCTTTTTTCAGATCGGCCAGCATTTCATTTACGGAATAAGCAGCATTCCCAAAACGGTACTCTGTTTCCAGCATATGTACCAGCCTTGAAGCAGAAAGAACATTCGACAAAACGTTCCCCTGGATAGTAGAAACATTATTGTTAACCGGGTCGGAGATTTTATTGAGGATATCTTTATTCAAAAGCCAATCAGGTGTATTGAATAATTGTTCATTTAACCATTGAACGGCTTCTTTTTGAACTCCCTTTGGAGTAGGTGTATACACATTTCCATTTTCCTCGACACTTTTGAATGTTTCGTAAACGCCCCCGATATTGCGGGTAACATGATTTGCATAACGGTTAAACTGAGTCAATACCTGGTTGTACATTTCTGCAAGATTCTGATACCGGTCGCCTTCTTCTTTTGTCCATTGAGGTAAGTTTTTGATTATTCTCTGCAGATTTTTTATTCCATAAGAACTTGCCAGCATTGCGTTATCTCCAAGGTCTTCCGTTTGAGCCCTTGGATCGTTATTACCGTAACCTTCTCCTCCAAACCACAGGCGCGGGTTTTTACCAAGACGTTCCACAATCATTTGATTTCCTTCTTTTTTGTCTTCCGTAGGACTTTTATCGTTCCACCTGTAGCCCCATTCTATTGCCCATAAATCATATTCACCAATTCGCGGATAAAGACCCATCCTGCTTATGTTATCTTCCGGCTGAGCAACATAATTAAACCGGGCATAGTCCATAATTGAGGCAGTGTGTCCATGTTCTTCCACCCATTTTTTATCCCTGAGCTTTTCCACAGGTGTCAGGCTGCTGCTTCCCATGTTATGGCGTAATCCAAGGGTATGTCCCACTTCATGGGAAGAGACGAAACGTATCAAATCACCCATAAGAGAATCGTCAAACACCATCTTTCTGGCTCCGGGATCAACAGCTGCCGTTTGCACGAAATACCAGTTCTGTAGCAACTGCATTACATTGTGATACCACCCGATGTGGCTCTCGAGAATCTCACCGCTCCGGGGATCATGCACATTAGGACCGTAAGCGTTTGGTATTTCACTGGCGAGGTAACGAATGGCAGAAAAGTTTGCTGCTTCAAGGCTCATGGTACTATCAGCCGGCCATTCTTTTCCAATAATAGCGTTTTTAAACCCTGCTTTTTCAAAAGCTTTATTCCAGTCATTGATACCCTGTATCAGGTATGGCTTCCATTTTGCCGGAGCTGCCGGATCGATGTAATATACTATCGGTTTGATTGGCTCAACGAGTTCACCTCTTTTGTATTTTGCTATATCTTCTGGCTTTGGCTCTAATCTCCATTTTATGATATAGGTTTCCCTTTTGGAGCGCTGGGTAGTATCGAGAAATTCGGTGACCTGGTCTGCGAAATATCCAACTCTTGGATCAAAATATCGCCTTTTCATTGGTACATCCGGCAAGCGAATAAACGAAGTATTAACCTCCATAGTAACGGCGCCGGCGGCATATGCTCCCGGTAAGCTTTGACCTGACGGTTGTGTACTCTGCCCGAACGCAGGTGGTGTAGAACTGAATGTCTTTACAGTCTTTATTTCCGTATTGTTGGCAAAAGACCTGATGTTTTCTATATAGGAACGATCCAGTGCAATAGCAGTAAGATTAAACGCCCTTTTTAATGAAGGAGTTAACGATACCACCTGGTTATCTCCTTTGAAGAAATCTGTTACATCTATCACCACCCCGGTAGTATCCTTATTATAGGCTACAATAGTAAAAGATGCTGCTATAGGGTCAACGCTCGAGTTCTTTACTGCCTGGTATATAGGCCTTGTGCTGTCAGGCGAAGAAACGATGTTCAATGTGGTTCTCAGGAAAACACGGTTTTCAGGTCCACGCTCGAAACGAAGCACATTTTCATTAGCCTCTTCACCACCGTAAAGTCCTGCACCTGCAGCCATACGAACAAAACGGGTAACCGTCAGAAACTCCTTTCCCATTAAAGTATTGGGAATTTCAAAATAATATTTATCATCCTGCCAATGCACATTAATTAATCCTGCCTGGGAACGAAGCTTCTTTGCATTAAAAAACGTATTGAAAGCTTTGGGAGCGGCAGGTGTAGTAGGCGATGAAGTTCCGGCAACTGTAGCACTTGCAGTACCTGCGGTGGCAGCCGGTAACGATGTTGCAACTGGTTTCCCTGTAGTTTTTGAAGTAGTAGAGCAGCTTGCAAGTAAACAGATGATAGCTGCAAGGGGTAAGGCCTTTGTTAGATTTCTCATTTTAGCTTTTTTAGTTTCAGTATCGATCATTGGAGGTTTTAAAGATAATTGTAAAATGATGAATATTAATACATACTGAAGGAAATAGAGGGGATATTTTGTTTGGCAGCTATAAGAGCAAAATCTACCCGGAAGTATAAAACAGGGCAGAGCACCAATTTGACAAAACCACAG